>DATFQX010000376.1:0-2082 GCA_035263865.1 Xanthobacteraceae bacterium
ATCGGTGATCCGTCGTGCGATCCTAGGTCACCGCGCCGCGGCGGACAATATCGCCGCCCGATTTCCCAGTTTTTCCCGTTCTAACGGGAATTTCGTCGATTTTCCCGATTTGGCGGCTATTACGACGCGAAAAAGGAGAGCAAAATCAAACGTTTGCGGGCTAATTCCCTTAGCGGCCCTAACTGGGAATTTCAGCAGGCCGAAACGGGAATTAAATCCGTCGAACCGGGAATTACGGGAATTGGCAGCAATGCTTCGCCACATCACGGCCGAAGACCAGAAGAGAACCAGAAACAAAGCCATTTGTAAAATCTGATAAAATGTTGTCTGAATTAGCAGCGACTATTATACTCCAGAACTCCGCCTTTTGTAAGGCGGGGGGTCGCTGCGCGAAGATGACCCTCGCACATCGCGACACGCCGCCGCTAGACCACATGTGCGCCTGAGTACGGGGTGACCCGTCTCACAGTATGCAGGTGCGAGGGTTGCACCGGATTGGCCGGTGCCGGGCCTCATGCATAGGAGACGGGTCTTGGGGGATCGTATCACGTATGTCGGACTTGATGTTCACAAGGACGGGATCGTCGTGGCGGTCGCGGAAGGCGGCTTGCGCGGTGAGGTTCGGGACTACGGCCGGATCGCGAACACGCCGGCGGCGTTGCAACGGTTGGTTCGCAAGCTCAGCCAGGACGGGGCGAAGTTGCGGTTCTGCTATGAGGCGGGGCCGTGTGGTTACGGGATCCAACGCCAGTTGTCGGCGAGTGGGCACGACTGTGTCGTTGTTGCTCCTTCCTTGATTCCCAAGCGGCCGGGCGACCGGATCAAGACTGACCGGAGAGACGCATCCAGTCTGGCGAAGCTGCACCGGGCAGGCGAGTTGACCGCGGTGTGGGTCCCCGATCCCGGGCATGAGGCGATGCGCGACTTGGTGCGGGCACGCCTCGACGCGGTGCGGGCCTTGCGCCGCGCGCGCCAGCAGCTCTCGAGCTTCCTGTTGCGCCAGGGTTGCCATTACCGGCGGCCGGCTTGGACCAAGCTGCATCGTCGCTGGCTCGCGGGGCTCAGGTTCGAGCAGGCGGTGCATCATATCGTGCTCGAGGATTACATTCAGGCGGTCGAAACTGCCGAGGCGCGGCGCAATCGGCTGACAGCGCAGATCGAAGCGATGCTGCCCGATTGGAAATTGGCCCCGGTGGTGGCGGCGCTGCAGACGATGCGCGGCATGGCATTGGTCAATGCAGCAACGCTGATCGCCGAACTGGGCGACCTCTCGCGCTTCGGCAGTCCGCGCCAGCTCATGGCTTATCTTGGGCTGGTGCCGAGTGAGCATTCCAGTGGTGCCAGCGTCAGACGCGGCGGTCTGACCAAGGCCGGCAGTAGCGCGGCCCGCCGGCTGCTGATCGAGGCAGCCTGGACCTACCGATTTCCAGCGCGGCTCAGCCGCGAGTTGCTGCTTCGCCAGGAGGCGCAGCCCAGGCCGATCCGCGAGATCGCCTGGAAGGCACAGCTGCGGTTATGCGCGCGCTATCGTAAGCTCGCCCGCAGCCGCAAGCCAGCCAATGTCGTTACTGCCGCGATCGCACGTGAGCTGGCGGGCTTTGTTTGGGCGATCGCCCGGCGCGTGCCGCCGGCTGCGGGCTGATCGCAGCAAACCGATGTCCAACGCAGGGAGGCGCCGGCGAACCACTCGACATGCTGTTGCTGGGCAAGGCCGGGGGCGCGGTCGCGGTTAGGAGAACCCTCGCATCCACTAACTGCCGGGGTCGCCGACCCAGACGCAGGTTCCTAGACCGAGGCAGCTCCGCGACGCATCAACGGTCATGCGGTTTCGACCCGCGCATCAGAGTATGATCAACCGTCGTCATGACGACCGTGCTTCCTGCCTTGCCCGGCAACGCCTGAAGCCACTGCTTCCAATGGAGCCACGAATTTACGCGCCTGCTACTTGAAAGAGCGGACATGAGAGTGGATAAAATCTAACATAAGAATCCCCGGAGGTGTATCCTCTCTTGGGCGATGGGGGCAGCGAGCATGCGCGAGGGGATCACTGTCGCGGTGAGTGGAACCGATCGGGCACGACTG
>DATFQX010000377.1:0-4959 GCA_035263865.1 Xanthobacteraceae bacterium
CGATTTCGTGCCGGGCTTCGAGGCGAGCCACTGGTTCGGCATCGTCGCGCCCAAGAGCACGCCGGCCGAGATCGTCGACAAGCTCAACAAGGAGATCAACGTGGCCCTCGCCGACCCCAATATGAAAGCGCGCCTTGCCGACCTAGGTGGCACTGTGCTTGCGGGCTCGCCCGCCGAGTTCGGCAAGCTTATCGTCGAAGAAACCGACAAGTGGGGCGAGGTGATCCGGGCGGCCAACATCAAGCCGGAGTGATCCCGGCTGACGTTCCATAACGTCCCGTTCCGCGAATGGCGGCCGACGAGGTGATCGAATGAACGGGCGCGAGTTCATCGGGCGGTTCTGTTAAGATTGATAGGCTAAAGCCTGGGCGGGCCCGACCGAAAGGGGACCAGTGACTGTGCCGACGAGGTGACCTTGTCTCTCAAAGGCGCAAATAGCCGAACGCGCGGCCGCAAGCTTCGTTCGAGTGGAACGAAGACGACAGCGCGCGTTAGCAACGGGCCCAATTCACTGGTCGAGTTGAAAAAGCAACTCGAAGTGCGCGCCCGTGAGCTCGCCGAGGCGCATGGGCACCTTTCCGAGGCGCTGGAGCGGCAGGCGGCGACCGATGAGGTGCTAAATGTCATCTCAAGCTCACCCGGAGACCTGCAGCCCGTCTTTGAAACCATACTGGCGGAGGCAACGCGCCTCTGCGAGGCCAAGTTCGGTGTCTTGTGGTTGTGCGAGGGCGATGGATTCCGGGCCGTCGCGCTGCATGGAGCGCCGCCTGCATATGCGGAGGCGCGGCAACGCGAACCTGTGCTGAGCCCAAATCCGGGGACGACGATGGGTCGCGTTCTGGCAACAAAACGAGCTGTTCAAATTGCTGACATCCGGCTGGAGCCAGCTTACAGGACGGACCCAAAACGGTTCGCGATCATCGAACAAGCCGGCGCGCGCACCCTGCACCAACAACCGTAGCCCTATTTTGTCTTCGCCAGCGGCTTGGCGGCCTCTCGGATGTGTTCAATGAAAAGCCTTACAGCCGGGCTCAGGGCTCGTTTTTTCAGGGTCATGATGTTCGTCGTTCCTCGGCCCATGGAGAGTTCCACGGGCAAGACCTTGAGAGGGGAAAGCGTTGTGCCGAAATGCAGCGCGGATTCTTGGGCCACGGTTAGAAATCGTCCGGTCGCCAGCAGAGTGTCGCGTATACGGCCTGGAGCTGCCGTCGCGGTTACCCGCGGAGTCTCACACTCGATTGCGCGGAAGGCTTGGGCCACGATCGACGTCACGGGATGTCCTGGCTCAGGCAGCGTCCAATGCTCGTTGACAAGATCTGCAAGTTCGATCGGGCTCCGCCGAGTCCACGGATTATTGGCTGCCGCCACAACGACCATCCGGTCTTCGTAGAGCGTTTCCGAGACGATATCGTTGCTCACGAGCGGATCCAACGTGAGCAAGACGATCAAATCCAGGTTGCGCTCCCGCAGTTCGTGGAAAAGCCTCTCGGGCGTAGCCTCCACGACATGAAAACTGACGCGCGGATATTTTTGGGAGATATGATCGATGACGGCGGCAATGATCCCGACCTCCGCGATCGTCGAAGTCACACCGATATGCACTTCTCCTATTGTCGGGTCCTTGATGAACTCGATTTCCCTGATCCCTAGCCGGAGTTCATCAAAAACAGCAACGCCTCGCTTGATCAGCGCGCAGCCATACGGCGTCGGCTCGACGCCCCTGGAGCTGCGATCGAAGAGAGACACGCCAAGCGTGTGCTCCATGTCGGAGATTGCCCTCGAGACGGCGGGCTCGGAAATTGCAAGCTGTGCGGCGGCCTTCGCCATGCTTCCGGCCTGCGCCACAGCGAGCAGAACGTGCAACTCATGGAGCTTGAGTCGGTCCACGCGGTGGTCGCCCTGCATGACTGCGACCCATACGGCTTAGTTATATGGACCTCAAAAGATAGCAAGTCTTCGACTAGGCCGGAATGCACTATCTTAAGGCTTGGGATTGCACTGCGGGCTGTCGGGATCAGTTTTGCAGATCGCAAAGAGAGGGAGAGTTCAAATGAGCACCATCATTACTCGGAGCCATGTAGGCCCGTGGAAGCCATCGGATTTTGCCTGGACGGTACCGGTAATCGTTCTGCTGCTGCTCCTAATAGGCACAATTGGCGTGATCAGCGGCATCCCTACCCCGAACGTTATCGGACCTGACGGTTTCTCGGGGGTTCCGTGACCGCGGGGTAATCGGAATCAACTCGACGCTTCATGCAGTCGCGGTCTATGGGATCCTCGGACGGTAAATCGAGCCGACGGCAGGTCGCTCGCGTGTAAGATGGGATCACCTTTCGACGGGGTTCTTGCTTGCCCATCACGCCTTGCCTAGACAACTTCAATTTCGATCCCGAAACCAAGCGGGTTCTGGGTGTCGCGCTCGAAATGACTCGCATATCCCTCGGGCTTGGAGACGATTTCGCCAATGGGGTGATCGCCAAGCAAATTATCGAAATTGCCAAGACCGGCGAGCGCAATCCCGATCTCTTATGCGAAGGCGCATTGAAGACATTACGCGGGAGTTTGTTCGGAGACTAAACACCGAATCATCCAAGCGCCCCCGACCCGCCGTCGCTGCAGATTTTCTTGGTTCCTGAGTTTGCCCGCAAACCGCCGCGGTCAGAGGGTCGCTCCGATCGGCTGGCCGCATTGGCTACAATCCCCCAGAGCGGGCCTCTGTGTTACCCAGCCCTTAGGGCCAGAAAGGCAGTCTGGCGGATGACGACTTACGAACTGTTCCTCTGCTGGATCATCATCATGCTGCTCGTCTTGGTCGTGGGCGAGGCGAGTATCATAAAGTTAGGATTAGCCCAACGAGATACGGCAGCGCAATTCCATCGTCGCGCTCTCATCAATGACGTAGCCGCGGTCCGCTAATCCCTTGCGGAAGAATTGCAGCAAAAAGCCGCCGACCGGTCGAGTAGCCGACCAAATACGAGCTTGTCATCAATCTGCAAGAAGGCAAGCTGCGAGCATTGGCGGTGCGGAGCGCTTGAGGATCAGTTGCTGAGACGACATCGGCTCTGTCTCACCGAAGCATATCACGCTATCGCAAGCCCGGCGGTCGCCGTCCGCGACGGGAGCGCACCCAAAGTTAATCCCTACCCGGAGCAACGCCGGCCGTGCTCGTTGCACCGAGCGGCCGTGCAGGAATCAGCGCTTCTGCCGGTGGCCCAGCGTGCGCCGCGCTGAGGCGCCGCTTTTTATTGCGATGCGCGCCACTGACCCACTCTAAGACCTGCTATACTTCGTCCGTGATCCTTGGCCTTGGGGTCAGCCCCATGAGGCGGCGGGAATTCATCGCGCTTCTCGGCAGCGGTGTAGCAGCATGGCCGCTCGCGGCGCGCGCGCAGCAGCCGATGCAGGTGGTTGGCTATCTCGATGCGAGTTCGCCTGGGGCGAGCGCAGCACGGGTAGCGGTATTCCGCCAGGGTCTGGCGGAAGCCGGCTACGTGGAGGGGCGGAATGTGGCCATCGCATACCTGTGGGCCGAGGGTCAATATGATCGACTGCCGGAGATGGCGGCGGAGCTGGTGCGCCGTCAGGTGGCGGTGATCGTCGCAGGCCCCATCCCTGCTGCAGTCACGGCTAAGGCTGCGACCACAACGATTCCAATTGTGTTCTACGTCGCCGGCGATCCGGTCAAACTCGGTCTTGTCGCCGGTCTTGCCCGGCCGGGCGGCAACGCCACCGGCGTAAACAGCTTCGCCGCAGAGCTGGGCGCAAAGCAACTGGGGCTGTTGCGCGAGCTTCTCCCCACAGCCGCGCGCATCGGACTGCTGATCAATCCGACCAACCCGATTGTCGAAGGCGTGACGAAGGACGTGACGGCAGCGTCGTCCGCCACCGGGGTGCAGATCGATGTCATTCGGGCGAGCGACAGCCGCGAGATCGAGGCTGCTTTCGCGACACTTGTTCGCAATCGAGCCGACGCGCTCGTGGTCGGCGTCGACTCGTTCTTCACCAACCGGCGGCTGCAGGTGGCCACCTTGGCGACGCGCCATGCGATTCCTGCCGTCTACATTGGTCGAGAGTTTGTGGAAGTCGGCGGCCTGATAACCTACGGGACGAGCTTGACAGAGGTGTATCGGCAGCTCGGTGCCTACGCCGGCCGCATCCTCAAGGGCGCAAAGCCTGCCGACCTGCCGGTCGTGCAGTCGACCAAGTTCGAGCTTGTCATCAACCTGATCACAGCCAAGGCACTCGGCCTCGACGTGCCGCCGAGCCTGCTCGCCCGCGCCGACGAGGTCATTGAATGAGCAACTGTCATCTTGTCGCAGTGAGATCGCTGAGCGATTTGGCCGCGTCAAGGCTGGCGCTTCGCGCCCCCGCGCTACGCGGCGGCTACGGCCTTGACTCGGCCCAATCCATCAGCGCAGCGGCTATCGTGCGGTCGCCACGCTGTGTCGACCGCTGTGGCGATCGACCCCATCGACGTCGTCGATTGCGCACCACGAGAGTATCTTCGCAACCCTTCCTTGCTGATGCTGTTCGGATTGCCGTGCTGGTCAATCCGGCCAATATCCCAGCTACCGAGAGCACGCTGCGCGACATACCGGACGCCGCCCGTGCAATGGGACTGCAGATTCAACTCTTCAAGGCTAGCACGAGGAGCGAGATCGAGGCGGCCTTCGCCATCCTCGTGCGCGACGTGGTGATTACGCCGACGCTGAAGGGGTGGTTTGTCATGGTGAGGGACAGACATCGACCCGCGGCTGTGGTGGACGCCATCCGACATAAACCCATTCGCGAAAGTCCGTGCAGTGTCTCGCCGCCGAGA
The DNA here is from genome assembly GCA_035263865.1 of Xanthobacteraceae bacterium. Classification (GTDB taxonomy): domain Bacteria; phylum Pseudomonadota; class Alphaproteobacteria; order Rhizobiales; family Xanthobacteraceae; genus VAZQ01. The sequence continues at coordinate 4,820 of DATFQX010000377.1, forward strand.
TACTCCTGCGCCACCTGGCGCTCGAACTCGATCGAATAGCTGCGGTGTTTGGCCATGGGCTTTCTCCTCGAAAGCCCGGTCGAGATAGTCCGATTCTCGCACCTTCACCTGTCCATCCCCAGGGGTGCAGTTCAGCCGAG
>DATFQX010000378.1:0-4553 GCA_035263865.1 Xanthobacteraceae bacterium
GACGCGCCGCCCTTCTCCAGATTGATCCGTGATGCGCGCCAAGCATTGCTCGACCAGGCCGCGGCTTTTCCCGCCACGGGCCAGATGAGCTGTGAGTTGGGCGAGCGAGGGCATTGCGTCGCAGTGAGGGGGCAGAAGTGCTTGTTGATATGGCGGCGGCAATGATATCAACCCGGATGAACAGTTTCATCCGTGGCCGCCAGATGGCGTGCACACGCCTCTCTTGGGATGAACGACTGATTGCCGGAGAGCAACCATGCCGATGAACAAGCCGCATCTCGAGTTCACCCGGGTCGACATGAATAGCGGCTGGGCCACGCCGCCCGGGTATCCGGCGGGTATTAAGCAGAAAATTCTTGCGAGCGACCTCGACGAGAGCCGCAAGATGGGCAGCCGCACTCGGCTTCTGCGCATCGAGCCCGGCGTCTACACCACGGCCCCCTTTGTGCACGACCATTGGGAAGAGGTCTACTTGGTCTCCGGCGACCTCATCGTCGGCAACGACGCGCAGGGCAAAGGCGGCGAAGCCTTCGACGCGCCGACCTATGCCTGCCGCCCGCCGGGCGTGTACCACGGCCCCTTCAAGTCGGAGCGGGGCTGCTTGCTTTACGAGATCCACTATTACGACGAGAGCACTAAAAAATCCTGATGCGCCACTTTTTTCTCTAGATTTCATGCCGGAGCGCATGCGGCGCATCACGAAAAGGTTGGAACTGCCGTCCTGTTAGTGCCGATGCCCAGCACGGGCTTGGCTGAAGCTCGTCCAGAATCATATATAAGTCACCCCTCAGAACCAGGCGATGAAAATGAACGCGAACGCTGAGTCAAACACCGCTCGCAAGCTCATCAATGGCCGCATCAACGGCAAGTTCGCGCCGGGGTTCTCTGGAAACCCCGGCGGGTCACCGGAGGCTACGCGCAGAGCGTTCAACAAGCGCTTTCTGCTCGATCTGGCGGAGGATTGGCAGCAGCATGGGCGCGAGGTGTTCAAGCGGGTGCGGCGCGAGTCGCCGGCTGCGTATTTGAAGGTCTGCGCAATGTTGGTGCCGCGGGAGATGAAGTTGGAGCATTCCGGCGGCGTCAAGGCGATGAGCGATGAGCAGCTCGAACGCACCCTGGAAGCGGTGGAAACCCTGATGCGACAGCGCGGAATAGGCGAGAATGCCAAGGTTATTGAGGGGGAAGCGGAAGTCGTCCCGAGCCTGCCGGCACCGACAGCAATCAACGCCAAAAATCTTTGAACCGGTCGGGAGCCATCTCGGTGTAGCTGACCGTGTGCTGGATGTTCTTGTGCCCGAGGTAGTGCTGCAACGCCCGCGTGTCGTGGCCATCGTTGGCGAGCTTGAACCCACAGGCATGGCGCAGCATGTGTGGGTGGATCGGGAATGGCATCTTGGCGGCCTCCCCGACGCGCTGCACAAGCCGGTGGAAGCCAATGGGACTGATTGGTCCGCCGCGCTCGGAAACGAATATGTAAGCGTCCCTGGGGTAGTCGCGGCGTAGCTTACGCAGTGCTCGCATCTCGTCACCGCGGATCGGGTGCACGCTGGCAATCCCGTTCTTGACGCGGTGCACATGCAGGCGGCCTTCGGATAACTCGATCTGCTGCCATTGCAGGTCGCAGACCTCCGAGGCTCGCAGGCCGTGGCGGTAGGCAACCAGGATCATGGTCGCGTCGCGATGCCCGTAGCGTCATGCTTGCGCGCGCAGTCCATCAGCCGCTCGGCCTCGCGCTCGGTGAGGTAGCGCCGGTTTACTGTCAAGTTTTTGATGCTTGGCGCGCGTTTCTTGGATGCCGATTTCATGCGGATAAACCTTACCTGCGAGGGGTAGACTGTCTCCTGCGCCAACATCTCGAAGCCTGCGGCGTGGACTTGTACCAGCAGGCGATCGACACGACGACATATGGGCAAGCTCGTGTTCCAGCTAACTGGTGCCTTTGCTGAGTTTGAGCGGACGATGATCCGCCAACGGATCAAAGCAGGGCTCAAGCGCGCGATAGCGCAGGGCGTGAAACTCGGCCGACCGAAGATCGACAGCGCAACCGAACGCAAGGTGCGAAAGCAACTTGCGAAGGGCGTGGGCATCTTGAAGGTGGCGAGATCGCTCGGGATCGGGACTGGCACGGTCCATCGCATCTCAAACGAGCTTGGCTGAAAGCCAGCACTGCCATTTTGCCTTTGTCGCCGAGCTTCTTATGTGTGCCCCCTCCGGTAGGGGGGCTTTTTGGTTTCAAATTTTCATCCAGGCGCCATCCCCGGAAATTTGGCAGAAACGATTTCTGGCGGTGAGGAGGTCCTGGCGGGGAAATGGGGTGACCTGTTTTTGGGGCTACCTCCTTGGAAGAAATTATCGGCGGCGTGATCGCGATCATCTCGTTCCGCCCAGGAGAATGGATGCAGCAGTCTGCCGTGCCGAGGTGTGCTATCCTTTCGGTCGGGAGCACGGGAGGCATCGGGCAATGAAGCGCCGAGAGTTCATCACGCTGCTCGGCGGCGCGGTAACATGGCCGCTCGCGGCGCGCGGGCAGCAGCCTGCGATGCCCCTTATTGGTTTTGTCAGCGCCGGTTCTCCCCAAGGTTACGAGCGAGTCTTTGCGGGCTTTCTTAAAGGGTTGGACGAAACCGGTTACGTCGAAGGCCACAACGTGGCCATACAAGTTCGTTGGGCGGAGGGCCAAAATGATCAGCTCCCATCACTTATCGCCGATTTGGTCCAGCGCAAGGTGAACGTGATTGCCGCGACTAGCACCCCGGCGGCGCTTGCTGCAAAAGCGGCTACGGCGACGATCCCTGTTGTCTTCACCACGATTGCCGATCCCGTACAAATCGGACTGGTCACAAGCCTAAACCGTCCGGGCGGCAACTCGGACCGAAGCTGGTGGAGTTGCTACACGACTCGGTGCCTAAAGCCACCACCATGGCTTTGCTTGTCAATCCAACCAACCCCAATCTCGAGACCCAGTCGAGAGACTCGCAGGCGGCTGCCCTCAAGCTCGGTTTGCAACTCCATGTCGTGAATGCCAGTACCGAGCGCGATTTCGATGCGGTCTTTGCGAAATTGAACGAACTGCGGGCAGACGCCCTAATGATCAGCCAAGACTCTTTCTTCAACAGCCAAAGCGGACAGCTTGGCGCACTGTCGGTCCGCCACGCGATACCTGCGATTTACGTCAACCGCGAGTTCGCCGCGGCCGGAGGCCTAATGAGCTATGGGGCTAACCGAGCCGACGAATGGCACCAAGCTGGAGTCTACGTCGGCCGTATTCTCAAGGGTGAGAAGCCTGCCGATCTGCCCGTGGTACAGCCCACCAAGTTCGATTTGGTGATCAACCTCAAGACCGCCAAGGCGCTCGGCCTTCAGATTCCTGACAAGCTACTGGTACTCGCCGACGAGGTGATCGAATGAGCAACTGTCATCTTGTCGCAGTGAGATCGCTGAGCGATTTGGCCGCGTCAAGGCTGGCGCTTCGCGCCCCCGCGCTACGCGCGGCTACGGTCTTGACTCGGCCAAATCGCTCAGCGCAACGGCTACCGTGCGGTCGTCACACTGTTCCGACCGCTATGACGGTCGGCCCAAACAACATCGTCACGAACCATTGCGTTGAGCGTGGTGATCATCTTACGCATCACCGCCACGATCGTGACCTTCGGCTTCTTTCCGGCGGCCTCGAGCCGGTCGTGGAACGCCTTGAGGGCAGGATTCCAATTGCTGGCGCTCAACGCTGCCATGTAGAGCACCTGGCGCACGTTTGCGCGGCCGCCCCAGATGCAGCGCCTACCCCTGAGCGTGCCGCTCTCGAAGGCGTAAGGCGCAACACCAGCCAGAGCAGCGACTTGTTTGCGATTCATGCGGCCGAGCTCGGGCAAGAGCGCGATCAGCGTGCAGGCCAACAGCGATCCGACTCCCGGCATCGAGGTGAGCAGTCGGTAGCGGCGGGCGAGCACGGCATCTGTTGCAACTATCTCGAGCAGGCGCTCGTCCAGCACCTCGACGTCGGCGGCGAGCCTCCTGATACGTCGACGAGAAAGACGCCGCAATATTGTCTCTTCCAGCAGTCTGGAAGCATTCTCAGCGGCGACTTTCTCGGCGCTGAGTTGGCGGCGGACAGCAAGCGTCTCGACCAGCTGCTCGGTGGCCGGCGTCGGCCGCTGCGCTGGACGTGTCGGCATGATGCCGACGAAGATCATTCGGGCATCGAGCGGATCGTTCTTCGCCAGAACTCCGCTTGCCCTCGCGAACTGCCGCAGCTTGAACGGATTGACCTGCCGCACCGACATTCCTGCTGCGAGCAACGCGCGCATAACACCACGCTCATACCCGCCGCTCGCCTCGAGCCCGATTGCCATGATCGAGAAGTTTCGCAGCCGCTCGACGAGCGCGGCCCAGCCACTGGCGTCATTCGGCACCGAACAGCATTGCTCCTCGGGCAACACCATGACGTCCAAACGATCTTTCGACACGTCGATTCCGCAAAACGAGAGCATCTTCGTATCCCTTCCTTGCTGATGCGGGCTCGCGCCCACGCAACTGTTCGGGTATGGAAGAAGCGA
>DATFQX010000379.1:0-23306 GCA_035263865.1 Xanthobacteraceae bacterium
CAGCGGCGTCGTTTCCGCGTCGGCTGCGTGTTGCTGCTCGCCGACGTTCGCGTGGCGCAGAATGCTCATCCCTTCGGCATAAGCGGCCATGATGCCGTACTCGATGCCATTGTGGACCATCTTGACGAAGTGACCGGCGCCGTTTCCTCCGCAATGCAGGTAACCGAGCTCGGCGGTGCCGCCGATCTTCTCGCGCCCGGGCGTGCGCGGGCTGTCTCCCGCGCCCGGGGCGAGCGTCTTGAAGATCGGATCGAGATGCCGCACGCCCGCCTCCGGGCCGCCGATCATCATGCAGTAACCGCGCTCCAGGCCCCACACGCCGCCGCTGGTCCCGACATCCACGTAGTTGATCCCCTTGGACGCGAGCTCCTTTGCGCGGCGGATGTCGTCGACATAGTACGAATTGCCGCCATCGATGAGGATGTCGCCGCGCTCGAGATGCGGCACGAGATCCGCGATGCTCTTGTCCACGACTGCGGCCGGCACCATCAGCCAGACCGCGCGCGGCTTTTTGAGCTTGCCCACGAGGTCCGCAAGCGAGGTCGCGCTGACCGCCTTCTCTCGCGCCAGATCGGCGACCGCCTTCGGCGACATGTCAAAGACCACACACTCGTGGCCGCCCTTGATCAATCGCCGCACCATGTTGGCGCCCATCCGGCCCAAACCGATCATCGCGAGCTGCATGACATCCTTCTCCGTTAACGCTGAACCGCATCCCGCAGTCGCTGCATGGCGGCGGCGACGCTTTCGCTGTCGTTGAAGATTGCCGACCCTGCCACTAGCACATCGGCGCCCGCGGCGACCGCGCGCGGCGCCGAAGTCGCGTCGATCCCCCCATCCACCTCGAGGCTGCAACGAGGCTTGACGCGCTCGACCATCTCGCGCGCACGAGAAATCTTCGGCAGCGTGGTCGGGAGGAAATGCTGGTGTCCGAAGCCCGGGTTCACGGTCATGACCAATACCTGGTCGATGTCCGGCATGATGTCCTCGAGCAGGCTCGCAGGCGTTGCCGGATTGATGGCGACACCGGCGCCTTTTCCTAAAGCCTTGATCCGTTGCACGGTGCGTGAGAGGTCGGTATTGCCTTCCCAATGCACCAAGAATGAATCGGCCCCGGCCTGCGCGAATTCATCGAGAAAAAAATCCGGGTTGAAAATCATCAGGTGCACTTCCAGCGGCAGGCGCGTCACGCGCCGTAGCGATTTGACGACCACCGCGCCCATGGACAGATTCGGCACGAAGTGTCCGTCCATCACGTCGACGTGGATGCGATCGGCTCCGGCGCGCTCGGCCTCGGCCACCTGCTCGCCCAAGCGGGCGAAATCGGCCGCGAGGATGGAAGGGGCGAGCTTGACTGCGCCGGTCGTCACGTTGCGCCCTTGAGCCTGCGGTAGCGGCGGATCAAATTGTTGGTTGAGCTGTCATGGCCGAGCTTGGGCTCGCTCTTTCCCTCGAGCTCCGGGATGATGCGCTGCGCCAGAACTTTGCCGAGCTCGACCCCCCACTGGTCGAACGAATCGATGTTCCAGATCGTTCCCTGGGTGAAGACGCTGTGTTCGTAGAGCGCAACGAGCTTTCCGAGCGCGGCGGGAGTCAAACGATCCAACAGGATTGTGTTCGACGGCCGGTTTCCCTCACAGACGCGGTGCGGGACGAGCCAATCGGGCGTGCCTTCGGCCTTAACTTGCTCGCGCGTTTTGCCGAACGCAAGCGCCTCGGTCTGCGCAAAAACGTTGGCCAGCAGCAGATCGTGATGCCGCCCCAGTGCGTTGAGCGGGTAGGCGAAAGCAATGAAGTCGCAGGGAATGAACCGCGTGCCCTGGTGGATCAGTTGGTAGAACGAGTGCTGGCCGTTGGTGCCCGGCTCGCCCCAGTAGATCGGCCCGGTCTGATGGTCGACCGGCCCCCCCGCAAGCGTCACGTGCTTGCCGTTGCTCTCCATCGTCAGCTGTTGGAGATAGGCGGGGAAGCGCTTGAGGTACTGGTCGTAGGGCAGCACCGCGACCGTCTGCGCGCCGAAGAAGTCGTTGTACCAGACGCCGAGCAGCCCCATGAGCACCGGCAGGTTGCGCGCGAATGGCGCGGTACGGAAATGTTCGTCGACGGCATGGAAACCCTCGAGCATGGCGCCGAAGTGATCCCCCCCGATCGCAAGCATCGTCGAAAGGCCGATTGCGGAGTCCATCGAGTAGCGGCCGCCGACCCAATCCCAGAACTCGAACATGTTTGCCGTGTCGATGCCGAATTCGGCGACTTTTTCCGCGTTCGTTGAGACGGCGACGAAATGTTTTGCGATCGCCTTGGCATCGCCGCCGAGCCCGCGCAGCGACCAATCGCGCGCGCTTTGCGCGTTGGTCATCGTCTCGAGCGTTGTGAATGTCTTTGAGGAGATGATGAACAGCGTCTCCGCCGGATCGAGGTCCCGCGTCGCCTCGACAAAATCGGTGCCGTCGACGTTGGACACGAATCGGAACGTCATGGCGCGGTCGCTGTAGGACTTGAGCGCCTCGTAGGCCATCGCCGGCCCGAGGTCGGAGCCGCCGATACCGATATTGATGACGTTGCGAATGCGTTTGCCGGTGTGGCCCTTCCATTCGCCGTTGCGGATGCGATTGGCGAAGGCGGCCATTTTGTCGAGCACGGCATGGACCCCCGGCACGACGTTCTTGCCGTCGACAATGATCGAGGCGCCCTTCGGCGCACGCAAGGCAACATGCAGGACCGCGCGATTCTCCGTGACGTTGATCTTCTCGCCGCGAAACATGGCGTCGATTCGCTCGCGCAGCCCGGATTGTTCGGCGAGCGCGACAAGCAGCCTCAGCGTCTCGTCGTCGATGCGATTTTTCGAATAATCGAGAGAGATGCCGGCGGCCTCCACCGTCATCCGCTCGCCGCGCTTGGGATCATGCGCGAACAAGTCTCGCAAATGGCGGCTGCGCATTGTCTCGTAATGATCTTGAAGCGCCCGCCACGCCCTGTCTTTGCCCGTCGATTGCGTGCGAGATATCTCCGATCGTGCAGCCATTTCTGCGTCCTCTGCGATCGATTAGGTCCATGGTTTCGAAGGCATGCCCGTGTGTGCGCGAGCGCGCTCCCACAGCCGGAATCCGCCAGCGAAGGCATTGTCGTTGTCGCCGGCGCGAGAACCGGGGGGCAGCGTATTGAGCTTTTTGACGTTGCCTCCGCCGATGACCGTATCGTCGGGTTCGAGCGCGGCAATGAAGCGTGCCACGACATCGGCAACGTGGCGGCGCCACTTCTTCTTGCCGTACTGCTCCAGCCCGCGCCGGCCCACGTAGTCTTCGAAGACGCCTTTCTTGTAGGGCAAGTGGCCGAGCTCCATGGGCTCGACGATACCGTTGACGACCATGGCCGATCCAAATCCGGTTCCGAGCCCGAGAAAGAGCATCTTGCCGCCCTTGTAGCTGCCGAGCGCCTGCATGGCTGCGTCATTGACGAGCCGCACCGAGCGGCCCAATGCGGCCGCGAAATCGAACCCAACCCAACCGCGTCCGAGATTGTATGGTTCGGCGATCGGGCAGCCGTGGACGACCGGGCCGGGATAGCCGATCGATACCGCGTCATAGTCCCAATCCCGAGCGAGCTTCTTCACGGCGGACACCATTTGGCTCGGGGTCATCCTCGGCCCGGACGGAAACGCGCGGTGTTCGGTCTGTCCGGTGGCAAGGATCTTGACCGCGGTTCCGCCCACGTCGATCACCAACACTTTTCTTCGCGACGACGGCTTTGCCGCGCGCGCTTGCGGCTGCCGGCGCTTCCGTTGCCGGGCGGCGGGCCTTTTCATCGCGCTAGCTCGCCCGTTTGAGGACGGCGGACTTGGAGCCGATCACGTCCATGAGATCGTTCCATGATTTGACGAAGGATTTTGCCCCTTCGTCTTGAAGCTGCCGCGCGAGCGCATCGACATCGATCTTCGCCTTCGCGAACCGCGCCAGCTCCTCTTCCGCGTTGCCGCTGTCCGCGCCTAGCGTTGCGCCGACCTCGCCGTGGTCGGCAAGCGCTTTCAGCGTGCCCTCGGGCATGGTGTTGACCGTGAATGGCGCCGCCAAACTCTTGACGTAGAGCACATCGGAGGCCTTCGGATCCTTCGTCCCAGTGCTCGCCCACAGCAAGCGTTGCGGACGCGCGCCAGCATTGTAGGCGCGCATCCATCGCTCGGACGTCAGCAAGTCGCGATAGGCCTTGTACGTGCGCTTGGCGACGGCGATGCCGAGGCGATTGTTGAGCTCCGCTGGCACCTTCCCGGTCACAGCGACGTCCCAGCGGCTGATGAAGAGCGATGCCACCGATGTGATGTCCGGCTGCAAGCCGGCTTCGATGCGCCGCTCGATGCCGCGCATGAAGGCGTTTGCGGCCGCCACGTACTGGTCGTCGGAGAAGAGGAGCGTGACGTTGATCGGCACTCCCGCGAAGATGGCCTCTTCGATCGCCGGCAGGCCTTCGGGCGTGCCCGGAATCTTGATGAAGACATTGGGGCGCTGCGCCTGGCTGTGCAGGTCCTTGGCCTCGGCAAGGGTGGATTTGGTGTCGTGCGCAAGCAAAGGCGAGACTTCCAGCGACACCCAGCCGTCCACGCCACGGGTTCGATCGTGAACCGGCCGAAAGAGATCCGCCGCCTCTTTGATATCCTCCAGCGCGAGCTCGAAGAACAGCTTCTCCCCCGATTTGCCTTGCGCGAGCTTGCTCTTGATCGCGCTATCGTAGTCGCTGCTGTTCTTGATCGCGTGGTCGAAGATCGTCGGATTCGAGGTCAGCCCCGTCACCGAGAGCTCGTCGATGTAGCGGCGCAGCACGCCCGTCTTCAACATGTTGCGCGTGATGTTGTCGAGCCAGAGGCTCTGGCCGAGATCATGCAGGATGCGAGTGGCCTTCATGCTGTTACCTCCGTCGCGCCCCCGCGTTCATCAAGTCGCGTTCGACTGCTTGGACCGCAGAACGATGCGAAGGAAGCCGATCATCCGCTGCGCCCCGCGTGGCGATGATCGGCCGTGATCGGCAACCATGCGCGCCCATCGCGTGCGAGCAGGCGATCGGCAGCCGGCGGCCCGGTGCTGCCGGCGGCATAATTGGGAAAATCCTCGGCAGGAGTTTTTGCCCAGGCATCGATCAGTCCCTGAACGGCGCGCCAGGCGGCCTCGACCGTATCGGCGCGCTGGAACAGCGTGGCATCCCCGATCAGGCAATCATAGATCAGCGTCTCATACCCGACCGAGGCGACCGGGGCGAAATAGTCGCGATAGGCAAAGTCCATTTCCACGCCGTCGATTTCAATATCAGCGCCGGGACGCTTGGCGCTGAAGCTGAGCGAGAGCCCCTCATCCGGTTGGATGCGGAGCATCAAGATATTTGGGGGTAGTCGCTCGACTGGGGTATCGCGAAAAAGTGCATAGGGCGCCTGACGAAATTGCACCGCAATTTCCGTGGTTCGGGCGGAAAGGTACTTGCCGGTGCGCAGATAGAACGGCACGCCGGCCCAGCGCCAGTTATCGATGCCGAGCTTGAGCGCGACATAGGTTTCGGTTCCCGAATTCGGCGCAACGTCGGCCTCGCGCCGGTAATCGCGAACGCTTTTGTCCAGCACGACGCCGGCGGCGTACTGGCCACGCACGGCATTCTCCGGCGAGACGGGATGAACCGCCTGTAAAAGCTCCGTCTTCTTGGCGCGCACGACGTCCGCATCGAACGAGATCGGCGGTTCCATGCCGATCATGGCAAGGAGCTGGAACAGATGGTTCGGCACCATGTCGCGCAGCGCGCCGGTTTTTTCGTAGAAGCGGCCGCGGGCCTCGACGCCGACGGTCTCGGCGGCGGTGATCTGAACGTGGTCGATGTGATCGCGATTCCACAGCGGCTCGAAGATGCCGTTGGCGAAGCGCAGCACCAAAATGTTCTGGACGGTTTCTTTGCCGAGGAAATGATCGATGCGGTAGATCTGCTCCTCGGACAATACCTTGAGGATCTGGGCGTTGAGCGCCTCCGCCGAGGCAAAGTCGTGCCCGAAGGGTTTTTCAACGATCATCCGCCGCCATGCTTTCTCGGACTGGCGGGTGAGCCCGGCGCGGCCGAGCTGCTCGATCACCGGACCAAAGAACCGGTCGGCGACCGCCAGATAGAACAGGACGTTGGCCGTGCCGCCCTGGCGCCCGGATTGCTCGCTCAGCAGCTTCTCGAGCCGGCCGTAAGTTTCAGCCTGCGTGAAATCTCCGCGCATATAATGCATGCGGTTGATGAGCCACGACCAGGCTTCCTCGTCGAGCGCCTGCCGCTCGCCCCCGCCGGCGCGAGCGAAGGCTTGGATCATGTTGGTCAGGTTGCCGCACCACGCCTCCGTCGTTTCATCGTTGCGATCGATGCCGATCAGAATGAAACCTTCGGGAAGCTTGCCGCCCCTGACGAGATTATAGAGTGCCGGGACGACGAGACGCTTGGTCAGGTCGCCCGCGGCTCCGAAAATCACCATGGTCGCGGGTGCAGGCCTGCGGCCGGGAAAGCTTTTTGCAATCGTTGCCGCGGCCTCTGCGGCAATGGTCGCCGCCGGCGTGCTCGCGTCGCCACGAGATGCAGCGCTGTTAAGAAGAGATGACGGAGCGCTTCCTTCCCGGTCCATGTCGGCTCTCCTGACCATCGTTCCAACCAATGCGCTCGGCCGCGGCTTCGCTGAGCCGCTAATGCAAAATCCCAAGCAGCTGTGCGGTCTTGGACGTTATGTCACAGCGCTCGACGAGCTTGGGGTCTCCCTTGATGACTTCAAATGCCGTGGCGTCGCCTTCGGCCCAGAAGCGGATGTCGAGCTTGTGCTTGCCGATGCGGAGGTCGCGCACCGTCAAATCGGGCAGCCAGTACGGAAGCGACGGATCGACGTACAGCTTATTGCGTGGCGCATCCGGCTGAAACCCCAATAGGGCCTGGGTCAGCATGAAGACTGAGCCGGCCGCCCATGCTTGCGGCACGTTCGCGCCGATATACTGCACCGGGAAATTGCTCTCGGTGCGCTCGGCCGCGGTGTAAAGCTCGGGCAGCTGATTGAGCAGAAAGTGGCTTGCCGCCACGCTCACGTCGTGCGCGACGCGCGCCGCCTCCGCAGCAAAACCGTAAAGTTTGAAGCCCACGGCGATGATGGCGTTGTCGTGCGGCCACACCGAGCCAGTCTGATAATTGTAGGGATTGAATGCCCGATGATCGGCCGAGAGCGTGCGAATGCCCCATCCCGTCCACATATCCGGTGCCATCAGGCGCTCGACCACGCGTCTTGCGCGCGCGGGGGGCACGATGCCGCACCATAGGCAATGGCCGGCATTGGAGGCGACAGTCAAAACCTTGTTTTTGTTGCCGTCGAGCGCATAGACGTAGAACCCCAATTCCTCATCCCAGAAGGCTTCGTTGAACCGCTCGAACAGGGCGACAGCCTTGGCGCGCAATTCCTTCGCGCGATCAGCCTTGCCGAGTGCGTCGAACGCCTCCGCCATGCGCACCCAAGCGTTGTAAACGTAGCCCTGAAGCTCGCAGAGCGCCTTGGGTCCCTTCACCAGCGAGCCATTGGGATACATGACCGCATCGCCGGAGTCCTTCCATCCCATGTTTTCGTAGCCGGCCGAAGAGCGCGTCTGATACTCCTGAAATCCGTCGCCGTCGCGGTCGCCGTGTTTGTCGATCCAGGCGAGGCAGCCTTCCGCCGTCGGCAGGTGCCGTTCCAGCAGTCCTTTGTCGCCGGTCGCGCGCCAGGCGGCGTGCAGGGTGATGAGGTAAAGCGGCGTCGCGTCCGCGGTTCCGTAATAGGGGGTGTGTGGGATGAGCTTGAAGTGCGCGAGCTCGCCATAGCGCAATTCGTGCAGGATCTTCCCCGGTTCGGCATCGCGGTATGGATCGTCGTCCTTGGCTTGCAACGAACCCAGAATCTCCAGCGCCCCGCGGGCGAATTCCGGATAGACCAGCATATTCTGCAGCGAAACGATCAGGCTATCGCGGCCGAATGGAGCGACGAACCACGGCAGTCCCGCGGCAGGCAGGAAGATAGTATGGCCTGTGCCCCTGATCGGCAGACGCAGCGCGGCCATGTCCTCGAGTGCTTGGCGAAAGAGACGGTAGAATTCCTCGTTGCTTGTCTCGATCTTGACCACAGTCTTGAGCCATTCCGTCATCGTCAGGGAGTAGCGGGACTTGCGACTTTCCCCGACGCAGTCGTGCGGCGCGTGAAAGCGTTGTTTGCCGTCTTCCAGCATGTACAGCAAACAGGCGTGCCACGCCTCGCGCGGCCCAAGCGCCACTTCAAAGCTGAGCCGCCCATTGGCGTAAGCCGCCTTGCTCGTTGCGCGTGACACGGTGATTGTGACCGAGCGGTGAAAATCTCGGTTCGAATACGCGGTGCGCAGCCGCTGTCGTCGCTGCGACCATTCCGTCGTGATTTGGCCGCGGCGCACGATGTTGCCCGACTTCACCTCGAAGATGTCGGCGAAATCGCATCGCGGCGCCACTTCGAGCTGAAACCGTACCGGCTTCATGCTGTTGTTGGTGATATCGAAATCTTCGTGCAAGCCGCCGGTGATGGACCGGCTGATCGTCAGGCCGATGGTGCGAGGCGCGATTGTACCGTCTTCGGTGAGAATGGACTTGTTGGTGAGGAAGATGCGCGCGGCATGATAATTGATGGGACCGCCATTCAGTAGCTCCCACGGTTCGCCATTGGCGTAAATCGCCCAGTTGCTGACTATCCGCGTGTCGAGCAAATAGAGACCCTTTTCGCTCGGCCAGTTGATCTGCCCGTCCGGCTCGCTGACGAGCACTGTTTGACCCTCGTGGATCGCGATCTGGGGCGGACCAACCTGAACTTTAAACGCCATGATGCGTCCTCGTACGCGCGACGTGTATATCGCAACATTTTCTTAGGAAAGCGCGTCGTCGGAACCTTGCTCTCGGTCAATGTCGGCCATTATTACTGCACTCGAGCGTCCATGAATTGATGTTTATTGCCCAGCTGCTGGCCTTGTTTCAGGCATAAAGAACCAAAGGACCAAGGTTCCAAGCAGCGCCACCGACGCAATGCTCACAAACACCGCGGTGCGGCCAACACTCACCGCTATCAGACCGAATAGCGTGGTGCTCAGCGAAGCGCCGATTCCGGAGGCTGTCCCGACGATGCCTTGGGCCAAGTTGAAGCGGCCGCTGCCGCTCGTGAGGTCGGCAACGACCAGTGCCGTCAGCACGCCCAGCACGGCTCCACTGATGCCATCGAGCACCTGCAAGCAAAGAAGCAGCGACGGATCAGTGGCCGACGCGAACAGCAATGCGCGGATCGGCAAGGCACCGAACCCGATAAGGAGAAGCGGGCGGCGCCCCCAACTTTTCGCCTGTCGTCCGACCCAAGGCGCCATCACGGCAACGATGATCTGCGGCAGGATGATCAATGCCGAGACCATGAGCGAGGAGCGCTGCGCCCCCTGGTATACGAGAGCCTCGACGACGAGCGGCAGCACGGAGGCATTGGCGAATTGAAACAGGAACAGACTGATGGCGAACGTGAGCAACCCGGAGCTTTGCAAGAGGGCTCGGCGGCTTGCCCGCACGGGTTGACTGGGCATGTGGTGATGCGGCGCGCCGCAGGCGCGGCCGAAATGGATGTCGTTTGCACGGATGCGCGCGAGAGCGACGAACAGCGCCGGGGTGAGTGCGACGACCGTCAAAAATATCGCTTGATATGACAGGACATATCCGATCAGGCCCATAAGCGCGGCTGCGACCAGGCTTCCGGTCGAGGCGAAACGTTGATTGCGCCCGAGCCGTTGCGGCAAGGCCGCATGCCCGACGAGACCGAGGCTGATCGCGGCGATCGCCGGCCCAAGAAATCCGCCTGTCATTCCCTGCAGCACCAGGGCGGTGAAAACGAGCGGAAAGCTCGGCTCGAACGCAATGACGATCGCGCTGATGGCCACCATGGTGGCGCCCATCACGACGAGCGCTCGCTTCGAGTGGACGATATCCAACAATTCGCCGCCGGGGACCTGACTGAGCAAGCCCGCGAGACCGCTCGCGGTCAGGACGAAGCCGATATTGTCCTGCGTCCATTTTTGGTCGGCCAGATAAGCGGCCACGTAGGGACCGAAGCCAGCTGAAATACCGGCAACGAAAAAGTTGACTCCGTCGAGGCCGACGAGACTGGCATGCGAAGGCGAGGGACCTGCGGTGGCCAATGATGCCGTGGTAGCGGCCATCTTTGCTGAATGTCTGCGTTGTGTCGTAGGAGAAAACGCGATGCCAGCATCATAGCACCTTTCAACGTTAGCTGCGGATGCTGACAGCCCGATCGCCGTTCTCCGGTCCTCGAAAGACTTGACGCACGTCATCTTCACCAATAGCCATCCTTTTCTCCAATCATCAGCCGGTATGATCCCTCACCTGATCTTGCAGGGCAGGCTACGCCGTTGCGGCTAGCACTTGGCGCAACTCGTCTAAAGCAGATCGCAGTGGGATATTTTCAAAAAGGGAGCCGAGACCCTCCGCCATAGTTGGGTGCGCAAGAATGGCGTCGCGGAGTTTCTGATACGGCAGCTTCGCCAGCATGGCGGTTTGCACCGCCGCCATGACCTCCCCCGCCTCGGCGCCGATCATCGTGAAGCCGAGAATGAGATCGTCATCTCTACTGATAACAGCCTTCATGAAGCCTTGCGTTTCATCCGTTGCCTCCGTGCGCAATACCGCGGTCATGGGTAATTTCGCCACTCGCACTGCGATGCCGTGGCGCTGCGCCTGCTGTTCGCTCAGTCCCACATGCGCCAGCGGCGGGTCGGTGAACATGCAGTAGGGCACGAGCCGATCGCGCGTGCTGCGGTTTCCTCCGGCCAGGTTGTCACGGATAATGCGAAAGTCATCGCCGGCGACGTGCGTGAACTGCGGGCTGCCCGCGCAATCCCCCATCGCCCAGACGTCGGGCGCAGTGGTCTCCAGCCGCTCGTTGACGCGAATATATCCCCGAGCATCCAATTCGACGCCGCTCTCCTCGAGTCCGATCCACTGCGTGTTTGGAATGCGCCCTGCCGCGACCAGAATGTCGCTGCCCTCAAGTTCCTGCTCGCCGCATCGGGTGCGTATCCTGACCCACACTTCCTCTCCAGATCGCCCGTAAACGTCGCGGACCTGGGCCGGGAGCAGAAACTGGATGCCTTCGTCGCCGAGGATCCGCTGCACCTCATTGGCGACGTCGGGATCCTCTCGGTTCATCAGCTGGGGCCCCGTCTCGATGACGGTCACGCGACTGCCGAAGCGGCGGTAAGCCTGCGCCATTTCGAGGCCGACATAGCCGCCCCCGAGGACGATCAGATGCGCGGGCAGGTAATCGAGTTCGAGCGCCTCAACATGGGTGAGCGGCCGGCTGGCTTGGAGACCGGGGATGGGCGGGATTGCCGCGTGCGTTCCAAGGTTGAGAAAAACCCGATCGCCGGACAGAAGACGCGTGCCGCCCTCATTGAGTTGCACCTCCAGTGTTTTCGGCGCCACAAAGCGGCCCCTACCCATGATCAATTCGGAGCCGGTCGATTTGTAGTTCTGCAGATGCGCCGCGATTTCGCGCTTGACCATGTCGCGCTTGCGCTGGCGAACGGTCCGCATATCCGTGGTGACGTCGCCGGTTACGACGCCGAAGCGCGCACCCTGGCGCGCCAGATGCGCGACCCTTGCGCTCCAAATTTCGTTTTTGCTGGGGAGGCAGGCGACGTTGGGGCAGGAGCCGCCGATCCACTGACGCTCGACCACGGCCGTGCGCTGCCCTGATTGCGCCATGTGCCAAGCCAACAGCTTGCCGCTCTTGCCGCTGCCGACGATTAGGATGTCGAATCGTTCCGGTTGAGGCATGGGGGTGACCATGTACGATTGCGCTCAGCCACCGCGATGAGCGCAGACAATGTCAGCAATCGCGGCAGATGCGCAGTTTCCTGTCGATGGTCTCGTCTTCAAGGGACCTTGTTCCCAGGTTTTCCTCGGACGGCACGTCTTTCGCCTTCGGTTGCCGATGACCGATCGACGCCTCCCGGACACTCCTGGCCGGTTGGCCCGTGCTCCGCGCACTGCCGCTTGTTGCTGGTGACGGTTGATTCGGATTGTTCTGCGCCGCGGCAGCACTCCACAGGAGCGTTACTGCGGCAAGGGCATAACTTACTGCGCGCATCTGGCTACTCCTCCGGAACGTCGAGCGTCACTGAGAGCACGACAGGAAATTGCGTATCGCCGCAGCGATCTCGTCACAGTGCGTCTCGAGGGCGAAGTGGCCGGTGTCGAAGAACCGCACATCAGCGTCTGGAATGTCACGCTTGAACGCCTCCGCGCCTTGCGGGAGGAAAAACGGGTCGTTCTTGCCCCAAGCTGCCAGAAACGGCGGCTTGTGCTTGCGAAAATAGGCTTGGAATTCGGGATAGAGCGCGACGTTGCTCTTGTAGTCGCCGAAGAGGTCGAGCTGCACTTCGTCGGCGCCAGGTCGTGCGAGATAGAAGTTGTCGAGGGAATACCCGTCCGGAGAAACCGAGGACGTGTCCGCGACGCCGTGGGTGTATTGCCAGACCGTGGTCTCGGGCGAGAGAAAGGCGCGCAGCGCTGTGCGGTTTGCTTCGGACGGGTCCTGCCAATATGCGCGGATCGGCTTCCAGCCGTCGCTGAGGCCCTCGACATACGCATTGCCATTCTGCGAGATGATGGCGGTGATGCGCTCGGGATGCCTCACCGCGAGGCGGAAACCCGTCGGTGCGCCATAGTCGAAGACATAGATGGCGAAGCGGCCAAGTCCGATCACTTCAGTGAAGCGGTCAATAGCGCCCGCGATGTTATCGAAGGTGTAGCTGAACCTGGTCCGTTCCGGCATGGCCGTTTGGCCAAACCCAGGCAGATCGGGCGCAATCACATGAAATCGATCGGCGAGCTGCGGAATGAGATCGCGGAACATGTGGCTTGCAGTTGGAAAGCCGTGCAGCAGAAGGAGTGCGGGAGCGTTCGAGCGACCAGCCTCCCTGTAAAAGATTTCGATGCTGTCGACGGCTATTCGCTGATGAGCGATTTTAGTCATTTGTCGCCTGGTAAGTGCGCTCTATAGCTTCAACATCCAGCCAGCGATGGCCCGCCCGATCTCGTCCGGCGAATCTTCTTGGACGTAATGGCGTCCCGCGACCTTCACTTCGATCAGTGCTGGCAAGCTGCGGATGAAGGCGAGATCTTCGTCGTTCGCGAGGATCGCACCGGGTTCGGCCCTGAAGAACAGCTTGGGCACGCGGCTCGCTGACAGCCAGTCCGCGGACGCGGCCACGACCGAAGTCACGTCCGCAGGCTCTCCATCGATGGGGATCTGCCGGGGCCACGTCAGCGTCGGCCGTCGCCCCTCGCCGGGTTCGGCGAACGGCCGTCGGTATTGCGTCATCTCCTCGGCGGAGAGGATGCGCAAGATGGCCCCGGGCAGGATCCTCTCGATGAAGAAGTTGTCTCGCAGGACCATCTCCTCGCCGGCCCCGGAACGCAGCGCCTGCAAGGCTGGACGCATATTTATCTTGTCCCAGTGGTCCCACCGCTGGGGACGCACGATCGCCTCCATGAACGCGATGCCCTTCATGGCCTCGCGGTGGCGGTTAGCCCAGTCGAAACCGAGGGCCGAGCCCCAATCATGGACGACGAAGGTGACGCGCTCGTGCACATCCAAGCCGTCGAGCAGTGCGTCGAGGTAGCGGCGGTGCTCCACGAAGCGATACGAGCCGGGGCCACTGTCGGGCAGCTTGTCGGAGTCGCCCATGCCGATCAGGTCGGGAGCGATGCAGCGGCCTCGTGGCTGCAGGTACGGCAACACGTTGCGCCATAGGTACGACGAGGTGGGATTGCCGTGCAGCAGCACGATCGGGTCGCCCTTTCCCACCTCCACGTACGCCATCTCGCGGCCGAGGACCCGCCGCCGCTGCTTTTGGTACGGAAATGCCGCAGAGATTATGTTGGCTTCTCTTTCTTTCTGAGTCATCGCCATGTTCATGAAGCACTCCTTTCAGGTTGGAGTGCCCGCGCTCGACGAAAGAACGAGGCACTTAGATACCTTGCTCCTTCCCTACGCAAACGCTCAATTGCACATGCGTCAGGATGGCATGGCGAAAGGTGGCGAAGCCGGTCGACCTTGGTCTAGGAGACTTGCGACTGCGGGATGGGTGGATCAGGGTTCGGCGGTTTGATCGACTCGGTGAACCTGAATTGCGTCACCTAGCGCAATGGTGGATCATCCCGGCGCTGCCATCGTCTGAGAGGCCCGGTGCCCAGCTCCCACGACTGGTTCATCGGAACTGCGGCATTGGAAATCACTGGCGCACGCTAGCTGGTATTCGCCCGCGCCCGGGACTCAGAGGCTTGCGACGTTTTCGGCGTGAAATTGAGCTGTTCCCCCATGCGGGCGAGATCGAGCAGCGATGAGGCTTTCATTTTCCGCATGATCTGGCCTCGGTGGGCTTTCACGGTGGCCTCACTCACACCAATGTCCCCGGCAATCTGCTTGTTGAGTCGCCCCTTCAAGACTTCGGCCATCACTTCGCGCTCGCGGGGAGTCAGGGTCTCGAAACGTTGCCGCAGCGCGGCCAGTCGCTTTTCAGTCTCGCATCGCGCGCGATCGCGTTCGAGGGCGAGGTGAATCGCATCCAGCAAGTCCTGTTCTCGGACCGGCTTGGTCAAGAACTCGAGCGCCCCACCCTTCATTGCCTGAACTGACATAGAAATATCGCCGTACGCGGTCATGAAAATGATCGGAACGTCGATTTTCGCCGCAGCGAGCTCCCGTTGGAAATCCAGACCGCTTTGCCCGGGCAGTCTGACGTCCAGCACGAGGCAAGTCGGTCCTTCCGGGCGCCCTTTTTTCAAAAACTCCGGCAGCGTCGCGAGCGCTTTGACCTGCAGACCAACGGATTTTAGCAGGCTGCTCAGCGCCTCTCGAACATCTGGATCGTCATCGACGATGACGACACAGGGTTGTGGCTCAGTCATCGTTCCGCTCGTCCCAGGAGGCAAGCGCTCCAGCCGACACCGGCCCGAACCAGCTTGCTGTAAGATGCGCTTTCTTGATCTTAGCCACAAGACGCAGGTGTCCTATCCGAGGGTATAATGGTCCTTAGCCCAAGGGTACCCGGCTCTACACCCGCGAAACGGCGTTGGCGAAGCAGTTCAGTGCTACTCTCTCACGGGATGCAGGAGGCGCATTTGCCTGCGAAAACTCTGATCTCGATCATCGATGATGATGAAGACTTTCGCGAGGCTTTGCAGGGTCTGATGACTTCGATGGGATTCACGGTCGAGGCGTTCTCGTCCGCGCTAGATTTCCTCGAACGCACTAATATTAGCGATACGTCGTGCTTGATCACGGATGTCCATATGCCGCGAATGACCGGAATCGAACTGCACCGCCGCCTGATCGACTCGGGCTACCTCATTCCAACGATTCTGATCACCGCATACCCGGACGAGAGTGTTCGGATTCGCGCGATGGCCGATGGCATCATCGGGTACCTCACCAAGCCTTGTGATGCCGATGAACTGCTTAGATGCGTCTCGACAGCGCTGGAGCGCGCCGAGCGAGGTGAACATCATTGATAGCTTCCAGTTACCGAATCTTGGAACTTGAACAAGTGGTGCTCCCGTCGCCAGCCCGTTTTTCTTACCTCGACACTGATACTGTATTGGCAGGTGTGAGCGACCTCACGCGGTGAGAACGATACGCCCGGCGGGCGGATCGCAATCTGCGCCTTATGTCTGCTGGCGGGATGGTGATCGTGGAGAGATCGTCGTCTAGAGTGTCGAGTAGCGAACCACGTCGCACTCTGATGCGTATCGTGCTCGGTCTAGCGGCAGCCTTGGCGCTTGTCTCGGCGCGAGCGGAGCCGTTGCCGCGCACCGTTCTATTCCTCGATGAGGATACTCCGATATACCCGTGGTTTCGCCAAATGAGCGAGGCCTTTTACGCCACCATTAAAGCGGAAACCGCGAACCCTCCATTTGTCTTTATCGAGAACCTGGGAATTGATGCGTATGATACGCCAGACTATTTCAATATCGTGCGTTCTCATTTCCGTGAAAAGTATCGCAATAAAGCTATCGGCGTCATTGTATCCAACGCCTCGCGGTATCTGCCGTTTACGCTGAGGTTGCGCGACGAGCTTTGGCCCGGCACACCCGTGGTCCTTGCCGGTATCCAAGAGCGACGCGCCGCGCGGTTGAGTCTTCCATCCAACGTCACCGGATTCACGTTTCGTCACCAGCTGCAAGATATTGTCGCGACGGCAGATGCGCTCATTCCGGGTCTGAAACGAATTGTTCTCGCGGGAAGCCGCATTAAGCCAGGTGGATGGCGGCAGGATTTCCTCGATGACCTGCCTGACATTCGTGCGCGGTTCGAAGTGATCGACCTGACCGGCTTGTCGATGGTCGAGTTGAGGCAACGTCTTAGCGAGCTCCCAGGCGACTCAGCCGTGGTGTACGTCGGCTTCTCGACGGATGTTACCGGAGAACACTATCTCCCCGCCGAAGCCAGTCAACTTGTTGCCGAAGCTGCGAACCGGCCGACCTTCGGTGACAGCGAACCGTTTATCGGAGCCGGCAGCGTTGGTGGTCTTGTGGTCAGTCCCGGCGGCATCGGTAGGGTAGCGGCTCGATTTGCGTTGCGCATTCTCGATGGAGAGAATGCTTCCGACATTCCGATTACCAATAGTGAAGAGATTTTGAGGCCGGTCTTCGATTGGCGGCAGTTGCAGCGGTGGGGCATCAGCGAGAACCGATTGCCCGTCGGGAGCGAAATTCGATTTCGATCGCCGACGGCGTGGGAGCAATATCGCTGGGAGATCATGGCGATTTCAGTCGTGCTGGTGCTGCAGTCGCTCTTGATCGGAGGTCTGCTCTACGAACACCGGCGCCGCCGCCAAGCCGAAGTGGAGGCGAGCCGCCGCATGGCAGAGCTGGCGCACATGAACCGCAGCGCCGCCATCGGCCAGATGTCCGCATCGATCGCTCACGAGATCAAGCAGCCGCTGGCGGCCATCGTAATGAATGCGGGCGCAGGATTGCGTTGGCTGGCAAAAGACACGCCTAACCTCGAGCAGGCGGCTCATGCATTAAAAAACATCGTAGGCAACGGCAACCGCGCGACTCAGGTGGTCGAAACGATCAGAGCCATGTTTAAGAAAGAAATGTCGAACCGCACGTTGGTCGATATCAACGACGAGATTCGAGAGGTGTTAACACTGTTGCACGTCGAGTTGGATGAACATGGGGTGTTGACCAAGTCTACCCTGAGGGAAGGGTTGCCCCGTGTGATGGCGGATCCTGTTCAGTTACAGCAGGTCATTTTCAACTTGGTCAGGAACGCCATCGAGGCCATGAGTTCGACCGCGGCCGGCTCGCGCGTCTTACAGCTCAGATCTGAGGTGACCGAGACCGGCGAATGTATTGTTGCTATCGAGGACTCCGGCTCGGGAATCGAACCGGAGACATTGAAACGCATCTTCGAACCGTTCTTCACGAGCAAAAGCAAAGGGATGGGAATGGGCTTGTCCATTTGCCGCTCTATTGTTGAGGCTCACGGCGGGCGTCTATCGGCCGCTTCGGCCAAGCCGCGCGGTGCGATCTTTCAAATCTTGCTGCCGTTGCCGCAGTAGAGGGCGAAGCAAACGTCGGCGCAAAGAGTATTCCCGTTACCTCAGTTACTTGGAGCACAGCATGCGAAAGGCACTATGGTTAGCACCTATGCTATCGGCGTCGATTGCCGGGCTGGCCCTCGCACAGAGCCATCACGCCGATACGAGTTCTGGCCCTGCGGAAACAACGTTCGCCGCGCAGATGATGCATGCGATGGAGCGCATGGACGCCGGCATGATGGCAGCAAAGCCGACGGGCAATCCGGATCGCGATTTCGCGGCGATGATGATTCCGCATCATCAGGGCGCGGTCGACATGGCCAAGGCCGAACTGATCTACGGCCGCGATCCAGCTTTGCGGCGTCTTGCTCAGGGTATCATTGTGGAACAGCAGCAGGAGATCGAGCTAATGCAGCGCTATTTGCACGACGCATCCGCGGCGCAACGATGATTGCTGCCCGCGCGGACATCATTACCGCCGAACTCGATACCAGTGAGCCGAAGGAGCTGAACCAATGATTTTTCGTCTCGCGTTCGCGCTGCTGCTGCTCTCCTGTGTCATTCCGGCGTTTGCGGGACAAGCTCCCGGCGCCGCGAACGCGCCAGACATCGCTATAAGTCATCGCGACCGTTTCTACACATCGGACCAGTTTTCCAACACCGTGTCGGTCATCGATCCGGCCGACAATAAGCTGCTCGGCGTCATTCGCCTTGGCGATCCGACGCCTGGAAACCTCAGCCCGCTCTACCGGGGGCAACTGCTGGTACATGGGATGGGATTTTCGCCGGATCACCGGACGCTCGCAGTGGTCTCAATTGGCTCTAACTCCGTGACGTTCATCGAGACAGCAACCAACGCGATCAAACATGTGGCTTACGTCGGTCGTTCGCCGCATGAATCATTCTTTACGCTCGACGGCAAAGAGGTTTGGGTCAGCATTCGCGGCGAGAATTATATTGCCGTCCTCGACGGGAATACCTTCAAGGAAAAGAGCCGCATCACGGTGCCAAATGGGCCCGGCATGACGATCTTCTCGCCAGACGGCAGATATGGATATGTCTGCTCCAGTTTCACCCCGGAAACCGTCGTCATTACGACTGCTGGGCACAAGATCATCGGGCGCATCAAGCAGGAAAGCCCGTTCTGCCCCGACATAGCTGCGACGCCCGACGGCAATCAGGTCTGGCTGACGCTCAAGGATGTTGGCAAGGCGATGGTGTTCAACGCGCGCCCGCCATTCGATATTCTCAAAGTGATCGACACCGGTCCCATCACCAATCACGTCAACATCGCGCGAAACACGCGCGGTCAATTCGCTTACGTGACGATCGGAGGATTGAATGTGGTGAAAGTGTTCAAGACAGATTCCTTCGAACAGGTCGCCACGCTGCCAACGGGTGCCTTGCCGCATGGCCTGTGGCCGTCCGGGGACGGAACGCGGATCTATGTCGGGCTGGAAAATGCCGATCGTGCCGCAGTGATCGACACGCTTGAAAACAAGGTGGTCGATACGATCGCGATAGGACAAGCGCCGCAAGGCGTTGCCTATGTGCCAAACGCGGTCCCTCAAGGCGATGGGATGCAGAACCTGCAGCCGCTCGGCGCGGCGACGCAGCTCGTGCAGCTCACGTTAGCCGGTAAGGACTCCAAGCCCGCAACGCAAGTGACCCTATTCGATCAAGGCCTCGTGCAAGTGCTGCAGGCGGCGGTGACCGGACTGCCTCCCAAGCAACCATTCGTGCTGGCGCTCTCGGACGATCCAAGCGGTGCCGGGCGATTGGAGCCGCTCGCTGGATTCATGACGAATCCTGCCGGCGCCGCCATCGTCAACACGATCGGTCCCATTCGTCAGGTTACGCAAGGCACCGGTGCGACACCGAAGCGGTATCTCGTCATCGCTGTCGGCACACCGGCGCAGCCGGGCGAGCCAGTGCAAGTGCAAACGCAGCAATGAGAGGGCTTGAGCATAGGCGCTAACGATCGACATCGCGATTCCTATGTCGTTTGCTGCACTGCATGAGTCCGCTTATGGCACAAAGTGGGCATTCCGAGAGATCTGCTCTTTGTCCGCTTTGAGAGCAAAACGGACAACGCCGCTCGAGGTCTGCTGTTGGAGATCCGAAGCAATCCTTAACTATTTTCGCTCGCGACTGCCGTAAACCTATTAACTGTCCCGGCCAGCGCCAGGAAGGCGATTGAGCAAGACTGATCTTGTTACGGCAATTATCGTAGAGCAAAATCCTTCCAAATCAGTTCATTTGCACTCAGAGCAATAGCCCATGATGAATCGTCGTAGGTTCGCTACCGCTCTCGCAGTCGGCGCTACCGCTGCGCTCACACGTCGCGCGTTGAGCGCCCAGAGCGACCCTCCAGCTCGAAACGTCGTTCTCGTCCACGGACTTTTCGCCGACGGATCGTGCTGGTCCGAAGTGATTGCGCGATTGCAGGCGGCGGGGCTCAATGCAACGGCCGTCCAGAACCCGCTGACAACACTGCCCGAAGCGGTCGCTTCGGCGCAGCGTGTGCTGGCGCGACAAGATGGGCCGATGGTTCTGGTCGGGCATTCCTTTTCCGGGATGATCGTCACAGAGGCCGGGGTGCATCCGAACGTCTCGGCGCTTGTCTATGTGGCAGCGCGAGCGCCGGATGCGGGCGAGGATTATGCGGCCTTGGCCAAAACCTTTCCAACGCCGGCGGCAACGGCCGGCATCGTTTTTGACGGCGATGAAGGGCGCCTGACCGAGGACGCGTTCCTTCGCGATTTCGCAGGCGACGCGCCGGAAGCGAAGGCGAAGGTGCTCTATGCGGTCCAGGAGCCATTCCATAAGGCTCTGCTCACCGGCAAGACGACGCAGGCGGCATGGCGATCGAAGCCGAGCTGGTATGCTGTCTCTACGGAAGACCGGACGATCAATCCCGATCTCCAACGCTTTATGGCAAAGCGCATGGGCGCGAAAACGATCGAGATAAAGGCAAGCCACCTCTCCCTCATATCGCAGCCCGACAAAATCGCGGCCATAATTCTTGAAGCCACTGGACAGAAATAACCGGTCGACGACACCTGGCGAAGCGGCCCGGTAGCTCTTGGGAAAACCGCAACAGGTGCGCTCATGGCAGAAGCTACATACGAACGGGAGCTCACTGGCCTTCTGGTGGTCGATCCGTACAACGACTTCATCTCCGAGGGAGGCAAGATATGGGACCGCATTCGCGCCGTCGCCGAAGCCAATGACTGCGTTCCGCATATGCTGCAGGTGCTGAACGCCGCGCGCCAGGCGAAGCTTCGCGTCTTCTATGTGCCGCATCATCGATACCGGCCGGGTGACTACGAGTCCTGGAAGTACATCGCGCCCATTCAGAAAGCATCGTGGAAGCGGAAGAGCTTCGAATAGGGCACCTGGGGTGGCGAGTTTCGTGCCGAGTTCGAGCCCAAGCCAGGCGAGATTGTCGTGGCGGAGCATTGGTGCTCCAGCGGCTTCGCCAACACGGATCTGGATTTGCAGCTCAAGAAACACGGCATCCACAAGCTCATCGTCATCGGACTGATCGCGCATACCTGCATCGAAGCCACCGTCCGCTTTGCCGCTGAGCTCGGCTATGAGGTCACGGTGGTGAGAGACGCGACAGCGGATTACTCGGACGAGATGATGCACGCCGCGCTCGATATCAACATGCCCAACTACGCCAGTGCCATCGTAAGCACAGAGGAGATCGTTGCCGCGATAATTGCTCCCTAATGCGGCGTGCGCGCAGCAACACCCATCGGACTGCGGTCACCGGACGATAATGCTCGTTCGCTGAGTCAGCTCGGGCAGCCCTCGCACAAGATCGTACTAAGCGTTGATTAGAAATCGGTCCATCGCGGCATGCCGCCGCCACCTTGCTCCACAAGCTGTCAGGTTGGCGGCTTCGGATTCTGTTAATTGCTTGCTGCACTGCATGAGTCCGCTATTGATGCTGTGGACGGCTCCTCCACCGGCACGGAAGTGCCATCGATGTGGGCGCTGTTAAGGCTCCCGCGATTCGGAGGAGCTAATTATGCAGACGGTCACGACCATTCTTCCAGAAGCTACCGCCGTGCCTCGTTGGCATTGAAGCCTGCGCCTCATCGCATCATGGGTCGCGCGAACTGTAGGCTTGTGGTCATACGGTGCGCCTGATGCCGCCGGCCTACGTCAAGCCTTACATCAAGCGACAGAAGAACGATGCCGCCGACGCTGAGGCCATCTGCGAGGCGGTCACCAGGCCAAACGTGCGGTTCGCGGCGACCAAGACGCGCGAGCAACAGAGCTGCCTGATGCTCCATCGCACACGCCGTCTGTTCATTCGCCAGCAGACCTTGCCCATCTTGCTGAGTTTGGCATTGTCGCACCGGTCGGACGTAATGGCGTTGGACAACTGCTCGATGTGGTCGCCGATGTAATTTGCGGTTTTTTGCTTCGTCTATTCCTGATTTGCGGCAATCACCGCGCTGGTGCCACTGGGTCTGCTCGGCGAGCTCGCGCGCCATACCGTGGATTTCTGGCTGACCACGGAAGACCTGCCCGATCCGGAAAATCGCGTCACCGTCGACAAGTCCGGCAATATCACTTTGAGCTACACGCCGAACAACAAGTGCCCCGGCAACGGCTCTACGAGCTGACCAAGAAGCTCGTGTCGACGACGTACATGTCATGGCGTAGTGCCAAAAGCGCATTTGCTGGCCGCCCCTTTGGCGAAGGTCATCTTCACGACGTTCTTGTAAGCCTCGCCGGTGCAGATCAATCCGCCGTGCCACCACACCGGAACGCTCCACTTCTACTCCTCGCGGCTTCCGCGAGGGCGAGAAGATAGACGAGGAGGCATTGAAGACTCTCGTTCGCGCCGCCGTGACCCTGAACAAGTCGAAAGCCCAAAGCTAATCCACGGAATCAAACATTTTCCGCCGCCCGCACCCGACCTTGTGCCTAGAGCTCAATGATAGCTCACATCGGCGCGCACCTTGCCGCGGAACACCCAATAGGACCAGCCTGAGTAGAAGAGGATCACCGGCAACAGGAACAGCGTGCCGACGAGGAGAAACGCCTGCGTGCCGGGCGGGGAGGCGGCCTGCATCAGAGTATAGTGATGCGGCACGATCATCGGGAAGAGGCTGATGGTGATGCCAATATAGGAGAGCGCGAACAGGCCGACGGCGCCGATGAAGCCGCCAGCCTGCGACACACCGCCCAATGCCCGCCATGTGGCCCAAGCGACCAAGGCGGTCGCGACGGGCACCGGCGACAGAATGAGGATGTTCGGCCAGGAGAACCAACGGCTGAACACCGCATCGTTCGCCAGCGGCGTCCATAGACTCACCACCACGATCCCGATCACCACAGCCACCAGGCAAACGCGGCCATAGCGGCGCGCCCGCGCCTGGATGTCATCCTCGGTCTTGAGCACCAGCCAACCGGCGCCCAGGAGCGCGTAGCCGAAGACGAGCGCAATGCCGGTCAGAACCGAGAACGGCGTCAAGAAATCGAGCGGGCCGCCGGCAAAGGCGCGGCCCTCGACCTTGAAGCCCTGGATGAAGGCGCCGAGCATCATTCCCTGCGCCATGGTTGCGAGCAGCGAGCCGTAGAAGAAGCCATGATCCCAGAAGGTCTTGTGCTCGGCATCGCGAAAGCGGAACTCGAAGGCGACGC
>DATFQX010000380.1:0-2672 GCA_035263865.1 Xanthobacteraceae bacterium
CTTGTTTGCGCCCAAGGGGACACCGAAGGCGGCCCTCGACATACTCACCGATGCGCTCGACAGAGCGCTCGACGACGAGAACGTACATAATCGCCTGCTCGACCTCGGCTGCGACATTCCGGCTAAATCAAAGCGCGGCCCGCAATCGCTTGCCGCTCTGGTCACAAGCGAGATCGCGCGCTGGACGCCGATCATCAAGGCAGCAAGCATCAAAGCCGAATAATGCGAGGAGTCGGAGCGATATTCCATAATGCACCGTTCAGCGAATGGCGGCCGACGAGGTGATTGAATGAAACGGCGCGAGTTCATCACGCTGCTCGGCGGTGCAGCCATGTGGCCGCTCGCGGCGCGCGCGCAGCAGCCGGCGATGCCAGTGATCGGGTTCCTGAGCACGAGGATGCCCAATGAGAGCGCGCACTTGGTGGCTGCGTTTCGCCGGGGACTGGCCGAAAACGGCTACTTCGAGGGCCAGAACGTGGCCGTCGAGTACCGATGGGCGCTCGGCCAATACGACCGACTGCCGGCGCTGGCGACGGACCTCGTGCGCCGGCCGGTGGCTGTGCTCGCTTCGGTCGGTGGCGACCCTGCGGCCCAGGCGGCGAAGGCCGCAACAGCGACTATTCCGATCGTCTTTGAGATCGGCACCGACCCGATCAAGCTGGGACTCGTGACGAGCTACAACCGGCCAGGCGGAAATGCGACTGGGATCAATATCTTGACTTCCGCGCTGGAAGCCAAGCGTCTCGGGCTGTTGCGTGAATTGGTGCCGCAGGCGGCAGCGCTTGGCGTCATGCTGAACCCGAACTGGCCAGCGGCTGCTGGCCAGTTGAGCGATGTAGAGGAGGCGGCGCGTGCAATCGGTGTACAGACTCATGTCTTGCGGGCCAGCACCGATGGCGAGATCGACACGGCCTTCGTATCCGTTGCGCAGCATAGTATCCCCGCGCTCGCGGTGGCCAGCGATCCGTTCTTTACCTCGCGCCGCGACAAGCTTGCGGCCTTGGCGGCGCGTCATGCGGTGCCCGCGATGTACCCTTTTCGCGACTATGCCGAGGCCGGCGGCCTGATGAGCTATGGCATCGATCTTCCCGAAGTGTATCGCCAAGTTGGCGTTTATGCCGGCCGAGTTCTGAAGGGCGCCAAGCCCGCTGATCTGCCGGTCATGCAGCCGACCAAGTTCGAGTTCGTGATCAACCTCAAGACAGCCAAGGCGCTCGGGGTGAAATTCTCTGACAATTTGATGTCCCTCGCCGACGAGGTGATCGAATGAAACGCCGCCAGTTCATCACGCTGCTCGGCGGCGCAGCGGCGTGGCCGCTCGCGGCGCGTGCGCAGAAGCGCGAGAAAATGCGGCGCATCGGCGTGCTCACCGCGCTGCCCTCGGACGATCCGGAAGGAATGGCCCGGATCGGTGCGTTTTTGCAGGAGCTCCAGGAGTTGGGCTGGACCGACGGCCGCAACGTGCGGATCGACTATCGTTGGGGCGCAGATGACACCGAACGCATTCGCGCCGAGCGGATTCGCAAATATGTGGTGGAATTGGTCGAACTCGCGCCGGACGTCGTACTGGTCAATGGCGCCTCCAGTTTAAGGCCGCTGCAAGAGGCGACGCGCACAGTGCCGATTGTGTTCGTGCAGATCACCGACCCGGTCGGCGGGGGCTTCATCGACAGCTTGGCACGACCGGGCGGCAACACCACCGGCTTTGCTCTGTACGAGTATGGCACCAGCGCAAAATGGCTAGAGCTGCTCAAAGAGATCGCGCCCGGCGTGACGCGCGTGGCGGTTCTGCGGGATGCCGTCACGGCGCAAGGGGCCGCGCAGTTCGGCGTCATCCAGTCGGTGGCGTCATCATTGGGCGGCGTGGAACTGCGGCCGCTCAACGTGCGCGACGCCGGCGAGATCGAGCGTGGCGTTTCGGCATTTGCGCGCGGGGGAAATGGCGGTCTGATCGTGACGACGGGCGCGTATGCGTTCGTTCATCGCAAGCTGATCATCACGCTCGCAGCCCGGTACCGGCTGCCGGCGGTCTACCCCTATCGCAGTTCGGTGACCGCCGGGGGCCTCATCTCCTACGGTAGCGATTCGATCGACGCGTACCGGCGCGCGGCAAGCTACGTCGACCGCATTCTCCGTGGCGAGAAGCCGGCCGACCTTCCGGTACAGGCGCCGACCAAGTACGAGCTGGTGATCAACCTCAAGACCGCCAGGGCGCTCGGCATCGAAATGCCAGCGACCGTACTCGCCCGCGCCGACGAGGTGATCGAATGAAGCGCCGAATCTTCTATATGCTGGCCTGGTTGCTGGCGGTGGCGGTGGCGACCATTGCTGAGGCTGATGCACAAACGGGGCCGTACCCCGACAAGCCAGTACAAATCATTGCTGATTCGTCGGCTGGCAGCACCCCGGATGTGGCCTTGCGGATTGTCGCCGATGGGTTGACCCACGTCTGGAAGCAACAGGTGCTGGTGAACAATCATCCGGGTGCTGGCGGCAGTCTTGCAGTCCGGCTGGCATCGGGGGCCGCCCCGGATGGGTACACGCTCTACCAGCCGGTGTTGTCGACCTTCGTTTCTTTGCACCCTGCCGCGCCGAATGTTCCTATCCACGTGCCGCAGGACTTTTTGCCGATCGGGTTCGTGGCGGAGAACCCGATGTTTATAGCAGTCTCT
>DATFQX010000381.1:0-3080 GCA_035263865.1 Xanthobacteraceae bacterium
CGGCGAGGCTGCGCGCGTAGAGCGCGGCGGCGTCGCGCCCGCGCCACGGCGGGAAGATGTTGTAGTTGATCTCGGCCCAGCCGCCGAGTCCGCTGCCCTGCAGGTAGCCCACGGGCACGCCGTTCTTGACCACGAGATAGACGTAGGTGGCCTCGAGCACGAAGCGGCGCTCGGGCACCTTGCCGAGGGCCACGAAGCACAGCCCGTCTTCGTCCTCGAGGATCCAGGCGTCGCCCGGGTAGGCGTAGGCGATCTGCTCGAGGTCGCGCTCGCGCGTGAGCATGGCCACGCGCGCAGCGTCCACCAGCTCGGCGCCGCGCTTGTGATTAACGTGGCGCATGCGCTTCGGCGGCCGCTCGATCTCACGCTTCAGATCGGGACGCGCCGTGGAGCGCGCGTGGGTTTGCCAGCACAGCGGCAGGCCGGCGATGAACGACGTCGTGCGCGAGGGCGTGCCGCGCGCCGGGGCGAGCACGAAGGGCACGTCGAGCGAATCGAAGACCTCCTCGCGCCAGCGCTCGTCCATGCTCGCCTCGGCGAAGCGACGCACGAGGAAGGTGCCGTCGCCCTCGTCGTCGCGCTTGCCGATCTATTGAACGTCGGCCGTGCCCGCGCGGGCCGTTGCCGGCACAACGAAAATGCGTTTGCACGCGATTCGGGACATCAGCGATGACAAACGACAGCAAGTTTTGCGATGAAACGGTAACGCGCCGGCATTCTGCAGAAGCCGAGTTCTGGGCGCTCGTTGCAGACCTCGGCATCGACCTCAACGCCATGGTCGATCCACGCACCGAACTGAGCTTTGCGGTGGCGCGCCGGAGGTGCGGCACGTGCAGCTCGAAGGAGAAATGCCGGGCGGCACTGCGCCAGCGCGTCGTGACACTCAGCGACGTTGCTGCCTTCTGTCCCTCTGTGGATGTGTTTGTCGATCTGCTGCGCTGCCAACCATGCGATCGCGGTGGTCGCTCGGCCGCTCTGGCGGCAGTATGTCCGCTGTACCTTCCATGGCTCCCGAGTTGATGCACCGCCGCCCCTTGGCGGGGCTCTTGATTGGGATCATTACCAGAACTTGTAGGTTCATACCGGTGCGCCAGCACAGCTCGGCACCGACGCCACGCTGAAATAGCGGCCAGTTTTTTTGAGGTAGATCAATACTGGGAGCTGACGGGCATCACATATTGGCCCGAAGAGCAAAAACAATTCATTCAGCTGCAACGAAGGGACCAGGTCATGACCCAATCCACTACCGACCGCAGTTTTATTCTCGTCTTCCGCCTCCTCATGGCGTGGACGTTCCTCTATGCCGCGTCGCATCAAGTATTCAATCCGAAATTCAGTGCGGCGGCGTTCCTGAGCCACACGAAGACCTTCCATGACGTCTATGCCGTGCTCGCCACGCCCGCGGCCGACCCGGTTCTGACGTTCCTGGTCAGCTACGGTCACCTGCTGATCGGGCTTTCGCTCCTGGTCGGGTTGATGGTTCGCGTGAGCGCCGCATTCGGCGTTGCGCTTCTGATGATGTATTGGACGGCACACATGGATTGGCCGTTCATCGAGAACACCAACAACTTCATCATCGACTATCACATCGTCTACGCGGTGCTGTGCGTCTATCTGATCGTCTACCGCGCCGGACACGTGTGGGGTCTCGACGGCTGGGCGGAGAAGCTTTCATTCGTCGAGCGGACTCCGTCGTTGCGGTTCCTGGTCGCCTGATATCAATCGACGTGCGCGTGCGGCGGTCGTGCGTACCGCCGCACCAAGGCGATGATCGGCCGTTGTGCAGCTTCGCACAATCAGGAAATTTGAGGGAGGTGATGTATAAGCATATCCTGGTCCCCACCGACGGATCCGAACTCTCGAAGAAAGCCGTCGATCAGGGAATTGGACTGGCAAAAGCTCTCAATGCCAAAGTCTCCGCAGTAACCGTGTCGGAGCCGTTCCATATTTTCGCGGTGGAGGCGAGTATGGTCACGGACACGCCGGCTGAGTACAAAAAGCGTATTGCCACTCTTACTGCGAGATATCTCAAGGCGGCGAGGGATGCTGCCACGGCGGCCGGCGTGCCCTGCGATGTGGTGCAGGTTGAACACGAGCACCCCTACGAGGCGATTATCGATACGGCGAGAAAGAAAGGATGTGACGCAATTGTGATTGCGTCTCATGGCCGCCGCGGCGTCTCGGCGGTTGTGCTCGGCAGCGAAACAGTCAAGGTGCTCACCCACAGTAACATACCGGTTGTGGTCGTTCGTGGGTAACGCAGCAGGACGGCTTTCTCTCGGTCTTCCTCAGCAAATCGTCGACACCGAGCAAGGCACGCGGGCGACCAATAGCGTTGCGGTCGCACGCCCAAGCGATGCCGCATCTTGAGAACTAACGCGCGATCTCTTGCCCTAGGCCCTCGACCCGGCGGCGGAAATGACAAGCTTCACGATGCAGGTATCGGGATCGCTCGGATCGGGGGAAACGGAGAATCCGAGCTCTCTGCACATCGCCAGCATCGCGGTGTTTTCAGCGAGCACCTGGCCCTCGATGATCTTGAGGCCTTCGGCGCGGGCATATTCGATGATCATCTGCATGAGCAGATAGCCGAGACCGCGCCCTTTGAGGTCGGACCGCACGAGGATGGCGTATTCGCCGCGCTCGTAGTTTGCGTCCGCGTGCAGACGGACGACGCCCAGCATGTTGCCGGATGATTCCTCGATGGCGATGAAGGCCATTGCGCGCGCGTAGTCGATCTGCGTGAACCGCGCGACGAAGGTGTGGCCGAATTCCTTCACCGGCGCAAAGAAGCGCAGCCGCAAATCCTGCTGCGTGACCGCGGCGAGGAAGGGACCATACAACGGCTCGTCTTCCGGACGCACCGGCCGGGCCAAAATCTTGGTTCCGTCGCGCAGCTCGGTGCGCCGTTCCCATTCCTTGGGATAAGGCCTGATGGCGAAGCGCGGATGGCCCGGTGGGCCGCGGCGCGCCGCCTCGACGGGAGCCACCGAGATCCGGGCATCGACGGCGATGAGGCCGTTCTGGTCGGCCAGAACGGGGTTGAGATCGAGCTCGCGCAGCTCGGGCAGATCGGCCGC
>DATFQX010000382.1:0-53438 GCA_035263865.1 Xanthobacteraceae bacterium
TACGCAAAAGGGCGCGGCTTGCGCCGCGCCCTCGCTTCGTCTTCGCTCGGGGAGGAGGACCTTAGAAGTCCATGTCGCCCATGCCGCCGCCATGGCCGGGCGGCATCGGCGGCGCCTTCTTCTTCGGCAGCTCGGCGACCATCGCCTCGGTGGTGATCAGGAGGCCGGCTACGCTGGCCGCGTCCTGAAGGGCGGTGCGCACGACCTTGGTCGGGTCGATGATGCCCTTGGACACCAGGTTGCCGTACTCGCCGGTCTGCGCGTCGTAGCCGTAGGCGTACTGATCCTTCTCCAGGATCTTGCCCACCACGACCGAGCCGTCATCGCCCGAGTTGATGGCGATCTGACGCGCCGGCTGGGTGATCGCCTTGCGGACGATCTCGATGCCGGTTTTCTGGTCGTCGTTCTCGGTGCGCAGGCGGGCGAGCGCCTTGACGGCGCGCAGCAGCGGCACGCCGCCGCCCGGCAGGATGCCTTCTTCGACTGCCGCGCGGGTTGCGTGCAGCGCGTCGTCGACGCGGTCCTTGCGCTCCTTCACCTCGACCTCGGTCGCGCCGCCGACGCGGATCACCGCGACGCCGCCCGCGAGCTTGGCGAGACGCTCCTGCAGCTTCTCGCGGTCGTAGTCCGAGGTGGTCTCCTCGATCTGCGCCTTGATCTGGCCGACCCGCGCCTCGATGTCCTTGCGCTTGCCGGCGCCATCGACGATCGTGGTCTTCTCCTTCTCGATGATGACCTTCTTGGCGCGGCCGAGCATCGCGGTGGTCACGTTCTCGAGCTTGATGCCGAGATCTTCCGAGATCAGCTGGCCACCGGTGAGGATCGCGATGTCCTCGAGCATGGCCTTGCGGCGGTCGCCGAAGCCGGGCGCCTTGACGGCGGCGACTTTGAGCCCGCCGCGTAACTTATTGACGACGAGCGTTGCGAGCGCCTCGCCCTCCACGTCCTCGGCCACGATCAGCAGCGGCTTGCCCGCTTGCACGATCGCCTCGAGCACGGGCAGCATCGCCTGCAGTCCGGAGAGCTTCTTCTCGTGCAGGAGGACGAAGGCGTCCTCGAGCTCGGCCACCATCTTCTCGGCGTTCGTAATGAAGTAGGGCGAGAGATAGCCGCGGTCGAACTGCATGCCTTCGACGATTTCGACTTCGGTTTCGAGCGCCTTGGCTTCCTCGACCGTAATCACGCCTTCGTTGCCGACTTTCTGCATGGCCTCGGCGATCATCTTGCCGACTTTGGTGTCGCCGTTGGCCGCAAGCGTGCCGACCTGGGCAACCTCGGCGGAGGAGCCGACCTTTTTCGACCGCTTCTCGATGTCTTTCACCACCGCGTTCACGGCGATGTCGATGCCCCGCTTGAGATCCATCGGATTCATGCCGGCCGCCACGGACTTGGCGCCTTCCCTGACGATCGCCTGGGCGAGCACGGTGGCGGTGGTGGTGCCATCACCGGCCATGTCATTGGTCTTCTGCGCGACCTCCCGCACCATTCGAGCGCCCATGTTCTCGAACTTGTCTTCGAGCTCGATTTCCTTCGCGACGGTCACGCCGTCTTTGGTGATGCGGGGCGCGCCGAAGCTCTTGTCGAGCACGACATTGCGGCCCTTAGGGCCAAGCGTCACCTTCACGGCATTGGCCAGGATGTCGACGCCGCGCAGCATTTTCTCGCGCGCATCGCCGGAAAAGCGAACCTCTTTCGCAGCCATTTCAAGTCACTCCATTGCTTTGTTTGATCGCCCGATTTCCGCATCTCGGTCATGACCGGGTTCGGCCCGGCAATCCATCATTCTTGCGAAGAGGATGATTGCCGGGGTTCACGCCCCGGCACGGCAATCGACGCAGTCATCGGGTCGGATTTGCATTACTCGACGTCAAGCGATCACGCCCATGATGTCGGATTCCTTCATGATCAGGAGTTCCTCGCCATCGAGCTTGACCTCGGTGCCCGACCACTTGCCGAACAGCACCAGGTCCCCGGCCTTGACGTCGGGCTTAATGATCTTGCCGGTCTCATCGCGTCCACCTGGGCCCACCGCTATGACCTCACCCTGCGACGGCTTCTCCTTGGCAGTATCGGGAATAATGATGCCGCCCTTCGATTTTTCCTCGGCATCGATGCGTTTCACGACCACCCGGTCGTGCAGGGGACGGAACTTGGTTTTGGCCATATGCTGTCCTCAGGGGCGCTTGGTGGTTAAGCCTTTGACGGATCGGGTTGTCTGGTGAGCCGTTAGCACTCAAAGTTGGGAGTGCCAAAAGCCTCGCGGGAGATAGGAGGTCGGTCGTCCCGTGTCAAGGATGGGCGGGGACTCACGGGGAACTGCACCAGAGAAGGCAAAGAGAGGCACCCCTCGCTCGCGCCGCGTTGACGATCATCGGCGAGCCGATCGCGAACGTTTTAGCGCTCAGCCCGATCCGCGATGGGCGCACGATCAAACCCGCCGCTGTGCGATCGGCGCCGGAGGCCAGTTCCGCAGCCCGGCTGCCTCACATCTGCCTTGGCAGGGCCCTACCTTGCGACCAAAGTCGCCGGATCGGGGTCTCACAGGGTCCGCACGATTGCATCTCGTTAACCATGCGGTTGATAAAGTAGGTGGGCCTTTTGCGCTCGCGCCTCAATGGGGCGGACAGAAGTAGGGAATTCGATGCGCAATCGCAGTTTTGGTGGGTCGCTCGTTGCAGCCGCGCTGTCGGCGTTGGCAGTGTCAGCCTGCAGCACAACGCAATCCCCGCAAGTCGCCGCTTCCGCCCCGCCGGAACCCGAGATCCCGGCGCGCGTGCGTCCGACCGAGATTGTCGGCCGTTGGGGATATGCGGCCTACCACAAGCCGGAAGACCGCGCGCGTACCGAGGCCAATGCCCGCGGCCAGTGCAAGCAGCCCTACGTCATCGGCCAGGGCACGAACGGCGGCGTCATGATGTATCTCGCCGATTCCAGCGAGCTGCAGGAGCTTCGGCTCAAGGGCAGTTCATCCGGCAGGGACTATGTCGGTCCTGCAGGGCGCACGCCGGGTGCTCAGGATCGAGAAATCGTCTCCTTTGACGGTCGCGTGATGATCCTCAAATACGTCGACCCGGAGATCGATGGACGCTACGGCACTGGCATCTTTGTGCGCTGCGCGCCGCGCGCGGCGCAGGCGAGCGCTCAGACCTCGCGCTGATCGCGGCTCAAAGTCTGATCATCGAGCGAACTGCGCAGCTCAAGCGACAGTGACGTCTGCGGCCGCGGCGCAAGGGAATGCTGTCATGACGCGCCGCCGCCTCGTCGCGATACCGCTGGCGCCGTGGGAACGCGAGGGCGTCAAGGCTGCGCTCGTCAAGGCGAAGCTGCCGGCCGATGATGTGCGCGAGGCACGTGTATTGATCTGGCGCTTCGAGGCAATCGAGGGCACCCCGGTTGGCTTCGGCGGGCTCGAAATCTTCGGCAGCGATGCGCTGTTGCGCTCGCTGGTGACGTTGCCGCCGGTGCGCCAGGTGGGCATGGGAGCGGCGATGGTGGAGACGCTTGAGACGGAGGCGCTCGCGCTCAAGTGCCATGCGATCTATCTCCTGACCGCATCCGGCACGGATTTCTTCGCGCGACTTGGCTATGCGGTCTGCGCGCGCGGCGATGTGCCGCACGCGGTCCGCGGCAGCCGACAATTCGCGGCGCTGTGCCCGGAAACCGCAGTGGCGATGGTCAAGCACTTCGGATAGCTCGACGCACGGGTGCGTCGTGCTAGGGTCGGGTGTTTCTCGCCCGCCGTGCCCCTCATGCCGATCGTGCGCGACCTGATCGCCGGCCCCTGGCGTGCCGTCCTCGTGCTCGGCGTCACTGAAATTTTGGCGTGGGGTGCGATCTTCTATCCGCCGGTTTTGACCGTACCGCTAATCGCTCATGACCGCGGCTGGTCGATGAGCTTTGCCATGGGTGGCTTTTCGCTGGCGCTGCTCACGGCAGGCCTCGTTTCGCCGCGCGTCGGTCGCTTGATCGACCGCCACGGCGGACATCGGGTCATGTCGATTGGCTCGCTCCTCGGCGCGCTCGGCCTCGCCCTGATCGTTTATGCCGATCATCCTGCCGCCTATCTCGCGGTTTGGATGATGCTCGGGGTTGCGACGGCCGCGACCCTCTACGATCCGGCCTTTGCGACGCTCGGCCGCATCTTCGGCCTCGGCGCGCGGCGCCCGATCACCACGCTCACGTTGGCGGGGGGATTCGCTTCCACCGTGAGTTGGCCCGTGACCCACGTTCTGCTCGACGCCGTCGGATGGCAGGGGACCTATCTCGTCTATGCTGCCGTGCTCGCCCTTGTCGCAGCCCCGCTGCACGCTTTCGCCTTGCCGCGCACGCGCGCGGATGCCGCGGCGCAGCCCAGCGAGGCGGCACCCGTGCCGAGTGCCGTCCTGCCG
Organism: Xanthobacteraceae bacterium; assembly: GCA_035263865.1. Taxonomy (GTDB): domain Bacteria; phylum Pseudomonadota; class Alphaproteobacteria; order Rhizobiales; family Xanthobacteraceae; genus VAZQ01. The sequence continues at coordinate 4,389 of DATFQX010000382.1, forward strand.
CCGCGCGGTTGGCCCTTCGTGCTGGTGGCCGCAGCGTTTGCCGCCTACGCCTTCGTGCCGTCCGGTCTCTCCGCGCATCTGCTCGCAATCTTCGGCCGCGCGGGCATCGATTCGGCTACCGTGGTCGCGATCGGCGCGCTGTTCGGACCGGCACAGGTCGCCTCGCGCATCTGCGAGCTCATGTTCGCGCGCAACATTCATCCGCTTCACGTCGCGCGCTTTGCGGTCGCCATGCTGCTCACAGCTTTCGCGTTGCTCGCGCTGTTCGGGCTCAGCGTTCCGGCCGCCGCGGCGTTCGCCCTGATGTTCGGAATGGCCAATGGGCTTCTCACCATCGCGCGGGGCGCGGTACCGCTCGCGCTGTTCGGCGCCGCCGGCTACGGACATCTCATGGGCCGCATCGGCGGCCCCTATTTGGTGATGCAAGCGATCGCGCCGCTGGTGCTCGCGTTCATCGCGGAGCGCAGCTCGGATCCGATGGTGCTTGCCGTGGTCGCGAGCTTTGCGGCGATATCGTTCATCGCGTTTGCCGCCGTGCGCCGGCCGAAGTCGCTGGCTGACAGGGCGGGATCGCACTCGCCGTAAGCAAAGCACGCAAGGCGCCGTCGAGCCGAATGCTCGATCTCAAACTTTGTGTGCAGCCCGAGCGCTCATACGTCTTGGCTATCGCCGCCGTCGCCGAAACCGAAGTCGCCGTCGTCGACGTCGTCCTGGTCATCCTGCTCATCACTGCCCTGGTCGTCGAGCGCCCCATAGCCGCGGCCGGCGCTGTCATCGCCAGAGGCTTGGCCCCGTCCGATGTCCTCTGAGCCGGCCTCGCGAGCGAGCTCGCTGCTGCCTCCCCAGGGTGATGATCCACTCGCTCCCGCGGCCGGATCGAAGGCGGCGTGCGCGCCATGCGGATAACCCATCATCGAGCGAATGCCGCTGAGCAGGAGGGAGCCGCCGATGACGCCGGCCGCCGCGGCGGCCGCGGTACCAAGGAAGGAACCGCCGGGGGCCATAGGCGCTCCCGTCGGGCCGGCCTGCGGCGGCTGCGACGGCTGCGGCGTTCCAGTGTTCCAAGCGGGCGACATGCCCTCGGCTGGTCGCACGGACGGTACCGAGCCGCGACCCTCGCGCTTGCCAAAGAAGCTCTCGCGTACTCCACCGAGAAAGCTCGTGTCGCGCTGCGGCGTCTCGGCTGAGGTTGCGCCCTCGAGCTCGCGAATGCGCGCGTCCGCCCGTTTAAGCGCTTCGTCCTGCACCAACACCGTCTGTACAAGCGCGTACGGCGCATTGGGGGCTTGGCGCAAACCGTCCCGGATCAGGCGTTCGGCCTCGGGATCGCGTTGCGCGTCCTCCAGCGTCGCCAGGCGGTCGAACAGTTCGATGACGAGATTACGTTCCTCTGGGGTCATTGGTGCGTCTCCTTCCCCCGACGACCCCTTCAATGTAGGCAATGCTCGGACGACCGAAAATAACCGACGCGCAGAAAAAAGCGTTAGCGCCTCGCCGTTGCAGGCGGCGGATTACGCCAGTGTCACGCCATGCCGCGCCAGTACCATGGGAAAAGCGTCGCTGGCGAAAAAGGCATATTCCTTTTCCCTCAAGGTGGTGAGCGAATCGAGCCCTTGTAATTCGCCGTCCACGAAGCCCGGATGACACATGACCACGCTGCCGTCGGGCAGAGAATCGAGGAAGCGGGGGAACAGCGCGGCGAAATCCGTATCCTCTTGGAGCCCGTAGGTGCCGGCGAAGGCCGGGTTAGTATGCAAGCCCCGGGCCAAGGCTTTGCGTTGGAACCGATAGCTCAGTAGATCCAGAAAGAGTCCCTTGCGGTCGGCAACTCTTTTCACGAGCGGCAGCACTCGCGCGCACTGGCGTACCCATGCCTTGGGTGCGGCGCTCGCAACAACCTCCAGCACGGCGTCGCCGATTTGGGGAAAGAGATGGATGTGATGATGCCCGTCGACGAAGTCGGGAGCGCGGCCGAACGTCTCGAAGAAACGCTGCATCTGACTCGAAACCTCAGCTCTCAGCGCGGTGCGGTCGATCTGGTGCATGAGCGCGCGCCGCGCGGTTGTCGCGAGCGGTGCGAAGGCTCCCCCGCTCACCGGCTCGAAGCCCTTGCTCAACGGATGAAACGGCGCGGTCAGCGTAACATGGAGCCCGATCGCCACTCGCGGCGCTGTGGAGTTGAGCACATCAAGCGCAACCGCCTCCGCGCGATGAAAGCTCGGTGCCGCCACCAGCGCGGAGGTGGCGTTGAGGCGTCGGCGAACCACGAGGTCGCGGATTGCGGTGCTGACCGCAAGGGAGATGCCGTAGTCGTCCGCGCACAGCCAGATGCGACGCTCGGCTTGCCTCATTCCGCGGCCGAACGCGTCGGCGTTGCGCCGGTGGCGCCCGCGCTCTCCGCCGTCTTGAGCGTGTGCTCGGCTACGAAGTAGACCGGCCGTGCTTTGAGCTCGGAAAGGATCTTGCCGATATACTCGCCCATAATCCCGATCATGATGAGTTGCACGCCGCCCAGCACCATCAGGCCGACGATCACCGACGGATAGCCCGGAACGGACTCTCCGAACACGAAGGTCTCGATCAGGATCTGCACGCCGAAGATGAAGGCGGCGCCGGCGAGCAGGAGGCCGAGCAGGCTCGCCAGCCGCAATGGCGCGACCGAAAACGAGGTAAGGCCCTCGATTGAAAGTCCGATCAGGGAATAGAGATTCCAACTCGTGCGGCCGTGGATGCGCTCGGCCGGCTCGTAGTCGACGCGGATTTGCCGGAATCCGATCCAGCTGGCGAGCCCCTTGAAGAACCTGTTGCGCTCGGGGAGTTGCTTAAGCGCCGCGGCTGCGCGCGGCGACAACAGGCGGAAGTCGCCCGCATCGGCGGGGATTTTCTGCCGCGCTCCCCAGTTGATCAGCGCGTAAAAGGCCTTGACGCCGGCTCGCCGCAGCCACGGCTCATTCTCCCGGTGTGCTTTGGCCGTGTAGACCACGTCATAGCCGTCCTCGAGCCAATGCGCGGCGAGCTTTTCAACGAGTGTCGCTGGATGCTGCCCGTCACCGTCCATGAACAACACGGCTCCCAGGCGGGCATGATCGAGGCCGGCGAGCAGCGCGGCCTCTTTGCCGAAATTGCGCGACAGCGAGATGATCTGGATGTCGAGATTATCGGCCGGAAGCGCGCGGGCGGCCGCGAGCGTCGCGTCGCGGCTGCCGTCGTCGACATAGACCACCTCGGTGGCAAGGCCGCGTGTCGCCTTGAGCGCGCGGGCGACCTCGACAATGCGGGCGTGAAGGGTCGCGAGACTGTTTGCCTCGTTGAACAACGGCACGACGATCGAAAGCCCCGCCTCCGAAAAGGCGCGCGGGCGCGCGGCAGCACTGCCTGATGTCACCGCATCCGGAACCATCGCCCGTGCCTTTTCACTCGTACCCCACTGCGGAACGGTTATAGCCCAACCATGTACCTCTGTCGCGCCGGTGTGCGATGCGCGGCCTCGGCCTCGCGGTCGGGACGTGCTAAGCGGGAGGAGCCATGGGGCTCTCCACGCAGTTCGATCGTCTCCAACGCCGCCTCACACAGGCGTGGCGGGACCGCGCTATTACGCTCAAGGCGGCGAGTTTCGCGATGGTTGGCGTGGTCAATACGGTCGTCGATTATTGCATCTTCCTCGCCGGTTACTACCTTCTGGGCTTGCCGTTGGTGCCGGCCAATGTGCTCTCCTGGCTCGTCGCTGTCTCCGGCTCCTATGTCATGAACTCGTACGTGACCTTTGCGGTCGAGTCCGGCAGGCAGTTGCGCTGGCGCGCTTACGCCGCGTTCGTGGCGTCCGGCATCGCCGGGGTCATCACCAACACGGCGGTGCTGGTGGTGGCGTCGCTTTGGCTTCCCGTTCCGGCGGCCAAGCTCTGCGCCATAGCGGCGAGCTTCGGGGTCAATTTTTCGCTCTCGCATTTCGTCGTGTTCGGGTCGCGCGCGGGGCAAGCGAAACGGTCAACCGAATGACGCAAGCAGAGATGCTGGGGCGGGGTCTTCGCGGCGCCGCGCAAGACAGCTGCATCGGAGGGCGCATATGCGCGACGACGACAACTTGACGGCGGAACGCCAGACATTCGTCACGCATCTCGAATGCTCGGCGACCGGCGCGCGCTACCCGGCGGACAAGCTTCATAACCTCTCGCGCGAGCGCAAGCCGCTCTTGGTGCGCTATGATCTCGAGGCAATCAAGAAAGAGTTGAGCAAGGAGGCGCTGGCGGGCCGGCCGCGCGATCTGTGGCGGTATCGCGAACTCCTGCCCGTGCGTCGCGCGCCCGATATTGTCAGCCTCGGTGAGCCGATCACGCCGATCCTGACCTTGCCGAGGCTCGCCAAGACGCTCGCGGCCGGGGACATTCTGGTCAAAGACGAAAGCCGCTTGCCGACCGGCTCGTTCAAGGCGCGGGGGCTTGCCCTCGCCGTGTCGATGGCGAAGGCGCTCGGCGTTAAGCACATGGCCATGCCAACCAACGGCAATGCGGGTGCGGCGCTGTCCGCCTATGCCAGTCGCGCCGGCATCAGAAGCACCGTGTTCTGCCCGGCGGACACACCGGAGGTGAACGTTCGTGAGACCGCGCTGCAGGGCGCAAGCGTCTACCGTGTCAACGGCCTCATCGACGATTGCGGCAAGATCGTAGCCGAGGGCGTGGCCAAGGCAGGCTGGTTCGACACCTCGACATTGAAAGAGCCGTACCGGATCGAGGGCAAGAAGACGATGGGCATCGAGCTTGCCGAGCAGCTCGGCTGGCAGCTACCGGATGTCATTCTGTATCCGACTGGCGGCGGCACCGGCTTGATTGGCATGTGGAAGGCGTTCGCCGAGCTCGAAGCCATTGGGTTCATCGGCAACAAGCGGCCGAGGATGGTGGCGGTGCAGGCGGCGGGCTGTGCCCCGATCGTGAGCGCCTATGACGCGGGCGAGGACCATGCGCCACGCTGGGAAGACGCCCACACCATCGCTGCGGGCATCCGCGTACCGCAGGCGATCGGCGACTTTCTCATCTTGCGCGCCGTGCGCGAGAGCGGGGGCTTCGCCGTCGCGGTTGGGGACGAAGCGATCACCGCCGCGATCGAGGAGGTCGCGCGAACGGAAGGCCTGTTACTATGCCCCGAAGGCGCCGCCACTTATGCCGCACTCAAGCAGGGTCTCGCCGACGGACGCATTGATTGCGGTGAACAAGCCGTGCTTTTCAATTGCGCAACTGGTCTCAAATATCCACTGCCGCCGAGCGAGCGCACGCTCGACCGCACGCGGCCTGTCGACTTCCCCGCATTGCGCTAGATCGGCGTGCGCCAGAGGCTCGCACAACTTCTCGGCCAAGAGATTCCGGACCGCCGCAGGCGGCGTTCGCCTATCACCGAGCCGAGATTGAGAAGTGGTGGCCGATCATCAAGGCCGCGAACATCAGGGGTGAGTAAGCGCGACTCTTACCGCGCTCCTCCCAGGCCTGCCTCGAGCTTGGCGTAAAGCGGATCCGCGCTGGCGAAGACGTAATCGAGGTCTGCGACGACGACGTTATCCGCCCCCTTCTCTCTGAGCAATATGGTGAGCTCATGGACGTGCTTGGGCGGGCAGTGCAGCGTGAGCATGCCCGAGGAGGTTGGGCCGCCGAAGGGGGCCTCGACTCCAAATCGCCGCTTGGCCTCGCCGATGAACGCATCGTCGCAACCGGCGAGCCGAGTACGCACCTCGCGAAACGCGCGGGCTCGCGCTTGGGCCGCGATTCGGTCGAGCACGCCGCGCGCAATGGCGCGCTCGGTGGTACCCCAGCTCGCTGTGCGCGCCGCGACTAGATTGGCCTGCGAGCGCAGGATCACGCCGTCGTCGATCACCTTGAGGCCGTTGGCAGCGAGCGTTGCGCCCGTGGTGGTGATGTCGACGATGAGCTCGGCGGTGCCGGCCGCCGGCGCGGCCTCGGTGGCGCCCGAGCTTTCCACGATGCGGTAGTCCGTCACACCGTGCCGGGAAAAGAAGTCGCGCGTCAGATTCACGTATTTGGTCGCAACCCGCATCTTGCGCTCGTGCTTGAGGCGAAACGCGATTGCAACATCGTCGAGATCGGCCATGCTGTGCACGTCGATCCACGCCTGCGGCACGGCGACCGCCACATTGGCGTGGCCGAAGCCCAATCCGTCGACAAGGACAACCCGACGCTCCGCGTCGGGAATTTTCTCGCGCACCAAGTCCTCACCCGTGATGCCGAGATGCACGGCGCCTTGCGCTAGGAGATCGACAATCTCGGCCGCTGAAAGATACGCCACCTCGATGCCGGAGAGATCGGCGATGGTGCCGCGGTAGTCGCGCGCCCCGCGCGGTTTGACGAGCTCGAGGCCGGCGCGCGCGAAGAAAGCCTCCGCGTTCGCTTGCAGGCGTCCTTTCGCTGGCACTGCGATGACGAACGGCTCGCTCACGGGGCGCCTCGCAGGCGCGTCAGCCGCTCGATCCATACCGCAAATCCCACCGCGGAGATCGGCCGGGCGCTACCGAGCCGCGACAGCAGTCCGTCATAGCGACCGCCGGCCACCAGCGGTTCGCTCGCCTGCGCGCGCGGAGCATAGAGCTCGAACACGAAGCCGGTGTAATAGTCGAGGCCGCGGCCGAAAGCAGTTGAGAAATGGACGGTCGAAACATCGATGCCGCTTTGCGCCAGCGCGCGCGTGCGACTCTCGAACAGCTCGATCGCACCATCGAGGCCGATCTTGGCTTCCCGCGCAAACGCCTTGAGCTTGGCCGCCGCCGCATGCGGATCGCCGGCGATGGCGAGGAATGTTTCGATCAGCGCGCGGGTGTGCCGCGGCAGTGAGGGCTGCGCACCGAGCGCTGCCTGTTCGAGAAAATGGTCGGCGATTTCGCTTACCGACCGCCCGCCGACGGCGGTGATGCCCGCAATCGACAGCAAATCGGTGACGAGTGCGTGCGCGCCTTTGGGGTCGGCGCCGACGAGCGCCGCGAGCACGCCTTGATATTCCGGCCGGGCATTTGCCGCGCCGACAGTGAGCCGATCGAGATCCTGCGCCAGCGATGTCTTATGATTGAAATCCTTGATCAGCCGCCGCTTCCACGCGGGTGCGAGATCAAGCACCGCGACAAGGGCGCAAAACAGGGCTACATCGCCCATGCGGATGTTCGGCGCGGCGAGGCCGTAATGCGCCGTCGCTTGAAGTCCGAGCGCCAGCATTTCGGCATCCGCGGCTGCGATATCCTCCCGGCCGAAGGATTCGATGCCGGCCTGCAGGAATTCGCCGCCGCTGTCGCCGCGATGACGAAACACCGGCCCGAGATAGCAAAAACCGCGCGGCTTGCCGGCTTCGGGCGAGGCGAGGTAGTCGCGCGAGACCGGAATGGTGAGGTCGGGGCGCAGACACAGTTCGCGCCCCTGGGGGTCGCTCGTCAGATACATGCGCTTGCGGATGTCCTCGCCGGAAAGGTCGAGGAACGGCTCGGCTGGCTGCAGGATCGCCGGCGCCACGCGCGCATAGCCCGCGCGCTCGAACGCGGAGACGAGCGCGTCGGCGCGCGCATCGGGCGCGGTCTTCGGCGAGATCATTTCTGCACGCGTCATGGCGCGAATCGCAACGGTTCTGAGCCTGTGGCGGGCGGCGCTTTAGCACGCTTGGGGGGTTTATTCGATGCCAAAGCGAGGACGGGCTTAACGACGTCGAGCCGCGTTTGCGGTCCGCGGAGCGCCTATCGCCAATCCCCGAGCACCGCCCCCACCAGCGCGAGGGCGGCGACCGCGGCGGTGTCTGCGCGCAGCAGGCGCGGCCCGAGCGCGAGCCGCACCGCATTCGGCAATTTCAGGAGCGCCGCGCGCTCGTCTGGGGCGAAGCCCCCTTCGGGGCCGACGAGCACGGCGAGCGGAGGGGCATGCCCTTGGCGAGTATGCCGCGCTTGCGCGAGCGCCGCGACTGGGTCCTTCACATCCGCAGTCTCGTCGCAGAATACGAGCAGACGCTCGGGCTCGAGCTCGGCGATCATCCGCTCGAGGCTCAGCGGCGCGCGGATCTCTGGAAGCGTCAGGATGCCGCACTGCTCCGCGGCCTCGATCGCATTTGCACGCATGCGCTCGAGGTTGACGCGCGCGACCTGGGCGTGGCGCGTGAGGACCGGCTGCAGTCGCGAGGCGCCCATCTCCACTGCCTTCTGGGTCATGTAGTCGAGGCGGGCGTGTTTGAGCGGTGCGAACAGGTAGTGCAGGTCGAGCGCGTTGGGCTGCGGCCTTGTGCGTTCGGTGATGGCCAGCGCGAAGGACCTTTTTTTGCCCCCCAGCGTGCCGCGCCATTCCCCGTCGCGGCGGTTGAACACAAGCACGCTGTCGCCGGCTTTCAGGCGCAACACGGTGCCGAGATAGTGGGATTGTGAGACGTTGAGCGGAACGCTCGCGCCCGCGGAGAGCGCGGCGTCGACGTAGAGGCGGGGGGCGCGGCAATCACCGCGGGACATGGTCGCTACCGGTGACATTGCTGCGCGCTTTCAAGGAAAATGACAAACCGAAAGACGGGTAAATCACGGTTTCCAAGGGGCGCACGCACGGGTTCCCCGGGATCGAAGCCGCCTTTGGGTGCCGGTTTGCCGTGTTATCGCCGGATTCAAAAGGCCTTTTATATGCGGGCCGCAGGGTAATGGGGACGAATCGGGCGGCCGGGGAGATACACCATTATGAGGGTGAGCCGGGCTGTCCCATTGGCGCTGGCGCTCGCGGTGGTGCCGTTGTGGCAGGCGGCGGCGCAGTTTGGAGGGGCTCCGGGCATGCCCGGTGCGCCCATGTCGCCAGTCCCGGGCATGTCTCCCGGTGCGCCGGGAGCTTCCTTCAGTGCGCCGCAGCAACCGCCGCCAGCTTGTCAGCAGCTCCTGAGCACCCGCGATGATGTTGCCAAAGCAGGCCAGGCGCTGCAGGCGGCTGGCCAGCGGAAGGCGCCCGCCGACGAGGTCTGTAAGCTTTTCAAGGCCTTCCTTGCGGCCGAGAGCAAGATGATCAAAGGCTTGCAAGACCACAGCGCAACCTGCGGCGTTCCCTCCGAAGTCCTCAAACAAGTCCAGGACGGGCACGGCAAGGCCTCCGAGGTGAGCAAGAAGGTTTGCGATGCGGCGCAAGCGCCGCGCCAGGCGGCCCCCAGCCTGAGCGATGCGCTGGGCGCCGGACCCATGGTTCCTGATGCTTCGGCAACGAAAAAGGGCCAGTCGACCTTCGACACGCTCACCGGCAGTCCGCTGACGCGATGACGCGCGGCGCGGGCCGCGTCGCCGATTCAACCGGCAACTGGGTCGACGGCTGGGCCCCCGCCTGGACGCGTCCTTATCTACGTTTGGCGCGCCTCGACCGGCCGATCGGCTCCTGGCTGTTGCTGCTGCCATGCTGGTGGTCCGTTGCTCTTGCCGCGGTTCACGCCGGGACGCAGGTTAACGCGTGGCATCTCCTCCTATTCTTCGTCGGCGCGTTTGCCATGCGCGGCGCGGGCTGCACCTGGAACGACATCGTCGACCGCGATCTCGATGCGCGCGTCGAACGCACGCGCTCGCGCCCCATCCCTTCGGGACAGGTGACGGTCGCCGCCGCCGCCGCCTTTCTCGCGCTGCAGGCATTGCTCGGGCTTGCGGTTCTGCTGCAGTTCAACGGGTTTACGGTGTTGGTCGGCCTCGCCTCGCTAGGGGTGGTCGCGATCTATCCGTTCATGAAGCGCGTCACCTATTGGCCGCAGATCGTGCTCGGGCTCGCCTTCTCCTGGGGCGCGCTGATGGGATGGCCAGCGACCTTTGGGCGGCTCGATGCACCGGCGGTGCTGCTTTACGCCGGGGCGATATGCTGGGTGATCGGCTACGACACGATCTACGCGCACCAGGATCGCGAGGACGACGCGCTCATCGGCATCAAGTCGACGGCGCTGCTCTTCCGCGAGCGCACCAAGCCGATGCTCGCGCTGTTCTACGCGCTTGCCGTGACGTTGATCGCGGTCGCTGGATGGTGTGCTGGTGCAAGGCTGCTCTTCGCGCTCGGACTCGTCGTCTTTGCCGCGCATCTGCTTTGGCAGATTGCGCGGCTCAATGTCGATGATCCGCTCAACTGCTTGACGGTATTCAAGTCCAACCGTGATGCTGGCCTCATCCTGTTCGCGGGTCTCGCGCTCGATGCGGCGTTACCTATAGGATAGCTCAAGCTCCGGGCTTGGCGCTCTTGTCGGCCAACCCAGCGGCCGGAGGGACGCATGTGCTTTTGCAGGTTTGTCGTCGCGTCGCTTACGGCAATCGCAACATTTGCCGCTCTAGCCGAATCTGGTCGCGCAGAGGAGGAGGGGCTTAAGGTCGCCGTCGGCGGGCGCGGCATTGGCGAGACGTTCGTTACCGAGGTCGGCTACAAGGCCGGCCTGTTCAAACCGCACAATCTCGCCCTCGACATTTTCTATACCGACGGCGGCGGCGAGACCCAGCAGGCCGTGATCTCGAATAGCGCGCAGGTCGGCATCGCTTCGGGTTTTCTCGGCGCAATCGGTGTCTTTGCCAAGGGAGCGCCGGTGCGCATCATCGGCGGCTCCTATACGGGGGGTGCCCAGGTCTTCTGGTACGTGCCGGCTGCTTCGCCGATCAAAGGCCCGCGCGATCTCTTGGGCAAGACAGTTGCCTATTCCAACAATGGCTCCTCCACCCATGCCGGCGTGCTCGCGCTGCAGAAGTACTACAACGTGGACTTCAAGCCGACGCCGACGGGGAATGCGGCTGCGACCATGACCGCGACGATGACCGGACAGGTTGACGCGGGCTGGGCGGGCGCGCCGTTCGGCGTCGCGGAGCTCGAAGCCGGCAAGACTCGGCTGATCATGAAATCTTCGGACGCGCCCGATTTCGATAAGCAGACGAGCCGGGTCATCATCGCCAACGCGACGGAGCTCAAAGCACGCCCCGACGTGTTCGTGCGTTTCATGCGCGGCTACCGCGATTCGCTCCGCTGGGTCTATTCGACGCCGGAAGGGCTCAATGCTTATGCAAATTTCGCCAAGCTGTCGGAGACCACGGCCAAGCGCGCATTGCAGGAATTCCTGCCGCTTGCCGCGGTCGATCCGGATCGCATTTCCGGGATCGAGGAGGTGATGGCCGATGCCGTCAACTTCAAATTCATCGCGGCGGCACTGACCCGCACCGATCTCGCCGAGCTGATCCAAATCCCCGAGCGGCGGCAGTGACGCCGTTTAGTGGAGCCCGAAAATAAGGGGTCGAGCCGTTGCCGCGGCTCGACCCCCGACGTTCCTGCTTGACGCCACAAAGCCTAGTTGTTGCCTGCCGGGAATGCCCAGCGCTTCGGCGGTTCCCCCCGCTCGTTGCCGCAAACATGCCGCAAACCGGTCGGGATCCGCTTAATCTTCCTGGTTAATCTGCGGTTTCACCGCTTCCCATGCGATCATGCTTGACGAGTCGTTGCCGTCCCCGCGCAAGCTCGGTAAGGGGCTCCTTCACCCTGGAAACGAAACTCATCCTCTCGATGTCCTCGCTCTTCGACCAATCCGCGCTGACCGACCTTGCCGAGCGGCTGGTCGCGGCCGCACGCCGGGCCGGCGCAGACGCCGCCGATGCGCTCGCCGTGCGCTCGGTCTCGCTTGGGATCGAAGTGCGCGAGGGCGCAGTTGAGGAATCCGAGCGTTCGGAAGGCGACGACATTGGGTTGCGCGCCCTCGTCGGGCGCCGTCAAGCGGTCGTGTCGACGAACGACATCAAGATCGACGCGACCGAGCTCGCCGAACGGGCCGTCGCCATGGCCAAGGCGGCACCGGAAGATCCGTTCGCGGGAATTGCCGATCGCGGGCAGCTTGCCCGCGAGGTCCCCGATCTCGATTTGCTCGATCCAGACCTACCTGCTGTGGGCGTGTTGGAAGAGCGCGCGCGACGCGCCGAGAGCGCGGCGCTTGCCGTTGAAGGCGTCACCAAATCGGCGGGGGCGTCGGCCTCCGCGGGCATCGGCGGCATGGTGCTTGTGACGAGCCACGGCTTCCGCGGCGCCTATCTCAACTCGGGCCAGAGCATATCGATGACGGCCATTGCCGGCGCCGGTACCGCGATGGAGCGCGATTACGACTATTGCGCCACCGTACACGGCAGCGATCTCGATCCTTCGGAGAAGATCGGACGCACCGCCGGCGAGCGCGCGGTCGAGCGGCTCAATCCGCGCAAGGTGAAAAGCAAACGCGTGCCGGTCGTGTTCGACCGGCGGGCGGCAGGCTCCCTCATCGGCCACCTCGCCGGCGCCATCAATGGTGCCGCGGTTGCGCGCAAGAGCAGTTTCCTCAAAGACAGGCTCGGCCAACGGCTATTCGGGCGGGGCATCCGTGTACTGGACGACCCGCGGCGCTTGCGAGGCTTGCGCTCGCGTCCATTCGATGCCGAGGGCATCGCGACCAAGCCCCTCGCCGTGGTGGAGGACGGTGTGCTCGCATCTTGGTTGCTTGATTGCGCCACCGCCCGCGAACTCGGTCTTGTCACCACCGGCCATGCCCAGCGCGCCGTATCTTCTACGCCGACGCCGGGGCCAAGCAATCTGCATCTCGTGGCCGGCAGCGATACGCCGGAAGCCGTGATGGCCGACATCGCCGAGGGATTTTACGTCACCGACCTCATTGGCGTCGGCGTGAATTACGTGACCGGCGACTACAGTCGCGGCGCGAACGGCTTTTGGATCGAAAACGGCAAACGCAGCTACCCCGTGAGCGGAGTGACGATTGCCGGAAATCTCCTTGACATGTTTCGGGCGCTCGTTCCCGCAAACGATCTGGAGTTCCGGTTCGGCACCAATGCGCCGACGGTCCGCGTGGAGGGGCTTACCGTTGGCGGACGATGACCGCGTGCTGCTGCGCGATCGCCTCGCCTCGGCCGTGTGCGAAGCCGGCGCGCTGGCGCTGCAAACCTTTCGCGGCCGGCCTGTGAGCTGGACGAAGGGTGCCTCCTCGCCGGTGAGCGAGGCAGATATTGCCGTTGATGCGCTGCTGCACGAGCGGCTTTTGAGCATCCGCGACGCCGGCTGGCTCTCGGAGGAGACCGAGGACGATCCGGCGCGATTGCGGCGCGACGAGGTATGGGTCGTGGATCCAATCGACGGTACGCGCGCTTATCTCGCGGGTTCGCCCGAGTGGGTGATTGCCGCGGCGTTGGTGTGTGCGGGGCGCCCCGTGGTTGCGGCGCTGTACGCGCCGGTGAGCGAGGAGTTGTTCCTGTCGGTCGCTGGCGGCGGCGCGACGGTGAATGGGGCGCCGCTCGCCGCGAGCAGCGGCGATCAGCTGGCAGGCGCGACGTTCTCCGGTGCCAAGCGTCGGCTCGATAGCCTCGCCGCGCTTGAGCCGCGCATCGCCACCGTGCCGAGAATTCCATCGCTCGCGTTGCGTCTGGCGCGCGTCGCCAGCGGCGCCATCGACGGCACCTTCACGGCCCCGAACAGCCGGGATTGGGACCTTGCGGCGGCCGATCTTTTGGTGCACGAAGCCGGCGGGCGAATTACGACGCTGACGGGGCAATCGTTGATCTACAATCGTCCGGATCCGGTCCATGGCGCGCTGGTCGCCGCCGGCCGCGCCCGCCATGCGCGGTTGCTCGGTCTCATTCGCGATCGGCTTTCCGAGTTCGCGTGATCGGGGGGAGCAGTCTGCCTCGCATCCGAGACGCTGCGGATGTGGCGATTCGTGGCGGCGGGCGAAAGGCATTTCGCCGTCCGTGCAAATCGCGACAGCAAGGACGCAAAACTATGCCGGAGCAGAGCCAGCCACGACAGCTGCTGCACCTCGTATTCGGTGGTGAGCTCACCGATTTGGATAGCGTCGAGTTCCGCGATCTCGGCAGGCTGGATATCGTCGGTATTTATCCCAACTACGCCGCCGCTTATGCTGCCTGGAAGGCGAAAGCGCAGCAGACGGTCGACAACGCCCACATGCGCTACTTCATCGTGCATTTGCACCGCTTGCTCGATCCGCAAACGGATCGGGCCGCCACGCGCTGACGCTCGGCGGAGCCATTGATGTCGTTCCTCAAGCGCCTCGTGGGCTCGCGCCCGTTCCAGAAGACCACCGGGGTCTTGGCAGCGGAATACCTTCGTCTCGTTTGGAAAACGACCCGGCTCGCGATCGAGCCGCAAGGCGCCTACGAACGGGTCGATCAAGATGCGCCGGTCATCCTTGCCATGTGGCACGGCCAGCATTTTCTCGCGCCTTTCATCCGGCGCGCACACCATCGCGCCAAGGTCCTGGTATCGCGTCATCGCGACGGCGAGATCAACGCGCTCGCTGTGGAGTGGCTCGGCATCGATGCTATTCGCGGGTCCGGCAATCACGGCGGCGGCTTCCTCGGCAAGGGCGGCGTGAGCGCGTTCAAGGAGATGCTGAGCGCGCTCGAGGCGGGCTATAATGTCGCGCTCACTGCCGACATTCCCAAGGTGGCGCGGGTCGCTGGACTTGGCATCGTCAAGCTCGCCAGCGCATCCGGCCGGCCAATCTATCCGATTGCCATCGCGACCCGGCGGCGGGTCGAGCTCAACAACTGGGACCGCACCGCCGTCAATCTTCCATTCGGCCGCGGCGGCGGCGTCGCCGGCGAGCCGATCCGCGTCCCGGCAGATGCGGACGCCGCGGCGCTCGAAACCGCGCGGCGCGCGCTCGAAGCATCGCTCAATGCGGCGACAGCGCGCGCCTACGCGCTCGCCGATCGGCCGCGGGAGCAGGACGCACGTGCCTGAGGGCTTGCCGCTGACGCTGCGCGCCTACCGCCTACTGACGGCGGCTGCGACGCCGCTCGCGCCGGCGCTCATGTCGCATCGATTGAAACGGGGAAAGGAGCTTGCCGCGCGGCTCAGCGAACGCTACGGCCAAAGCGAGCACCCGCGTCCGCCGGGCCCGCTGGTGTGGCTGCATGGCGCCAGCGTCGGCGAGCTCGTTTCGGTGATCCCGCTGATCGAGCGCATCAGCGAAAAAGGATTCGCGGTGTTGTGTACGTCGGGCACCGTGACCTCGGCCAATCTCGCCGAGCAACGCCTGCCTAAGGGCGTGATCCACCAGTTCGTGATCCTCGACACGCCCCGGTTCGTCAAACGGTTCTTCAATCATTGGCAACCCGACCTCGCACTCTTCGTTGAATCGGATCTCTGGCCGAACTTGATCGTAACGACGGCCGAGCGCGGCGTTCCCTTGATTCTTGTCAATGCGCGCCTCTCCGAGCGCTCGTTCAATCGATGGCGGCGCGTGCCCGGCACGATCGGTGCGCTGCTGCGCTGTTTCGATCTCTGCCTCGCGCAATCGGCCGCCCATGCCGAGCGCTACCACGAACTCGGGGCGCAGCGCGTCGTGATGACGGGCAATCTCAAGTTCGACGTGCCGGAGCCGCCGGCGGATCCGGAAAGCCTGATCGTGCTGCGGGCGGCGCTCGATGGACGCACGCTTCTCGCCGGGGCCTCGACCCACGCTGGCGAGGAGGCGATCTTGGTCGAGGCGCACCGGCGGCTGCGCAGCGGCTTCCCGCGCCTGCTCACGATCATCGCGCCACGCCATCCCGAACGCGGCGCCGGCATCTTGGAGCTCACCGCGGCCGCTGAGCTCAAGGCCGCGTTGCGTTCGCGCGGGGAGCTGCCGGACCCGGACACCGACGTCTACGTCGCCGACACGCTGGGCGAGCTCGGTTTGATCTATCGAGTGGCACCGGTCGTGTTCGTCGGCGGATCGCTTGTGAGCCATGGCGGCCAGAATCCGATCGAGCCGATCAAGTTGGGCGCTGCGATTCTGCACGGTCCGAACGTTTGGAATTTCGCCGAAATCTATGCGGCGCTCGACCAATCGCGCGCCGCCGAAGAGGTCACCGACCTCGACGAATTCGTGCTGCGAGCCGGCGCCTGGCTCAAGGACGCGACCGCACGGACTGCGGTTATCACCGCGGCGCGAAAGACGGTTGCCGCGCTCGGCGGCTCCCTCGAGCGCACGCTTGCCGCGCTCGAGCCGCACCTCATGCGCGTTCGCCTTAAAGAACGCGAGCGCCATGCGTGAGCCTTCGTTCTGGTGGAGCGAGGGCTCGTTCGCTTCCGCCCTGCTTGCGCCATTGGCAGCGGTTTACGGGATTGTTGCACAGTGGCGACTTGGCAGAGCCGGGTGGCGCGCCGGCGTACCCGTCATCTGCGTCGGCAACTTGACCGTCGGCGGCGCCGGCAAAACGCCCACCGCGCTAGCGTTGGCGCGAATGCTTGCCGCGGCGGGCGAGCGGCCTGTCTTTCTCAGCCGCGGCTATGGTGGCGCGCTTGCCGGTCCTCTCCTGGTCGATCCGGCGCGGCATCGCGCGCGCGAGGTGGGTGACGAGCCGCTGCTGCTGGCGCGCACCGCGCCGACCATCGTGGCGCGGGATCGGGTGAAAGGCGCCGGTATCGCCGGTGACGCGAGCGTTATCGTGATGGACGACGGCTTCCACAATCCCTCGCTTGTCAAGGATTTCTCGGTGCTGGTGGTCCACGGAAGGCACGGCATCGGCAACGGGCGGCTCATCCCGGCCGGGCCGCTGCGTGCGCCGCTCGATGCGCAGCTCACGCGCGCCCATGCGCTCATCGTCGTGGGAGGCTTGGGGCGCGCGGCAGCCATCGCCGAGAGA
The DNA here is from genome assembly GCA_035263865.1 of Xanthobacteraceae bacterium. GTDB lineage: Bacteria > Pseudomonadota > Alphaproteobacteria > Rhizobiales > Xanthobacteraceae > VAZQ01. Next base: position 21,007 of record DATFQX010000382.1, read on the forward strand.
GCGCGCGCGGCCGCGATTCCGGTCTTGCAGGCCCGCTTGCGAGCGGACGCAGGCGTCATCGCCTGGTTAAGCGCTCGCCGGGTGCTGGCGTTTGCTGGCATCGGTGATCCCGACAAGTTTTTCGCAACTCTGGCCGAAGCTGGCGTTGCGCTTGCAGCGACACGAAGCTTTCCCGACCACCACCGCTACACGCGCGCCGAGGCCATCGCGCTGTGCGATGACGCGGATGGGGCCGGCCTCGTGCTGATGACGACCGAAAAGGATCTGGCGCGGCTTTCCGGCGAGGATCGGGTGAAAGAGCTTGCCGGTCGCGCGAAGGCCCTGCCGGTCACGCTCGCCTTCGAGGACGAGGAGGACGTGAAGTCGCTGCTGCTGAAAAGCTTGGCGCGGCGCACGGATGACGGCGCACGCCGCGGTTAGCGTCCCTCCCTTGTTCGCCGTCGTGCACTCGGGAAGTGCCGCTTAAGCACCGCGTCAGGATTGACGTAAGCCTCCTGCAACTCGACGCTCCAGTATTTGAGCTCCTCGAGTGGGATCGCGATGCCGGTCACGGCGCAGCGCACGAAGGCGCCCGGCCGCACCACGCGAAAATCGCCGTCGAGATATTTGACCTCGGCTTCGCCCGCCATCGGGGAAGGCCGGTCGGATCGGTTCAGCACGAATGCCTCCAGCGCCGCCGCCTTGCCGGGATTCCCGAGAGCACTGGCGCCAGCAGCCAACATAGTGGCTCGGCCCCCCGCATGTAACCCGGTCAATTGCGGGTTTTGCACCGGGCTAGGAGCCCCGCCACTAGGCTCCGAACAGGCTACCCTGGTTTGAATCGTTGTTGCCGCGGCGGCCGCGCGGCTTCGCCGCGGGAGCCGATCTCTCAGCGGCGGGCGCAGATGGCGGTTTCTCCGTCGCGGCGGCGGGCTCTTGCGCCAGCGCCGGCACGTGGCCGTCGGAAAATTCAATGTCGAGCTGCATGCCCGCGCTCACCGCGCGCGCCTGCCGCAACGGCTTCCCCGCGCCATCGCGCACCAGCGCGAAACCGCGCGCGAGCACGCCGCGATGGGAGAGCGCGTTGAGCAATTGCCCGCAGCTCTCGACCGAAGCTTTGCGCTGCGTCAGCGAGGATTCGAGCGCCCGGCGTGCCCGCGCGCAGAGGCTGGCGACGCGCTCACATTGTCGGCCGATGCGGCCGCGATGCGCATCGGCATTCGCGCGCAAGCCGGCGACGAGCCGCGCCGTTGCATTCGCCAGCCGCTCGCGCCGGCGGAGCCGCGCGACGGCCTCTGCGCGTTTTCCGCGCTCGCCGAGCGCGACGACGAGCTCGGCGCAACGGCTGACGCGGCCGCGCAGAACCTGCGGGCCGAGCCGCCCGGCGACGCGCGCGAACCGCGCGTGATGGATTTGCGCATTCGCGGTGAGCGCGCGGGGCAGGCGCGTGCCGGCCTGGTCCAGTCGTTGCCGCGGCAGCGCCAGGAGCTCCTCGGCCGTCGGCAAAGCGCGGATCGCGGCGCGTAACTCGCTACGCCGCGCCTCTTGCCCGCGTTGCCAACAGGCAAGCGAGCGGCGCGCCAGGCTCTCAACGCGCGCAGCAAGCTCGATGCGCACCGGCACGGCCAGTTCGGCAGCCGCGCTCGGCGTCGGCGCGCGCACATCGGCGGCGAAGTCGATGAGGGTTACGTCGGTCTCGTGCCCGACAGCGGCGATCAGCGGGATCATGCTCGCGGCCGCCGCGCGCACCACGATCTCCTCGTTGAACGACCACAAATCCTCGAGCGAACCGCCGCCGCGCGCGACGATGAGAAGGTCGGGCCTGCGCATCGGCCCCTCAAGCGGAAGCGCGTTAAAGCCGTGGATCGCGGCGGCGACCTCCTCGGCGCAGCCATCGCCTTGGACGCGCACCGGCCACACGATCACGTGGCGCGGAAAGCGATCGGCGAGCCGATGCAGAATATCGCGAATGACGGCGCCGGTCGGCGAGGTCACGACGCCGATCCGCTCCGGCAAAAACGGCAGGAGCTGTTTGCGCGCCGCGTCGAACAGGCCTTCGGCGGCAAGTTGCTTCTTGCGCTCCTCGACGAGCGCCATCAGCGCGCCGATCCCCGCCGGTTCCAGCGTCTCGATGACGATTTGGTAGGTCGACTTGCCGGGATAAGTCGTCAAGCGGCCGGTGACGAGGACTTCGAGTCCTTCCTCCGGCTTGATGCGCATGCGGCCGAAGGCGCTTTTAAAGATCACCGCGTCGATCTTGGCGCCTTCATCCTTGAGTGCGAAATAGCAGTGTCCGGAGGTGTGCGGCCCGCGAAAGCCAGAAATCTCGCCGCGCACGCGCACGTAGCCGAAGGCGTCCTCGACGGTTCTTTTTAACGCCGCCGAGAGCTCGGAGACCGTCCATTCCGGGATGTTGAGGCGCGTTGGCTCGTTCATTTGCGAGGAGGTGAATCAGCTTACCGCCGCGGCGTCAACTCGTGCGGACGTAAATGTTTTCAGCGCGCTACCCTGCGACCTTGGCGTTGTACTGCTCATCCGTCACGTGCTCGAGCCAGGCGACGTGCTTGCCGTCGAGATGTTCTTGCAGCGCGATGTGCATCATCGCGGTGTCAGGCCCGGCGCCGTGCCAATGCTTTTCCCCCGGGGCGATCCACACGGTGTCGCCGGGCCGGATTTCCCGCACCGGGCCGCCCCATAGGGCCACCCGCCCGACGCCGGAGATGACGTGCAATGTCTGACCGAGCGGATGGGTATGCCATGCGGTGCGCGCGCGTGGCTCAAATCGCACGAAAGCGCCGCGGATGCGCGCCGGCGCCGGCGCTTCGATGATCGGATCCTGCCAGACCGTGCCGGTGAACGAGTCTGCGGGGCCGCGGCGCGAGGGCACGGAGCCCAACGGTTTGATATCCATGGCTGCGATTCCTCTCTGCACGTTCTGCGCCCGTGGTCGTAGCACCGATTGATGCGCGGCAGAAGGCCGGGCTCCCGCCGGAAAGCCCCTTGTTGACGTGCGAGCGACGGCGCCGCCGATCCCTTGCGATGCGAACGAACCATGCTACACCAGCCGCTGAGCTATTCCGGCGATCGAGCGGCTTGCGCCATGAATATCCTGCTTCTCGGCTCGGGCGGGCGCGAGCACGCGCTGGCGTGGAAGCTCGCGGCGAGCCCGCTCGCCGGCAAGCTTTATTGTGCGCCCGGCAATCCTGGCATCGCGCGCGAGTGCGAGGTGGTCGCGCTCGATGTGGCCGACCACGCGGCGGTGATCGCGTTCTGCAAGGCGCACAAGATCGACCTGGTCGTGGTCGGGCCGGAGGCGCCGCTGTGCGCCGGCATCGTGGACGATCTCACCGCCGCCGGCATCAAGGCCTTTGGTCCGAGCCGGGAGGCCGCGCGGCTGGAGGGGTCGAAAGGCTTCACCAAGGATCTGGGCAAGGCACACAATATTCCGACCGCCGCCTATGCGCGCTTCTGCGCGGCCGCGCCGGCCAAAGTTTACGTGCGCGCGCAGGGCACGCCGATCGTCGTGAAGGCGGACGGGCTTGCCGCCGGCAAGGGCGTGGTCATCGCAAATACCGTCGCCGAGGCTGAGGCCGCGATCGATATGATGTTCGGCGGCGGACTGGGCGCGGCCGGCGCGGAGGTGGTGATCGAGGAGTTTTTGCAAGGCGAGGAAGCCTCCTTCTTCGCGCTCTGCGACGGCGAGACCGCGATCGCGCTCGCCTCGGCGCAGGACCACAAGCGCGCTTTCGACGGCGATCAAGGCCCCAACACCGGCGGCATGGGGGCCTATTCACCGGCGCCGGTGATGACGCCCGAGATGTCGCGCCGCGCCATGGACGAGATCGTGCTTCCCACGGTGCGGGCGATGAAGGTGCGCGGCGCTCCCTACAAGGGCGTGCTCTATGCCGGGCTCATGATCACCGCCGAGGGGCCGAAGCTCATCGAATACAACGTCCGCTTCGGCGATCCGGAATGTCAGGTGCTCATGCTGCGCCTGATGTCGGACCTGGTACCCGCATTGTTTGCAAGTTGCGACGGGATGCTCAAGAATTTCGATCTGCGCTGGTACCCGGACGCGGCCTTGACCGTGGTGATGGCGGCGAAGGGCTATCCCGGCGCTACCGCCAAAGGCTCGCTCATCGAGGGGCTCGAAGCTGCGGCCGAGGTCGAGGGCGTGGAAATTTTTCACGCCGGCACCAAGGCCGAAGGCGGAAAAATCCTCGCCAATGGCGGTCGCGTGCTCAACGTCTGTGCGCTTGGTAAAACGGTCGGCGAGGCGCGCTCGCGCGCCTACCGTGCGGTCGATCGCATCCGCTGGTCCGACGGGTTCTGCCGCCGCGACATCGGCTTCCGGGCCCTGGAGCGGGAGAAGTGCGCCTTTGAATAGATCCAGCGCAAGGAGTTCTCGTGCCCGATCTCGCGGATCTTTACCCCCGCTTCGCCTCGCACTGGATCGATAGATCCGCAGGCCGCATCTTCGCGCGCAGTGGCGGCGAAGGCCCGCCGCTCCTCCTGCTGCATGGTTATCCGCAGACCAACGTAATGTGGCATCGCGTGGCGGAAGCCCTCGCCGCGCGTTTTCGCCTGATCATTCCCGATTTGCCGGGCTACGGCTGGTCCGACGCGCCGACCGCCGACGCCGCGCACGCGCCCTACACCAAACGCGCGATGGCCGCGGCGATGATCGAAGTGATGGAGTCGCTCGGCCACGTGCGCTTTCTCCTCGCCGGGCATGATCGCGGCGGCCGCGTCGCCTATCGGCTCGCGCTCGACCATCCAGGGCGCCTCGAAAAGCTCGCCGTGCTCGACATCGTGCCGACCTGGGCGATGTGGCACCGCATGGACGCCCGCCTCGCCAATCGCGCCTGGCACTGGATGTTTCTTGCGCTGCCCGCGCCCTTCCCGGAGCGGATGATCGGCAAGGACCCGCTGTATTTTTTCGACACGCGCGCGGCGGCCGGAACCAAGATTAAGGATCTTGCCGCCTTCGACCCGCGCGCACTCGCGCACTACCACGCCTTCTTCAACGATCCCGTGCGCATCCGTGCGACCTGCGAGGATTACCGCGCCGGCCGCACCACCGATCTCACCCACGATGAGGAAACGCGCGCGGCGGGGCAAAAGATCGCTTGTCCCTTGCTCGTGATCTGGGGTGCCGCCGGCGGCATCCCGGCCGAGACCGATGATCCGCTCGCCACCTGGCGCGAATGGGCCACCAACGTGCGCGGCTTTGCCATCGACTGCGGGCACTATCTCGCCGAGGAGGCGCCGGAAGCGACGGCGAAGGCGCTGCTCGAATTCTTTGCCTAGCCCGTTCCAGCGATTCGAGAACGGGTTAACCGCTCGTAAAAAAACGTAGCGAACGGCAATCGTCGGGCCTTGTTGACCGCGGTCTGAACGATTTTTGCCGCAATTTCCGAACCGTTCTTGCCGCAATCGCTGAACCATTCTTGCCGCAATCAGAAGGCTTCCTTACGTCCGCGTCGGGGGACGTACGTCGCCGGTGGCAAGCAGGCCATGGACGACGTGGCGTGGAGTGGGGGGCGTATTGGTGCAAGGGGGGGTGCGCGCGATTCCTTTTGGCATTGGAATCGCGACAATGCTTCTGGGGTTCGCCCTTAAATCGGCAGGGACGCAAGCCGGGCCGGCAGACGCCGGCGTGCACGCGCCGCGCATGTCGGTATTCGGGACGATCCACCCCGAAATTTTCCGGCTCAGCGCGCCGTTGGGTTCCGAGCCGTCCGAGCGCGTTCGACTGGCAAGCCTCGAGCCGCTGGTCGGATTCGAGGCCCTGATCAATGCGCGCGCCTCGCTGTCGGAGACATCCGCGCCGGCGTGCCGCAATGCGCCGTTCGAGGACCGTTTCGCTGCTTTGGAGGATCGCCCGGCGCCGTTCGAGAAGCGCTTCGCCTCGACCGAGGATTGTCCGGCGTCCTTCGACGAGAGCCTCGCCTCCGCCATGGCGATGCTCGCGGACGGTCTGCGATTGCCGGCGGAGACGCCGAGCAAGCGCGCCGAGGCGCCGAAACCTTCTAAGCCGCAGCTTCGTGCCGACCCACCGCGCAAGGAGCTTGCTGCGCTCGAGGATGACGGCCGCACCGCGATCTACGACATCACCGCGCGTACGGTATATCTGCCGAGCGGCCGTCGGCTCGAGGCCCATTCCGGGCTTGGCGCCTACATGGACAATCCGCGCCACGTGCACGTGAGGATGCATGGGGCAACCCCGCCCAATCTCTACACGCTCACATTGCGCGAGCGGTTGTTTCATGGGGTTCGCGCCATCCGCCTCAATCCCGTGGACGACAGCAGGATGTATGGCCGCGCGGGCATCCTCGCCCACACCTACATGCTCGGCGCGAACGGGCAGTCGAACGGCTGCGTCTCCTTCAACAATTATCCCAAGTTCCTGAACGCCTTCCTGCGAGGCGAGGTCACCCGCCTCGCCGTGGTTGAGCGTCTGGACAGTCCGCCCAGCAGGCTCGCTGCAGGACAATTGCCGGAGGCAGTCAAAGATCTGTTGAAGACGACCCCGGATCGCAGGCGCGACTATGCCGCCGTCGCCGCCACCGCTGACGTCCGTCTCGAGGATGCCTCCGGGTCTGCGAACGCCGCGCTTCCCACCCCAGTGAGTTGGTAGGTCCCTGCTGACCCCATCTAGCCGGCTCGCGGCCGCGGGCCGGCGCCATCCATTGGCTGCCGCGGGTGATCGTTGAGGCTGCCCGAAGCTGCGGGCCGGCCGACCGGAAGTTACGTCATCCGGGTTTTACAGTTCCGCCCGTAGGCTGCCCGTGATTCGCGGGGTGAGACCGATTTAGCTGCAGGCGCGGCACACGCGTGATGGAAAGCCGCGCGCAGTTAGACGCTCTGAATCGATTCGGTCGACCACGCGGCAAGAGAGGTAACTGGATTGACCGGATGGCTTGCCCTGTTGCTCGCTGGCCTCTTGGAGATCGCCTGGGCGCTCGGCCTCAAATATTCGGATGGCCTGACCCGACTGTGGCCGAGCCTGGCCATGCTGATCGCTATTGCGCTGAGCTTTGCGCTGCTCGGACTAGCCCTGAAGTCGGTGTCCTTTGGAACCGCTTATGCCGTGTGGACGGGCATTGGCGCCGCCGGAACCGTCACCATCGGCATGCTGGCATTCGGTGAACCGGCGAGCGTGTGGCGCGTGACCTGTCTCAGCTTGATCATTGCCGGAATGCTCGGCCTTAAGCTGACATCCGATCATTGAGACCGGCATCACGGCTGCACCAAACAGTTTTCTTGCACGTCTGGCCGCCAACCAGCAGGCTCACCTACGCACGGCTCTTTTGCGCGCCCGACGGAAACTCGCACTTTCAGGACGTGACGGTCGATCTCCGCCAGACGAACTTCGCGCCGCCGGCCGCTCCAATCCACATCGGAAGCGACTTTGCGGCCTCGCGCGCGTACTTCGGAGGGTTCGACGCGCGCTGGGACGTTCAGGATCTGGAAAAGCGTCTCAATCATCCTACTCCCGCAACTCAATTCGGCATTGTCCTGCAAGGTACCTTTGCCGACGGCGAGACGCGTCGACTCAATCTTTCGATTAGAGGACACCTCGCCCTGCAAGGGGCACATCACTGTCGTAGGCGACCAGCCGGGATTCCTCATGTTTGTTCGGTGAGTGCCGGTGGCGAGCGCTGTCCGTGTCGATTGCGGGCCATTCGCATGGGATGAGGCGGGCTATTTGCGCGGTGCATCCAAGAGCGGATATCGGCTAATCGCGCGTTGAAGGGCACCACCGGCCAGATCGCGCTGGCCGGCATAAGCGGGACCTTGACGGGCCTGACCATCCGCGTGTGGATGAAAGAAAGCTGCACCAACTCAAAAACCTGCTTCAGGCGAATCGCCATGTCGCCGATCGATCGCCAGGCCGCGTTTTCCGGCACCAAGGACGTTAGCGGCACGCTCGCGCTCGATGCCGCGCGGCTCGAAGTTTATCTCGCCTCGCGCTTGCCGGACTTCGTGGCCCCGCTGCGCGTGCGCCAATTCAAGGGCGGCCAGTCCAATCCCACCTATCTGCTCGAGACGCCCGCGCGCCGCTACGTGTTGCGCCGCAAGCCGCCGGGTCAGCTGCTTCCTTCCGCGCATGCGGTCGACCGCGAGTTCCGCGTGATCAGCGCGCTGCACGCGCAAAAATTTCCAGTCGCCGCGCCGCTGCTCTACTGCGATGACGCGAGCGTCGCCGGTACCGCCTTCTATCTCATGGACCACGTCGAGGGCCGCGTCGTCTGGGAGCCGCACATGCCGGATACCGAGCCCGCCGAACGCGCAGCGGTCTACGACGCCATGAACGCGACGCTCGCGCGGCTCCATTCATTTGATCCCGCTGCGCTCGGGCTTTCCGACTTCGGCCGCGGCGACAACTATGTGGCGCGTCAGGTCGAGCGTTGGTCGAAGCAATACCGCGCCTCCGAGACCGAGCCTATCGAAGAGATGGAGCAATTGGTCGCCTGGCTCCCAGCGCATCTGCCGCCGCCTGCGCCGGTGCGTCTCGTGCACGGCGATTACCGCCTCGACAACATCATTCTTGCGCCTGCGCAGCCGGAAATCCGCGCCGTGCTCGACTGGGAGCTCTCCACCTTGGGCGACCCGCTTGCCGACCTCGCCTACCATCTCATGCAGTGGACCATGCCGCCGTCGGAAACTGGCGCCGGCGTCGGCACGCTGCTTGGCTATGATCTTGTCCGCCTCGGCATTCCTGAGCGCGCAGCCTATGTGGACGCCTATGTGGCGCGCACCTCGCTCGACCCACGGCCGCATCTGCCGGTCTATCTCGCCTACAACTTCTTCCGCCTGGCGGCGATCTTTCAGGGCATCGTCGGCCGCGTGCGCGACGGCACGGCGACGAGCGAGAACGCCGCCGCGATGGCTCCGCTGGTGCGCCCGCTCGCCATCAAGGCCTGGGAATCTGCGCGCGAGGCGGGCGCGCAATGACGAAGAGCTTTGCCCTTGCGCTGGGCGGCGGTGGCGCGCGCGGCCTTGCCCACGTTGCGGTGCTCGAGGCCCTCGACGAGATGCGCCTCAAGCCCGCCGCCATTGCCGGCACCTCGATCGGTTCCTGGATCGGCGCCGCCTATGCGGCTGGGATGTCAGGCAAAGACATCCGCCGCTTCGTCATCACGCTCGCGCATGATCGCGCGGAAATCTTTCGCCGACTCCTCGCGACGCGCGCTGGCACGTTCGCCAATCTGGTCAACCTGGGCTTCGGCAGCGCCACGCTGGTCGATGCGGAAAAATTTTGCGCGCAATTTTTGCCCGCGAAGGTGCCGGACGATTTCGCGGCGCTCGAAGTTCCTTTGACCATCATCGCCACCGACCTCTACCGGCGCGAGCAGGTGGTGTTCTCCTCCGGCGCGCTCAAGCCCGCGCTTGCCGCCTCGATCGCACTGCCGGCGCTGATGCGGCCCGTGGTTATCGCGGGACGAGTCCTCATCGATGGCGGCGCGACCAATCCGCTCCCGTTTGAAGAGCTGCGCGGGTACGCCGACACCGTGGTCGCGGTGGATATTTCCGGCGCGCCCACCGACGAGCGGCGCGATATTCCCAATCCCTGGGAGTGCCTGCTCGCGACCGTCCTCGTCATGGCCAACGCAATTACTGCGGAGAAGGTCAAGCACCGTGCGCCCGATCTGATCGTGCGCCCGAACGTCGGTGCCTTTCGCGCGCTCGATTTCCTGCAGGCGAGCGCGATCCTGCGCGCGGCCGAGCCGGTCAAGGCGGAGCTCAAGGCAAAACTGGCGGCGTTGCTGGAGGGGTAAGTCTTCAGAGCGGATTTCAGGATCGTGATATCAGCGCGAGCGACGGGCTCGGTCTACTCCCTGCCCCGCTTGCGGGGGAGGGGACGATGTGGCACGAGCCCTCGTAGGGCTGCGCGTCACCGCCGGGCGGAAAAAAAGCCGCGCAACAAGGACGCCGCTTCGGTTTCGCCGATGCCGCCATAGATTTCCGGCCGATGCAGGCAAGTCCGCGCCGAGAAATAGCGCACGCCATTTTCGACCGCGCCGCCCTTGGGATCCGCGGCGCCGTAATAGAGGCGCCGGATGCGCGCGAACGAGATCGCCGCCGCGCACATGGTGCAGGGCTCGAGCGTGACGTAGAGATCGCAGTCGACCAGCCGCTCGCTGCCGAGCGCCTCCGCCGCCCGGCGGATCGCCACCATCTCGGCATGCGCCGTCGGATCGCGCTCGGAGAGCGTTCGATTGCCGGACTGCGCGATCACCTCGCCGTCGCACACGACGACGCAGCCGATCGGCACCTCGCCGGCCTGCGCCGCCACGCGCGCCTCCTCGAGAGCGGCATCCATGAAGCTCTGCGTCGGCACGGTCCTTTCAGCCATCGTCACGCGGCAGTCATCCGAATAATCCGATCGAAACCACGGACTACTGATTAGTGATCTGTGATCTGCTATCACGCCGCGTCGTCTGCAGCGAGCCTAAGGATGAGGCACAGGGGCGGACAGAGCGATGCTCCCCCACCGGGCGAGCGCATTGCCAAGGTCATCGCGCGCGCGGGCCTGTGTTCGCGCCGCGAAGCCGAGACGTGGATCGCTGCGGGGCGGGTTGCGGTCAACGGTGAGGTGATCGCCTCGCCGGCGCGCAATGTCACGACCGCCGATCGCATCGCCGTCGACGGCCGCGAGCTTCCACTGCGCGAGCGCACGCGGCTCTTCCTCTACCATAAGCCACGCGGGTTATTGACCGCTCACACCGACCCCGGCGGCCGGCCGACCATCTTTTCCGCCTTGCCCCAGGGCTTGCCGCGCCTCATCAGCGTGGGCCGGCTCGACATCAATACCGAGGGGCTATTGCTGCTGACCAACGACGGCTCGCTCGCGCGTGTCCTCGAACTGCCGGCAACCGGCTGGCTGCGCCGCTATCGCGTGCGCGCTTACGGCCGCGTCACCCAGGACGAGCTCGAGCGCCTGCGCGCCGGGATCACCATCGACGGCATCCGCTATGGACCGATCGAAGCCACGCTCGAGCGCGCGCAAGGCGGCAATGTCTGGCTCACTTTTGCGATGCGCGAGGGCAAGAACCGCGAGGTCAAGAACGTGCTCGGCCACCTCGGGCTCAAGGTCAACCGGCTGATCCGGGTGTCGTTCGGCCCGTTCCAGCTCGGCGAGCTTGCCCCCGGCGAGGTCGTGGAAGTGAGGACCCGCACATTGCGCGATCAGCTCGGCGAGCGCCTTGCGGCTGTGGCGGGCGCGGATTTCGCCGCGCCGATTGCAGAGCGCCCAGCGCTGGCCTCGGGCAAAGATCCACCCAAGAGCCCGCGTCGGGGCAAGTCGCGCGGGCAGCGCAAACGTGCCCGCGGGGAAGCGCGCTGATGCGCATCGTCGGCGGGCGCTTGCGCGGCCGCGCGCTTGCCGCACCCAAGTCGCAGGCAATCCGGCCGACCGCCGACCGGCTGCGCGAGTCGCTGTTCAATATCCTCGTGCACGCTTACGCCGATCCCGTGAGCCGTGCCCGCGTGCTCGATCTCTTTGCCGGAAGCGGCGCGCTTGGGCTCGAAGCGCTCTCGCGCGGTGCGGTCTTCGCGCTGTTCATCGACGATGCCGCCGAGGCGCGCGCGCTCGTGCGGGAAAACATCGAGGCGCTCGGCCTGGGCGGCGTCACGCGTATTTTCCGCCGCGATGCAGTCAAGCTCGGCGGCGTCCATCCGCTGCCGCCGTTTTCGCTCGCCTTCCTCGATCCGCCCTATGGTCAAGGCCTCGCGGAGCGATCGCTCGCCGCGGCCCGCGCCGGCGGGTGGCTCATCGAGGGTGCGCTCGCCGTGGTGGAGGAGGCGGCGAGCGCGCCGTTCACCGCGCCCGCCGGCTTCGATGAGCTCGAGCGGCGCCGCTACGACGACACGATGCTCGTAATAGTTCGGCACCGCGGGTGAGTCGTTGCTCACTGCACCCGGACAGCAGTTTCGTAGCACATCGCGGGCGAATTCCTCTCCGTTCGTCCCCGCGAAAGCGGGGACCCAGAGCCACAGACTGCGGCTCCTCGATTCCCGCTTGCGCGGGAATGAGCGGTGGAGAGGCTGCGCCTAGGGGCGACAGCCGCCATCTCACTCCGCGCTGATACCGGCTTCGCGGATCGGCTTCGCCCAGCGCGCGATCTCCGCCGGCACAAATTGCGCGAGGTATTCCGGCGTGCGGCGTTCCGCCGGAACGATTTCGAGCCCGAGCTCCTCGAGCCGGCTGCGGATGGCTGCATCGTCGAGGGTCTCGCTCATTGCCTTGTTCACTTTGCGCACGATCGCCTCGGGCGTGCCCTTCGGGAAGAAGAATGCGTTCCAGACGCTGGCCTCGACACCGCTCAAGCCTTGCTCGCCGGTGGTTGCGACGTCGGGAATGATCGGCAGCCGCTTCTCCGCCATGACCGCGATGGCTTTGACGCCGCCCTGCTTGGCCTGCGCCGCGCCACTCTGGACGGTGGCGCACATGTAATCGATGCGGCCGCCGACGAGGTCCTGCAGCACCAGCGCCTCGCCGCGATAGGGCACGTGCGTGATGTTGGCCCCGATCGCGAGGTTGAACAGCACGCAGGGCAGATGTGTTCCGGCCCCGACGCCGGCCGAGCCGAACTGCGCCGTCTTTTCGTTCGCTTTCAGATAGGCGATCAATTCTTTGAGATTGTTCGCGGGGAGATCCTTGCGTGCGATCAGGAGGCGCGGCGATTCCGACACGAGTCCCACCGGCTCGAAATCGGTGACCGCGTTGTAGAGCGGCTTCTTATAGAGCGACTGATTGAACGCGTGCGTGCCGGTATTTCCGATCAGTAACGTGTAGCCATCGGGCGGCGATTTGGCGACGCGCACGCCGCCGACCATGCCGGCGGCGGCGGCGACGTTCTCGACCACGATCGATTGGCCGATGAGCTCGCTCATGCGCTGCGCTTGGATGCGCGCGCTCACATCGACCCCGCCGCCCGCGGCAAACGGAACGATGAGCGTGATCGGCCGCGCCGGCCAATCCTGCGCGGTGGCGTGCGCGCCGAGCGCGATGACGATGGCCGCGGCGAGCATCGTGCGGTGCATGCGCATCTTCCTCTCGTGCCGACACTCGCGCGTCGGAGCGACGGGATCAAGCCCGTCGGTGTCTTGCCGCCGCGGACAACGACCACCCGCGCGATACCGACGATACACTTTGCCCGCCGCCGCGACATTGCTGCGATACGCACCGTTCGTAAAAAACGGTCGCTTGCAGCTGCTCGCACAACGTGATCTCGGAAGAGCGCGCTGAGGCAGCTGTGGCACTCGTCTTGTGTGACATGCAGCAACCATATGGAGGTGCTTGTGAAAGCTCTTGCGATCAGTCTAGTGGCCGGTGTTGCGCTGTGCGGGATCGTCTCCGCGCCTGCAGCGGCGATGCCCATGAGCAACGTTGCGGCCGCGGCGAGTGATCTCGCGCTGGACCAAAGCGTGCGCTATGTGTGCGGAAAGTATCGATGCTCGTGGCGGCCGGACTACTATTACAGCTATGCACCTAGCTACTGGTACGGACCGGGCTGGGGCTACCGCAGGTTCTGGTGGTAGGCCGCCGTTAGTCTGAACGATCCCACAAGGCTCAGCCCCGCGCGAGCGGGGCTTTGCTTTTGCCACTTACCTCGCCACGGCGGCGCGTGACGCGAGTGGGATAGCGCAAAATAACCGTACGTGTTCTGACCGCAGCGAAAAGAGCTAAGCCGATCAGTAAGCTTTAGCGCCGGAGAACTTAATTACCTCGGCCCACTTCTGCGTATGTGCGGCGATGAACACGCGGAAGTCGGCAGGCGAGCTTGCAAAAACCGTGTAGCCGAAGTCGGCGATCCGCCCCCTTATCTTGGGATCGGCAAGCACAGCATTGATCTCCCCTGTTGAGCTTCTCGATAACCTCCTCAGGGTGCTCCTGGGTCCGCCGACCCCCTGCCAACTGCTTGCTTCGTAGCCCGGCACGAAATCGCCCACGGTCGAGGTGTCTGGTAACACATCCGACCGCGCCGCAGAGGTCACTGCGAGTGCGCGCAATTTTCACGCCCTGATGTGCTCGATGGACGTAGCGAGAGTGTCAAACATTATCGACACTTGCCCGGCGAGGAGATCGGTGAGCGCCGGCCCCCCACCCCGATACGGTACGTGGAGCATTTCCACGCCGGTCATCATCTTGAACACCTCGCCGTACACATGCTGCGGCTCCCGACTCCGCCCGAGGCCATATTGATCTTACCGGGATTGGCCTTGGCATAAGTGATCAACTCGGGCACCGATTTCGCTGGGAACGACGGGTGCACCACCAAGACCCCTGGTCCGCGGCACAGGCTCGCGACCGGCGCGATGTCGCGGACAAAATTGAAGCCAAGGTTGTCGGTACAGGGTCGCGTTGAACGCATTGACCGAAGAAACGTGGAGCAGCGTGGCCGTTCGGGACCGCGCGCACGACTGCTTCGGTGGCGATATTGCCTTGACCGATCAGGCGTGCAAGGAGGTCCGCCGCGCCGCCAGGCGGCCAGCCGACGATCAAGTGCACAGGCCGTGCCGCTGCGCGGTCCAATGGCTTGTTAGCTCGGTTTTTGGCGCTCTCCCTTTATCGGCTGCCTTCAGGGTCGCGCCGACGAAGCACTGTTTGCAACCTCCGCAGGTGATGCTGCAGTTTCTTTATAACATCGTGCGCAAATGAATCGTTTTGATCGGCGTGGCGCGCAAGCACGAACGCAGCATCGCACGCCTCTTTTAGATGGTGCTGCGCCTTGCCGAGACGAGACGGCTTTGCGCTGTTGCTTGGCGCTGTCACGCACTTCGGCACAGCACAACACCGGCGATTAGACTGATCGCAAGAGCTTCCACAGCCACCGCCCTATCGTTGCTGGGTTGCGGTCTCTTTTAGGGATGGTACGTATCGCACCGATGTCGCGGCGCGGGCAAAATGTATCGTCGGTATCGCGGGCACGCTCAGCATGCGGCGGAAAGGCCGAAAAGTCCTTGGGTTAGACCTGAATCGTTATGAATCTAGGTGCGCCCGTATTCCGGGTTAGCTCACCGGCGGCAGAATGACACAAAATAGAACACCCTTGTTCGCACCCTCCTGCCTCGGCGCGCAGACGTGAGCGCCACCATCAGGCGCCACCACGTTATTGATCTTGTCATTGGGAACCCGTGTCCATTCGCCGTCAACCTTGACCTCGTAATGGTCACCAACCCTGCGGCTTTGCGTCGGGCGACAGTCATAGAGGTTGCAGCAGGAGCCTTTGCCGTCGTTTCTGTTTAGTTTGGAGTAGAACTCCATATGCCAGTGTTGGTGGCCGACCCCGTAATATCCTTCTTGCGCTACCGCGCCTGCACACAGGAATACTGAGACCGCGCAGACTGTGGCTATCCCCCTTTTGGCCGTCATCATGATCAGTTCTGCGGTCGTGATCGTGCTCATTTACGGTTGCAATTTTTTGGTTCCGGTTGGCGCCATTCAATCGTCGTCTTTGAAGCTTTCGGCCAAGCGAAGCCAGAAACGCGCCATCTCCATCAGCTCGACTCGGCCCTCTCCCTCCGGAATGGTGGGCACCATCTCCAAGCACTCTTTCGCAAGTTGCCGATATTGCTCGCTTGCAGATTCTTTATGAGGGCGATCACGCATGCCCACCACTTCGGTCACGCAGCGCTTCGCGCAACTCTATTAGGTTGGGAAGAAAGCTGTTTTGCTATCTGCTGCCATTGATTTGCTCTTGCGCGCGTGCAGGGGTCGTTCCGGAGGGCGACTGGGTCTTACGCTGCGGCGTCGAAACCGCGTGCCTCGAGTAGCGTCGCGAGCCGCTTGCGAGCGTGGAACATGCGGGTCTTCACCGTATTCTGTGGCGCGCCGATGATCTCGGCGACTTCAGCCACCGATTTTTCATGATAGTAGACAAGGTCGATGATCTCGCGATGCGCCGGTGACAGCTGCGTGAGGCACTGCCGCAGAACGGCGCTCTCGTTCTGCTTCTGCAGGATCATCTCGGGCGTATCCGCGCTGTCGGGAATTTCGCACACCATCTCGTCATCGAGCGGATCATTGGTGCGGCGGCGCAGCGCGGCTACTGCCTTGTAGCGGGCGATTGCGAATATCCAGGTGGAAACCTGCGACCGCCCCTCGAAACGGCCGGCATTCCTCCAGATGTCGAGAAACACATTGCTGGTCACGTCCTCGGCGGTGGCTGCATCGTTCACGATCCAAAGCACGAAACGGTAGATTCGCACATGATGGCGCACGTAGAGGGCCCGCATCGCGAGCCTGTCGCTGGCGGCGACGCGTCGTACGAGCAGTTCATCGGAACTGCCATCGTGCCCGTCGGCGTGATCAGCTGAGAACTTCGAAAGTGTCAAAGCATCTTGCATATGACCTCTCCCCAAAGGTCCATTACCCGCCGCACTGCGCGGCAATGAGGCTGTTGAAGGCGTCGATCTCGCCGTCGAGCAGAGCGAGATCGCGCTGGCGGTGGATGCCGTCCTCGCAGATGGAGGCGGCCTGGCGCGCCGTCACCGCATCGTAGAAATGAATGCGGTAGGCACGGCATTTTTTATCGCTTTCGGCAGCGTCGACGCGGCTCTGGCGCGCCGCCGCCCAGCGAACGCGCGCGGCGGCAAGATCCCAGACTTGCGTGCAATTCGATGCGTCGGCCCTGGATGCTGTCGGTGAGACGAAGAGGAGAGCGAGCACGAGCAGTGCGATGCCAAGAACGAGAGACGCGGCGTGCACCACGAGATGGCGCGGTCTGATTGAGCGCTTCGCAGCCGGCACCATTGCCGGCAGAGCCACGACGTCAGAACCAAGCCGGAACGGCTGCGCATGCTTGGCATGCCATTTGGGGCCGGGACCGCGCATATAGTGCAGCTCGGGCCGGTAGGGGTCGAACAGGGCCTTGACCAGGTCGCGGGCGAGGTCGGCAAGTTCGCGCATCGGTCGGCATCCAAATCGGCCTTTGATCAATTCTCTTTTAAGGATGACCGGTATCGCACCGATGTCGCGGCGGTCGGCAAAGTGTATCGTCGGTATCGCGGGGCGCCCGTCGCGTTGGCGATCTCGCTTCCGTTCACGAGGGCCGCGATACAGACGATACAAACGCCGCGCGTCCGCGATACATCGCCGATACAGGCTGCCGGTAGCATCGCACTAGGAGTCGCTCATGCCGAAAGTGACGTCCCGGGCCACCGCCAGGCGGTCACGTCGCAAGTCTTCACGCCACAAGCCTTCCGGGCGGACGTTGCCGAAGGCGGCCAAAATCGCGCGCAAGCGCACCGGGATGGCGGGCCGCCGAGCGGCAGAGCTCGAGCGTTATCGGCTCGCGCTCGAGTCAATGAACCTGAACACGTACGACTGGGATATCGCAAAGAACGTCATCTATATCTCTCCCGCGATGCGCGAGACCGTGGGGTTCGGCCCTGATCAGCCGTTCTCGCTGAAAAACTGGGACGATTTCATCCATCCCGATGATCAGCCGCTCTATCGGGCGGCACTGGTGTCGCTGTTGAAAGGCGAGAGCGCGCGGTTCGAGTGCGAGTATCGCTATCGCGCTCGCGACAGATCATGGCGCTGGATCCGGCAACACGGTCTTGTCGCCCGTGGCCGCAATGGTCGGGCGCTCCGCATGGTCGGAGCTGCCGGTGACATCACTGACCTCAAGCAACGCGAACGTGCTCTCCAATCGGCGCAAGCCGAGGTCATGGTTGCCCAGCGCGGCCTCGAGCAAGCCCGTGAAGCCATGCAGCTCGTGCTCGACAATATTAGGGATGGCGTGGT
Source organism: Xanthobacteraceae bacterium (assembly GCA_035263865.1). Lineage (GTDB taxonomy): Bacteria > Pseudomonadota > Alphaproteobacteria > Rhizobiales > Xanthobacteraceae > VAZQ01. The sequence goes on from DATFQX010000382.1 coordinate 38,747, forward strand.
CCTGGCCGACAACAATCTCGATTTGAAATTCGCCAACCGTCACTTTGCGGAGTTCCTGCAGATCCCCGCGGAAATCGCCAGTCCAGGCCGGTCCGGCCACGACATCCTGCGCTTCCAAGCGCGGCGCGGCGATTTCGGCCCGGTGGAGAGCAAAAAAGACCTCGAGCGGATTGTTCAAGAACGCGCCGCCATGTTCCGCACGCCCGGCGGCTCTCGCTACGAACGGCGCATGGGCAATGGCCGCTACGTTGAAGCGAGCTTCCGGCAATTGGCCGACGGGAGCGTGCTTGGATTCTATCGCGACTTCACGGCGCGCAAGGAGCGCGAGGAGGCGCTGGCGGCCGCCAAGGAAGCGGCCGAAGCCGCGCGCGACGCGGCCGAACGGGCGCAGGCAGAAACGCTAGCGGCGCGCAACGACGTCGAGCGCGCTTATCGGATGACACAGAGCATCCTCGACAACCTCAGCGACGGCGTGGTCCTGGCTGACAAGAATTTCGATCTGAAATTCGCCAATCGTCACTTCGCGGAGTTCCTGCAGATCCCCGCGGAAATCGCCAGGCCCGGCCGATCCGCCTACGACGTGCTGCGCTTCCTGGCGACGCGCGGCGATTTTGGGCCGGTCGAGAGCGAAAAGGACGTCGAACGGATCGTTCAAGAACGCGCCACCATTATCCGCACCCCCGGCGGGGCTCGCTACGAACGGCGCATGGGCAATGGCCGTTACGTGGAACTCAATTTCCAACAATTGGCCGACGAGAGCGTGCTTGGACTCTATCGCGACATCACGGCGCTCAAGGAACGCGAGGAGGCGCTGGCAGCCGCAAAGGAAGCGGCCGAAGCATCGCGCGACGCGGCCGAACGGGCGCAGGCGGAAACATTGGCAGCGCGCAACGACGTCGAGCGCGCTTATCGGATGACCCAGAGCATCCTCGACAATATGACCGACGGCGTCTCTCTGTTCGACAAGGATTTCCGTTGGCGCTTCAGCAACAAGCATCACCGCGATCTGCACGGTTACACGAGCGAAATCGCCTATCCGGGCGTGTCCGGATACGACCTCATTCGCCACCTGATCAACAGAGGCGAATACGGCGACGTGGCCGACGTCGATGCCAAGGCCAATGAGATCGCGATGCGCATGCGCAAGCCTGGTGGCAATCGTTACGAGCGCCGCACCGAGTCCGGCAGATATTTCGAGCACAAGTACAGGTACCTCGATGACGGCAGTTTGCTCGCCGTGTACAACGACATTACCGACGTGCGGCGGCGCGAGGAGGCTCTGGCGCTTGCCAAGGAAGCCGCCGAGGCCGAGCGGGAATCCGCCGAGCGTGCGCGCAAGGAGGCGCAGGCCGCAAACCAAGCAAAATCGACGTTCCTTGCCATCATGAGCCATGAAATCCGCACGCCCATGAATGGCGTGCTCGGCATGATGGAAGTGCTGGAACGGCAGGGGATCGACGATGCGCAACGGCAAACGCTCGCGACCATGCGCGACTCGGCGCAGGCATTGCTGCGCATCATCGATGACGTTCTCGACTTCTCGAAGATCGAGGCCGGCCGGCTCGAACTCGAGCAGGTCGCATTTTCCCTCTCGGACCTGATCGAGAGCGTCGTCGGAACGTTCCGCCGCGAGGCCAGCGAAAAGGGACTGACGCTCGATGTGAATTTGAACGTGGGCTCGAGTGGCGCACTGATCGGCGATCCGACCCGCGTGCGCCAGATCCTGTTCAATCTGCTCGGCAACGCGCTGAAGTTCACACAGCGCGGCGGTGTGCGCGTTCATGCTAGCACGTCGCCGCTCGGGAACGGGCGTGCCCGCATCCAGCTCGCCGTCAGCGATACCGGCATAGGGCTCGATGCGGGTCAGATCGCGCGGCTGTTCAGGCCTTTTGCCCAGGCCGACAGCGCAACGACGCGGCAGTATGGCGGCACTGGCCTCGGCCTTTCCATCGTACGACGCCTGGCCGAGCTGATGGATGGAGAGGTTGGCGTCGAGAGCAGGCCCGGGGTCGGCTCGACCTTCACAGTGGCGCTGACGTTACGGGCAGCGCCGGCCGATTCGCCCCTCAAAACAATGCTGCGCTCGTCTCCCTCGCCGCGCCCCTCGACGCCTTCGGTGCGTTCATCGGGGCAGCGGGTGCTGGTCGTCGACGATCACCCGGTCAACCGCGAGGTTCTGGTTCGCCAGCTCGACCTGCTCGGCGTTGCGGCCGATACGGTCAACGACGGTATCGAAGCCTTGGCCGCGTGGGCGTCCGGGCATTATGCAGCAGTGCTCGTCGACGTTCACATGCCACGCATGGACGGCCACGAGTTCACGCGGCAGGTGCGCAAAGCCGAATCCGAGCGCGTGCCGGGCGGGCCGCGCACGCCGATTGTTGCCGTCACTGCCAATGTGATGAAAGGCGAAGAGGAGCGTTGCATCGCGATCGGCATGGACGCTTATCTGGCCAAGCCTGTCAGCATCGAGCAACTCCGGGTCACGCTCGAGCGATGGGTGTCCGTCGACGGCAATAACAACGGCCAGCAAGGCCGCGAGGTCGCATCGAACCCTGTCGCCGCGATCGACCGCGCTGTTTTGGCCGGCTGGCTCAGTGACGAGAGGGCTATCGCTTCCCTGCTGGGGAAGTTTCGCGACACCGCGATCGAGACCGGGCGCGTCGTCGAAGCGTGCTCCCGCTCGGGCGATCTTGCGGCGCTGGCAGCCGCGGCTCACAAGCTCAAGGGCGCCGCGCAGACGGTTGGCGCCACGGGACTCGCGACCGCAGCTGCGCAGCTCGAACGCGCGGGCAAAGCCGGCGACCACAGCGCCTGCCGCGGCGGACTCGGACCATTGGCGAGCGAGTTGCGTCGCGCGCTGGCGGAGATCGATGGCGCGCGTTGAATCGACCCGGACGGCGCTGACCTTCAATCCCGCGGCGGCACGAACATGTAGCCGACGCCCCGCACGGTGCGAATGGCCTCGGGCCGGCTCGGATCGACCTCGATCTTGCGGCGCAGCCGTGTGATGCGCAAATCGATCGAGCGATCGAACGCCTCCATCTCCCGATGCGAGGTGACCTCGAGCAGCCAATCGCGGTTGAGCGGGCGATTGGGGTTCTCGGCAAAGACTTTGAGAAGATCGTACTCGCTCGCAGCGAGTGTCTCCTCGCTGCCGTCGGCCGGATCGACGAGCACGCGCTTCTCGAGGTCGAGAATGCGCCGGCCCAAGCGCACGCGCGGCCCAACCGACGGCGTACCGCCCGTCGCGCGCCGCAGCACGCTCTTGACTCGGGCCAAGAGCTCGCGCGGATCGAACGGCTTGCCGATATAGTCGTCGGCGCCGGTCTCCAATCCCGCGACACGGTCGACGGTGTCGGAAGCGGCCGTGACCATGATGATGCCGATCCGGCCGCTGCGTTCGCGCAACCAGCGTGCGAGCGCGAACCCGTCCTCGCCGGGAAGGCCAACGTCGAGCAGGACGACAGTCGGCAGCTCACGCTCGACGAGCCGGCGCAGCGCCGGCCCGCCGTCGACGCCGGTGACACGGAAATTGTGTTTGCCGAGGTACTCGACCAGCAGATGGCGCTGGGCGGCCTCGTCCTCGACCACGATGATATGTGGCCGGTAGTCCGTCATTGAGACCTCGCGCCGATTCCCACGCGGCAAGCATTGCCGACCTTGCGCCATTCGACAAGTCCCGGCGCGCTCGCCTCCACCCCGAGATACCAGCGATACACTTTGCCCGTCGCCGCGACATCGCTGCGATACGTGCCTTCCCTAAAAAGCCATCGCTCGCAGTCGGGTGTGCTATCCTTGATGGAAAGCACAGGAGTGATCAGCAGCCCTTCTCGTTCAAACAATTCAGATCTGTCCCAGGGAGCTGCCGGCTTGTCGTGAGGCAAAGTTGAGAAACTGTTGATCAGGAAATGGTAGCCGTGCAACGTCCCGTCACTCTTGAATCGGACTAGGGTCCAGACTCATTAAATCCACCATACAAGAGCAGCGGCGAGGCAGACAGAGGCCAGATAATTTCGCGCCAGCCTGTCGTAGCGGGTTGCGATGCGCCTGAAGTCTTTCAACCGGTTGAACGCGCTCTCGATGCGCCAGCGCAGCTTGTAGATACGCTTGCTAAAGCTGAACTGTTGTTTTCTGTTGCAGCGATTTGGAATGACCGGCTTGATTCCCCGCTCGTGCAGGTCCTCGCGCAGTTCGGCGCTATCGTAGGCCTTATCGCCGAGTATCCGTTTCGACGGCTTCACTCTGCGAACGAGGCGCTTTGCGAGCGGGCAATCGTGTGCTTCACCTGTAGTCAACAGGATGGCGATAAGGCGGCCTTTAACATCTGCGAGTGCGTGAATCTTCGTGTTGCGCCCTCCGCGCGAGCGGCCAACAGCCTGCTTCTGCTCCCCCCTTTTCCACCTGCTGCCGAGCGGTGCGCTTTCACGTGCGTGGAGTCGATCATCTGCGTGTCGGTGGATCGTCCGTTCCCAGCAAGTTCCCGGAACAGGTTTTCCCACACCCCACGCCGCGCCCAGCGCACAAAGCGGTTATAGACCGTTGTCGAAGGACCAAACTCGGGCGGGCAATCGCACCAGCGACAGCCGCTCTTTAGCACATGCACGATACCGCTGATAACGCGGCGATCGTCCACCCGCTCGACGCCACGGACATCTGTTGGCAGGCGAGGTTCGATCCGCTTCCATTGCTCATCGCTCAGCCAAAACCGGTTCCTGCGCACGATCCCAATCCTTTCCAAAAACGAATCAGGACCGTATTGTCAGAGCGGAAAAATTAATGAGTTCTGACCCTAGTTAGGATGGACTCAGCGTTACTCCAAAATCTGATCGTCGGGGCTGGGTCGAGCAGTCAGCTGATTGGTGGGCTCGTCGTCGCCCTCTTGTATTTTGTTGTTGGTTTGCTCAGCGCGATTGGAAGCATTTTTGTTTTTCGACGAATGTTCCAAGGACGATGGGAACAGATATTCTGGGCCTGTTTCCTGGTCGTTATTGCCGGTTTTTACCTGAGCTTCGCTGCCTATTTCGCAGCCTCGGCGCATGCTTGGCGAACCGAACTGATCGGCGTCGCCATCTTCCTTGTTTGTGCGCTGTGCGGACTGTTTTCCCGATCTGCTCTTGCAGTTGGCTATGTCATGCATGGGCTCTGGGATTTATCCCATTCATTGTCAGGCTCTTCAGTTGCCGGCGTGTCGCTAACGGATATTCCGCTGGGCTACGGCATCTTTTGCGCGACCTTCGATTTTGTGGTTGCCGGTTATCTCATGATCAGCGACACCGCGTGGCGCGACGCGGGCAAATTCGATCTTTACTTTTGGCGGCATCGCACGTGATCCCGCAATGACGTCAGTCGATCTTGACGCCGAGCGCTTTGATCAGCGCGCTCCAATGCTCGAGATCGCTTTGAATGAGCTTGCCGACGTCCTGCGGCGAGAGGTCGAGGCGCTCGAAGCTGTTATTGCTGAAGAACTTCGTGGTCTCGGGATGATCAAGCGCCTTGGAAACGTCGGCGTGAATCTTGGCAAGAAGACCGGGCGGCATTTTTCCCGGCCCCCACAGCCCGAACCAGACCGATGTTTTGAAGCCCGCAACCGTCTCGGAAATGGTCGGCAGATCCGGCAGGTGAGGGATCCGTCTCTCGGTGGCGGCCGCGACGAGGCGCGCCTTTCCGGCCTTCGCGTGCTGCTCGACGCTCGACAGATTGAGCAGCATCACCGAAACCTCGTTGCCGAGAAACCCGTTCAATGCCGGTGCCGCGCCGCGATAGGGCACGTGCTGCAAGTCGATGCCGGTCCGCTGCTTGAAGTCTTCCATGCTCAGATGGGCATAGGTGCCGACGCCGAACGAGCCGTAGCTCAGCTTGCCCGGCTTGGCTTTCGCGTATGCAATCAGTTCCGGCACGGTCTTCACCGGCAGCGATGGATGCACGATCAGCATTGGCGTGCCGCGACAGAGCACCGAGATGGGCGTAAAGCCGTCCGGATCGTAAATGAGCTTCGAGAACAGCGCCGGATTCGCGGTGAAGGTCGCATCCGGCGCGACAGAAGCGTCAGTCCATCGGCCGGAGCCCGCTCGACGGCTTGCGCCCCACGCCGGAATTGCCGCCGGGCCGATTTTCCACCACGACGGCTTGGCCCCACATCTCCTGCAACCGCTGACCGATCACGCGCGCCATCACATCGGTGACTCCGCCCGCCGGAATCGGAACGATCAACTTGACGGGATCGCCCGGGTAAGTCTGCGCCGAGGCCGCGCTCGCCAACATTGCCAAGGCGACGCAGGCCGCTGCTCTTATGAAGCGCAACATCTCGCCTCCTCCCATTTGAACTCCCGCGCTGTCTCTGCCCGCGTCCATTCTTTAGGCGCGGTCATGGAAGCGCTGGAATCCGGCGGTGATGATCGCTCGCAGCTTGAAATGCACGGCCGAGCGCAATCAACGTTTCGTCGCCGAACGGACGGCCAATGAGCTGCATCCCGATCGGCAGTCCCGATTTCGATTGCCCCGCCGGCACCACCAAGCTCGGCAGGCCGAGAAAGTTCACCGGCCGCATGAAGCGGGTGATGGCCTGGATCGCCGCCTCCGCTTCCGGCATTCCGCCAAGATCGGTCGCCGCGATCGTCGGCGCGACCGAGCGCGAGACCGGGGTAACGACCACATCGACATCTTCGATGGCGTCAAGATGCGCGGCCAGCGCCGGTCCGCGCCAACGCAGCGCCTCGAGGTATTCCACCGCGCTATAGGCAAGTCCGTTGTGCAGCCGATTGCGTACCTGCGGACCATAGTCCGCTGCGCGGGTGCGCAGCCACGGCGCGTGCGCGCTGGTGGCCTCGACCGCGAGTACAATCAGGGCCGCCGCGCTCAACAAAGCCTGGTCGGGCAGCTCGACCTTTGCGATCTTCGCGCCGAGCTTGCGCAGCGTAACGATGGTCGCATCCAGCGCGCTCGCAATGTCGGGCTCGAGATCGTCGATATAGAAGCGCGCCGGCACGGCGATCCTCAGTCCCTTGGGCGAGGCGCGCGTGGCTTTGGCGTTCCAAGCAGGCGCGCCGAGCGTCGTTGCATCGAGCGGATCGGGCCCGGCAATGATGGCCATGATCGCCCCCGCATCCTCCGCGCTCAGCGCCAGCGGGCCAACGGTATCGAGGGTGAACGAGAGCGGCAGCGCGTTGGCGCGGCTGACGCGTCCATAGGTCGGCTTGAACCCGGTCACGCCGCAGAAATGGGCGGGCAGCCTGATCGACCCGCCCGTATCGGACCCGAGCGCCGCGGGAGTAAGGCGCGCTGCGACGGATGTGCCCGACCCCGATGACGAACCCCCCGTAATGCATTTCGGATCCCACGCATTGCAGGCGGGCCCGAGATAGGAGTTATGCCCGGTCGGACTATAAGCGAACTCCGACATGTGCAGCGCGCCGATCGGAAACGATCCGGCGGCGGCGAGACGCGTCAGTATGGTTGCGGTCGCCGGCGCGATCCAGCCCTTGCGCACCTTCGAGCCGCATTCCGACACCTTGCCTTTGACGTAATACATGTCCTTGTGCGCGAGCGGCACGCCATGCAATGCGCCTTTCGCCTTGCCGCTCCCAAGCGCGCGGTCCGCGCTTTTGGCTGCAACCAGAGCTTCGTCCTCATCGATGCGCACGAATGCGTTGATGATCGGCTGCCATCGCCCGATCCGCTCAAGCATCCATCGCGTCAGCTCGGTGGAGGAGAACGTGCGGCGGCGCAGCGCGCCCGCGATCTCGGTCAGGGTCAGCTCGGCGGGATCCTTCACCGGGCGATCTCCCGCCGCTGCACGGCAAGGAAACTTGCCGGCTCGGTTTCGAGCGACAAGTCGATCTTCGCGCGAGCGAAGCGCGCGACCGTTGGCGCAACCGCGCGCGCGATGCGCTCCGCCTCGATCGGTGCGAGCGGCACGCGTGCCGCGATGGCGACGGCGCTGACGCGATCGGCAGAAATCTCCTCGGGCACAAGCTCCTCCCTGAATTGTTCGGCGCGGCTATGGTGAACTCTTGCGCGCCTGCGGTGCGATGCTCGGGCCAAGCCCTGAGACTCCGGCCTTCTTGCTGCGGCCAGAACCGGACAATGGATAGCATGCGCCGAGCAAAGCCGATAAGCTCCGGGCCTTGCTCGCTACAGGCGAGCCCTGCTGCGCACGTCGCCGCATCGTGAGGAGGAAATGACCGACGTCAAGGCCGAATCCGAAGACCACGCGGCTGATCAGCCCTCGACGTTCTCCCCCGCGACATTCGCGCTGCTGATCGTTCTCGCGATCTTCGGGGTAGCCTTCAGCGCGGTGCCGGCGGCGGCGCAGCCCTATCCAAGCAAGCCGGTGCGCATCATCACCGCCAACAGCGCGGGCGGCACCAGCGACATTTTTGTCCGCGCGCTTGGCGACGAGCTGCAGAAGCGCTGGGGTCAGCCGGCGATCATCGAGAATCGCTCCGGTGGGGGGATGAACATCGCCGGCCGCGCCTGTGCCGAAGCGCCCAACGACGGCTATACAATCTGCATCTTGCCCAACGAAACGCTCACCCTGAACCAATTCACCTACAAATCGATCCCCTTCGATCCCGAAAAAGATTTCGAGCCCATCACCAACGCCTTCATCAATACGCAGGTGCTGGTCGTGAGCGCGGCGCTCAATGTGAACTCGCTCGAGGAGCTCGCGGCGCTCTCCAAGGCCAAGCCGGGCACACTGAGTTACAGCGCGCTCGCCATTCCCATGCAGATCACCATGGAGAAATGGAAGGAGAAGACCGGCGCCGACATCGTCAGCGTTCCTTCGCGCGGCGGCGGCGATATGGTCACGGGCCTTTTGACCGGAACGACGCCGGTGGTGATCGTCGGCTTGCCCAATTTCATCCCCCATATCCGCAGCGGCGCGGTCAAGGCGCTCGCGGTCGATTCCGACGCCCGCTCGCCGCTTTTTCCCGACGTGCCGACGCTCAGCGAGCTTGGCTTTCCCAATCTCGCGCCGGTTTATTTCGGCTTCGTTGCCCCGGCCGGCACGCCCAAGCCCATTATCGAGAAATTGCACGAGGACATCAGCCGCATCGGCAACGAGCCATCCTTCCGTCAAGCGCGGCTCATCGATATCGGCATTCAACCGGTTTTCGACACGCCCGAGCACTTTGCTCGCTATTTACGGGAGCAACGGACCAACGCCGTGCGGTTGATCAAGGAGTCCGGCTTCCAGGCGCGTTGATCAGTGCTGCCGACGGCGGCGTTCCTTTTGTGACGTGGCTCACACACTCTATGCGCGCACGGCGGTAGCCTTCTTCCACGGGATGCGGTGAGTCACTTCGCTTGGCCCGGACTGAATGCGGCGCCGGGGTGACTCGAGGCGGCCAAATGCCTGAAGCCCAAGAGGTGTCCCATGGACGCAACCGCGCGTGAAAAGACAAAGATCCAAACGAGCTCGGACGCACTTCTTCAGAAGGCTTATGATCCGCCGCAACAGTCTGGACTACTTTCAGGGTTTTCAGCCGCTGCACTGTGGAAAGCGACCGGTTGGGTATCCGACGCGGATCTCTCAGCCGAAGAATCAGCTTCGACACTGTTTCGATTCTTTCGCTCCCGGCATGTGAGGGACTTGAAGCTAATCTTTACTGCAGCCTTATTTGTTTGCCTTTCTCACATTGCCCTCGTGCTCCTCATCGCGGTCATTGACGCAGTCACTGGGGCATTTAAATCGGTGTCCGAAGCTTTTCGTTCATCTTCAAATACGTTGGTCCTGGTATACCGATCTACGGCATCGTCATGGGGTGGGCCTATCAGTCGGCCTCGAAGCGGTTGGGGATTGTTGACCTGTTTGCGTGCGAGATCGGCACGCTGTGCCGCGTCGGCACGATCTTTGATATCGGCAAGCGCTACGTCGATGCTTACTTTGCGGCGCCCTCGGACAAGCCGCCAAGCTGCGCAAGCTTTGTCTCCAAGGAGGAATATTTCCCGGTCTTTGCGAGCATTCGCGGGACCTCGAGCTCCTCGAGGAATCCGTGGTCAACTACATCACCGAATTTTATACGTACATGAAGGCACTGCGCGATTCGCTAAGGAGACTCGCGGAAACCAATCCGCCGCAAGCAACTCACCCCGCTGTGGCTGGCTTGGCCGTGGAGACGCCGGGGCACATTGCCATGCTCAATGTGATCTATCTTATGTACCTGGGCTACGAGAGCGCGCGCAAGGCGATCCGCGACTTGGTCGAGTATCAGCCGGCGAAAGCCGAGCGCCTCATCGTAATCCTGCTCACCGAGTTGAAATGCTATGCATTTCTGCGCACACGCTTTGCGCCGGAGGACCTGCGGTGGCGACGTCTGCAGTTGCGTGAGGCAGAGTATCGGAACGAAGTCATCCATCTCTATGACGAGGTAATGGTGAAGCCGCACGCAAAGCATGCAATCGAGTGGCGTCAGGCCCAGGAAACGATTCCATCGCTGGAGAGCCGCTATAAAGAAGCGCTAAATCACGACTTGGCCTCCGCATCCAAGCAGAGAAGAGAAACTTTCGCAAAATTAGTGATGGGGCCGCCGCTGATTTGTGATTCTAACGTTAGACCCACGCGACAAGCGCGCCGGCCGCGGCGCTCAGCACGACCGTCAGCCAGGGCGGCGTCTGCCATATGAACAGCAGCAGAAATGCCGCGACCGCAATCGAGCGCATTCAGGTGAGTGGAATCCGCGCGAGCAGCGCACTCGGTCCGCACCCTACCTCGCTTTGCGGGCAGGGTGATTTAAAAGGTCCTGTCTTGTTGCGTGCCCCCTCCCTATCCCTCCCCCGCTTGCGGGGGAGGGAATGTACCGAGCGGGTCGCGTAAATGATGCATCAACCACAAACGAAAACGCCCTACCGCCGCCCGAACAGCCGCTCGATGTCGGTGAGTTTCAGCTGCACATAAGTCGGCCGGCCATGATTGCATTGGCCGGAATTGGGCGTGCCTTCCATTTCCCGCAGCAGCGCGTTCATCTCCTCGGCCTTGAGCCGTCGCCCCGCACGCACCGAGCCGTAGCAGGCCATGGTGGCGGCCACATGCATCAGGCGGCGCTCAAGCGGCAGCGCCTCGTCCCATTCCGCCATGTGCTCGGCGAGGTCGCGCAGGAGCGCGCGCGCGTCGATCTCGCCAAGGAGCGCCGGCGTCTCGCGCACGGCGACGGCGCCTGGCCCAAACGGCTCGATGGCAAGCCCGTAGCGCGCGAGCTCGCCGGCGCGCGCCAGGAGCCGCTCGACGTCCGCCGCATCGAGCTCGACGATCTCCGGAATGAGCAGGATCTGGCGCGGGATGCCTCTGTTCGCGAGTGCTGCCTTCAAGCGCTCGTAGACGATGCGCTCGTGCGCCGCGTGCTGGTCGACGATGACGATGCCATCGCGGGTCTGCGCCACGATATAGGTCTCGTGCACCTGCGCGCGCGCGGCGCCGAGCGGCTTCTCGAGAAGTTCGGGCTCGGCCACTTCGGTGACGCGCGCGTCGGCGCTCGGCGCGCCAACCTCGAACGCCGCCTGCGCCGCCTGCGCGAAGCCGCCCGCGCCAAGCCCGCGCACCGGCGCACCGCGCGCATCGATCGGCCGCGCCGGCGATTGCCGCCAGTCCCAGCGGCGCCGGGTGAGCGCGGCCGGACGGAAGGCGGCGACGGTCGCGCTGCCGCCGGTCGTGGCGGCGCGCTGGCCTTCGCGGGAGAGCGCCTCTTGCAGCGCGCGGATCAGGAGACTGCGCACCAAGGCAGCATCGCGGAAGCGCACCTCGGCCTTGGCTGGATGCACGTTGACGTCGACCTCGCGCGGATCGAGCGTGACGAACAGCGCGACGATGGGATGGCGGTCGCGCGGCAGGTAATCGGCATAGGCCGCGCGCACCACGCCGATGAGAAGCTTGTCGCGTACCGCTCGGCCGTTGACGAAGAGATATTGGCCGAGCGAATTGGCGCGAGTAAGCGTGGGCAGCGCGGCAAAGCCTTCCACCGCAACCGTGCCGCCGGCGCCGCGCACCTCGACGGCATTGGCGCGAAACTCGCCGCCCAGAATATCGGCGAGCCGCGCCAAGCGGCCGCTCGCGCCCGGCAGCGGCGCGGCCCAAGTGACCGCCGCGCGCTCCTCGCCGGCGAGTGTGAACGCGACGTCGGGCCGGCTCATCGCCAGCCGCCGCACGACCTCGCGGATCGCCTCGCCCTCGCTGCGATCGCTCTTTAAAAACTTAAGCCGCGCCGGCGTGGCATAGAAAAGGTCGCGCACCTCCACGCGCGTGCCTTCGCCGAGCGCCGCTGGCTTGACCTCGCCCTTGCGGCCGGCGTCCACCGCGATCATCCAGCCGTGCGGCTCGCTTGCGTGCCGCGTCGTGATGGCAAGCCGGCCGGCCGCGCCGATCGAGGGCAATGCCTCGCCGCGGAAGCCGAGCGTGCGGATGTCGAGGAGATCGTCGTCGGGGAGTTTCGAGGTGGCGTGGCGCTCGACCGAGAGCGCGAGGTCGGCGCGGGTCATGCCGGCGCCGTCGTCGCTCACGCGGATCAGCCGGCGCCCGCCGCCGTCGGTGACGATCTCGATGCGCGTTGCGCCGGCATCGAGCGCGTTCTCGACGAGTTCCTTGACCACGCTCGCCGGCCGCTCCACCACCTCGCCCGCCGCGATGCGGTTGACGATCGCTTCGGAGAGCTGGCGTACGGGCATGAATTGTTCCGGACGAATCGAACGATTGCGCCGCTTAGTCTACTCGGCCTGCGAAGCTGCGCGAAGGGACTGCAGCAGACAGGGTTCCAGACGTTGGCCTTCCTGAGGCGCCGCTTGATCCAATGCGGCCGTCAGTCGACAATGCCGGGCATTGGGCCGGCCCAAGGGCAAGGAGGGGACCTGCAGGGCCACATGCCGAAAAGACAGACGACGCGACGCAAAGTGCCGCGCCCGCCACAGCGGACGCGGCTCACTGCGCCCGCAGCGCCCCCGAGCATCGAACAGCTCCACCGCCTGGTGATCGAGGCGATCGCCGAGGGTGTTTATGAATGGTCGGCCGACGCCCGTCAGCTCAAGGTTTCGGATCGATTGAACAAGATGCTCGGATTTGAGAAAGCTTGGTGCCTCGTTATCGGAAAGGCGAAGCTTGCGGGTCACTTGGGATGAGTTTTCGGGCGGAAGTCTTCCGAAAACTTGACCGTGAAAATCTCGATGCTGTCGGTTTCTCGCCGATCTGGGAAGTGGAACGATGGATGATCTAGACGTCCTCACCAATGGTAGCGGTGCCAGAGGCCGGACCATCTGTCCGCTTAACCCCCGAAAGCGGACAATTAGCAGAGCAGGCTCGGGAAGTTGCGGCGGTGCATGAGTCCGGTTGTGGCACAAAACAGCGTCCTATTCGATCACCTCGTCGGCGCGGGCGAGCACTGTCGTCGGTACGTCGAGACCGAGCGTTTTGGCGGCTTTGAGGTTGATCGTCAGCACGTACTTAGTCGGTGCTTGCACCGGCAGGTCGCTTGGCTTCTCGCCTTTAAGAATGCGATCGACGTAGCCGGCCGCGCGCTTGTACTGGTCGATCTGATCAGGCCCGTAGGAGGCGAGGCCACCGTTCGAAGGGTAGTAGTGGAACGGATAGACGTTCGGCAGGCGGAGCCGCGTGGCCAACGCAATGATCTGATCGCGATGAGTGAGCGCCGACGGGCTTGCCGTCACGACCAGGCCGCCATTCGGCTTGCGCGCGAATGCAACGATGGCGCGTTCGATCTCTGCGACTTCGCGCGTGTCGATCGCGCTCAACTCCACCGCGGATGACAACGCCATGGACTGGATCGCTGCGAACTGACCGATACCGGCGGCGATAGCGGGATCCCGAAGGACCACCGCGCGCGTGATGTGGGGCGAAATCTCTTTGAGCAGCTCCAACCATTTCCCGCTGATGCCGTATTCGAACGCGATGAATCCGGTGGCGTTGCCGGCTGGCTGCGCCAGGCTCGCGACGAAGCCCGCGCCGACCGGATCGATGACATTCGCGAACACGATCGGCACGCTGCGGCTTGCCTGCTGCAGCGCCGCCACACTCGCGCTGGCAGAGGCCAGAATTACGTCCGGCGCAAATCCAACCAATTCAGCTGCGTAAGTGCGACGGTCCGAGGCGAAGAAGTCCCCCGCGGGGGCTCCCCTCGCGGAGTACTGAGAGTCACGAGACCGGGCGCTTACCTTTCGCCAGCGCCGCCAGCGCGTCGACGACCCAGGGGGAGCGCTGCAGCGCCTCCGCGTAGGCGCGCTCGGTTCGGCCACCGCGCGCTTTGATGACGTCGAGCAAGCCGCGGCGCTGCGCGGGGCTCCAGTGCGAGACGCCGGGGAGCGAGACCACGATGGCGCTCCACTCGGTGAACGCCTCGCGCTCGTGGCCGCGCAAGCCCTCGCGCGCGTCACGCTTGCCGCCGAGCAGAGCGGCGGCTTCCTCGCTAGTGCGCGCGAGCCCCTCGCTGCGCAGGCCGCCGCCGCGCTCGCTCAAGCGATGGGACGCGTGCAGACCGACGGGCCCCACGCCGCCGTAGGGAAAGCGCGGCTTGTCGTAAAGCTGCAGCACCATGGGGGAGAGAGCCAGCTTGCGCAGGGTGCTCGGGCTCGAGCGATAGGAGGCGCGCTTGGTCACGCGCTCTTGCTCGCGCAACGCCAGCGCGCGCGCCGCCCGATCGCGCGGGCGAAAGCCGAGCTTGTAATAGAACCACCACGCGCCCGACTCGATGGC
>DATFQX010000383.1:0-2383 GCA_035263865.1 Xanthobacteraceae bacterium
CCGCCTCGCTCCAAAGCACGTTCGGGCAAATCTTGTAGATGGTCCTCGCCACGGCGCCCCGCGTTCGGCCGCGAGATTGGATGTCCCTGAGATCAATCCCGTCCGCCAAAGTATGACGTCCAGTTAACTCCGACTGCGCCGATAACCTCAAGCGCAGCGGTGCTTGAGTGTCCCGCCCTCGGCGGCCACCACAGCAAATGCAGTTACACGCCAGATTGCATTCTTTGACTCTAACCGCAAAGGTTGCAAGTAGCGGCAAAACGGTCCCGATTATCGGGTTGGCCGATGCCAGCGAAAGACGGCGACTTCGACGCGAGTTTTCCCGTCGGTCCGGACTGGGACGAGACTCCCAGCGCCGACGACGGGCACGCCTAGCTGTAGGGATTTCCGCCGCCTCGAAGGCACCGGCCTATCATGCGAGCAGTTTCGTCATGTGTCGCCGACTGCCTCGATTCGCCGCCGCTACCGCGGGGTGGAGTAGCGCGCGGAAACTTGATCGCGCTGCGCTCGATCCCGCTCACGTCGCCGGAAACTGTTGCGTACTTTTGTCACCTGCACATGTGTAGTATTAGCGTGAACGGACATGATTCCGCGAAGTTCGATGTGCGACCACGCCAAGAGAGGGACAATGACGACATTGCAAGTGGTTCGACGTGAGGCTTCCTGCGCGTGTTGCAGCGGTCTTCTGGATGGCAAGTTCAATCGCCGGGACTTTGTACGGGCCGTCGCGATCGGCGCCGCGACCTTGGGACTTCCATACATCGCGCTTGCGGCTGAGGGGAACTATGAAGCAATGGTTTTGTCCTGCATCGATCCGCGCATGCAGGAGCCGGTGCACAAATATACGGTCGAGCAGAACTTAACCGGCAAGTTCAGCCAATTCGTCATTGCTGGTGCAGCGATCGGCGTGGTCGCGCCCGCGTTCAAGGAGTGGCACCAGGCATTTTGGGACAATCTCGGCACGTCAATTCAGCTGCATCACATCAAAAAAGTCATCGCAATCGACCACCGCGATTGCGGCGCTGCAAGAATTGCCTACGGCGAGGCCAAGGTCGCAAACCCGCAAGTGGAGACCGAAACGCATAGGGCGGCGCTCGCTGAATTTCGCAAGCAAGTCAAGGAGCGCCATCCGCAGCTTGGCGTGGAAACCGGTCTGATGGCGCTCGACGGTAAGCTGGAGATGTTCAGCTGACCGCGTGGTCGCTACCGCAAGATCACGCTGCAGCGGCGCTGCGCGTGAAGCGCGGATGCTCCCGCCCGCCTCAGCGGTTCCAGAACAACCAGCCGGCACGGACGAGAAAGACCGCGCTGATGGCGAAGATGATCGCCCGCGTCCACTGCCGAAATCCGTGATCGGTCATGCGCTCGATGACAAAGGGCGCGAGCGACGTGCCCCCGATCGCCAGCAGGATCGCCGGTCCCGTCCACCACAGCGGCAGGTCGCCGACGCCCGAGAGCGAGCCGAAATAGAACGCGCGCACGACATGGCTGAATGACTGCGCGACGGCCTTGGTGGCATTGGTGGTTTTGCGATCGAGCATGCTCTTCTGAAAGAAGATGTCGAGAAAGAGCCCGCCGACGCCGGCCAAGATCTGGATGATCGTGGTTGCCATGCCGGTGATGAACGGCACGCCTCGCCACTCGATGTTCGGGCGCATGGCGGCGGGGAGGGCCTCCACCACGAACGGCATCAACCCGAGTGCGAGGAAGACCGTCGCCTTGTCGGGAACGAACGCGATCATCCACATGCCCGCAAAGGAGATGGCGGCGCCGACCACATACCAACCGAAAATGGGCCACAGCACATATCTGCGCCACTGCAAAACGCGCCAGCCATTGGCGAACAGCTGGATGATCGAAAAAAGAATCATCCCGGTGGGGACGTCGAAATAGTTGAGCAGAACGCCGAGCAGCACCATGCCTCCGGCCATGCCGAAGACGCCGGAGAGAAATGACGAAAAGACGATGGTGGCTCCGATAAGAGCCAAGACGGAAGGTGCCATTGCGGGGTGAGCTTAGGACAACGGCCCAGTGTCCCTCACCTGCGGTCTGCCCGCAAGGACAGCCACCCGGCAACGGTCGTGGCAGCGAGCGATGTATTAGCGATGACGGCAAGCGGCGTGTGCCGGACCTCGGCACAAATGAAAGCGACGCGTTTCATGCCGATCTCGCCAGCGCGCCGTCGATCATATCGATCGTGTTCTGAAGCCCATACACCGCCACGAACGAGCCGAAGCGCGGCCCCTTCTCCTGGCCGAGCAGCACCTGATAGAGCATGTTGAACCAATCGAGCGCAACGCCGGGCTTGCCGTCCTTGCTCTTGATCTTTCCGGTCTTATCGAGAAACGGCTCGCGCCGGCCGACTTCGTAGACCACCTGCTGG
>DATFQX010000384.1:0-24882 GCA_035263865.1 Xanthobacteraceae bacterium
CTGGAGGCCGGCGCCCAAACCGCCTGTTGGCGCCAATACGTCTGGAAATGTGAGCGTCCAAGGAATTGCGATGAGCGCCGTCAGGAGATAGCCATTCGCCAGGGCGAGGAGCGCGCCCGAGCGCAGGACTGAAAACTGCGCGAAGAGCAAGACTGCGGTGATCGAGTCGATGACGAAAATCGCAGTGCCGTAGGCGGGTATGAAGGCGTCGATCCGCCTCAGCGGCAGGGTCGAGAGCGGGCCTGCTACGATGACAAAGACAACGAGCAGCACCAGCACGACGCCAAGCGCGAACCGCCTTTGAGCGACGCTGGGCGACAGGTTGGAGAGCACAAACTCATGCGTCATGCGCGGGATCTTCGCCGCTTGCTGCCCGCGCGCCGCCGCGAGCGGCCACGCGGCCGCAGCACCACCGAGCGCGGCTAAGAATTTTCGTCGTCCGATGTGGCTTGCCATCTGACCCTCCGGTTGGGGGTCATTCATGCCATGGAGGGATGATATCACGTTTCCATCGCCCTGGCGGCGGCTCAACCCGCAGGTTGAATCTCAGCGATTTTTCCAAAAAATGCGCTTACGGGACTCCTGAGCTTGGCGCTGGCCTGGCTACAGGGGGGGCCCCCGGGGGGACCTTCGGTTCTGTCATCCGTCTCGCTTCCTCACGCGGCGACCACGCTTGCCTCGAAAGGGCTGGGCGCTGCCAATCGGCTAATCGTTGCCTGCGATACGTTGAAGCTCCGAGCCACATCTGCTTGCGCTTCGCCATTAGCAAGCCTCTGCATGGCTTCCCGCCGTTGATGCGGCGTCGCCCGAATTTCACGCCACGGGACTTTGCTCGTGTTCGGCCCTCTCCTGTGCGGACGATGATTAGCTCGCGCTCGAACTCGGCGAGTCCCCCAAGCACCGTCAGCATGAGGCGGCCATGTGGTGTCGTCGTGTCAGCCCAAGTGTCCCCCAGCGACTTGAAGCCCGCGCCAGCCTTGCCAACCACGTCGAGGAACGGACTGCTGAGCTTCTGGCTCTGGCGCTCCGCCATCATCGATCGGGCGAACTTGCCGAAGCCGAGGTCCGTTACAGAGAAATACTCGCGATTGATCCAAATCACGCCGACAGTCTCCATTTGCTCGGCGCCATTGAAAAGTTCTGCTATAATGGCGCGGTCGGTGGTATGAGGTTAGATGGCTCATTCTTTGCGGGAGCCGGCAAATTTCGGTGCATCGGCAACCTTGAACACGACACCGGCTTCCAACATAGCGTCATTATTTGCTGAAGGATTGGCTCTGCATCAAGCCGGTCGTTTATCGGCCGCGGAAAAGATCTACTGTCAAATATTGCAATCACAGCCGGATCATTTCGACAGCCTGCACCTGCGCGGCGTCATTTTTCATCAGCGCGGCAATCATGCAGAGGCGGTTAGTCAAATAGATTTCGCCCTGCGGAGCAATCCAGACCATATCTATGCACTAAACAATCGTGGCGTGATTCTGCACGACCTGAAGCGGTTTGATGAGGCGCTGGCAAGCTACGACCGCGCCATTGCCGTCCGACCGGACTATGCGGAGGCACTCTCCAATCGCGGTAACACCCTTCAAGCATTGCAGCGGTTCGAGGAGGCGCTGGCGAGCTACGACCGCGCCATCACGGCCCAACTGGACTATGCCGAAGCACTCTCCAATCGCGGCACAACCCTCCATGCATTGCAGCGGTTGGAGGAGGCGCTGGCGAGCTACGACCGCGCGCTTACGGTACGACCGGACTATGCGGAGGCACTCTCCAATCGCGGAAACACCCTTCAAGCATTGCAGCGGTTCGAGGAGGCGCTGGCGAGCTGCGACCACGCGCTCACCTTCCGACAGGACCACGTCGAGGCGCTCGTCTATCGTGGCAACGCCCTTCATATGCTGAAGCGATTGGAGGAAGCGCTGGCAAGCTACGACCGCGCGGTCGCGATAAGGCCTGAGCATGCCGAGGCGCTCTCCAATAGAGGTCTAACTTTGCACGAGCTAAATCGATTTGAGGAGGCGCTGGCGAGCTACGACCGCGCGCTTACGGTACGGCCGGATTATGCGGAGGCACTCTACAACCGCGGCAACACCCTTCACGCATTACAGCGGTTCGAGGAGGCGCTGGCGAGCTACGACCGCGCCATCACGGCCCAACCGGACTATGCCGAAGCGCTCTCCAATCGCGGCATCACCCTCCACGCATTGCAGCGGTTGGAGGACGCGCTGACGAGCTACGACCGCGCACTTGTATTGCGACCGGATTATGCCGAGGCGCTCTCCAATCGGGGCATCACCCTGGTGGGGCTGCAGCGATTGCAGGAGGCACTGACGAGTTACGACCGAGCAGTCGATCTTAAGCCGGACTACGCGGAAGCCCATTTCAATCGGTCGCTCGCGCTTCTCCTGCAGGGTAATTACGCGGATGGTTGGGAAGAATACGAATGGCGTTGGAAGGGCGGAGCGAAGGGCGCAAGGCTGCGCAGATTCGATTGCCCGCAGTGGCGGGGCGAAGATTTGGTTGGCAAGGCGATTTTTTTGTATGACGAGCAGGGCTATGGGGACGCGATTCAGTTTCTGCGCTATGTGCCGCTGGTGGCGTTGCGCGGCGGTCGGGTCATCCTTGAGGTATCGCAGGCGCTCTTGCGTTTGGTAGAAAGGCTTGACGGCGCGGCCCAGGTGTTCGCATCGGGCGGTACCGTGCCGTCTGTCGATTTCTACTGCCCACTACTGAGTCTGCCGGTGGCTTTTAGCACGACTATTGCGAATATTCCTAGCGGCGTACCATATTTAGCGGCGGATTCAGCGGAGGTGGCGGCGTGGAGTCGGCGCTTGGTGGATCTGGAGGGAGTACGGGTTGGCTTGGTTTGGGCCGGCAGTTCGCGTCCGGGCCTGCCGGAGGCAGATCGGATCGATCGCCGGCGATCGATAACACTCAGGCACTTCGCGAAGCTCGCTGATGTGCGGGGAGTGAGCTTCGTTTCGTTGCAGAAGGGTCAACCGAGGTCGCAGACGTTGTCGCCACCGCCGGGGTTGCTCGTCCATGATTGGACCGATGAGCTTCACGATTTCGGCGACACGGCGGCTCTGATCGAGTGCTTGGATCTGGTGATCAGTGTTGATACGTCGGTGGTCCATCTTGCTGCCGCCCTTGGCAAGCCGGTGTGGCTGCTCAATCGCTTTGACACGTGCTGGAGGTGGCTACTTGGTCGAGATGACAGCCCGTGGTATCCCACGCTCCGCCAATTCCGGCAACCCAAGCCGGGCGACTGGGATAGCGTTGTGATGGATGTTCGCGCAGCTCTCACCGCCGCCCGTACGGCTTCTATGCGGCACGCACGTCGGCCGAACGCAAGCGGCTCAACGCAATGAAGCATGAGCTTCGAGGACTGGCTTTATCTAAACTCGGCCCCTCCGTCCCCCTCCGGCGATTCCCCTGAGTTGCAGAATCCTTCTCTTCCGCCTCTCATCGTCCCTTGCGTTTTTCACTCGATGACCTCGTCGGCGCGGGCGAGCAAAGTCGGCGGCACTTCGATGCTGAGCGCCTTCGCCACGATCAGGTTGACCACGAGGTCAAACTTGGTCGGCTGCTCGAAGAACCGATGCGAGCGCGCCGCCAGCGGAATCTCTCCCGGCACCAAAAATTTTTTTTGCAAAAAAGTCTTTCACACAAAGGCTACCCTTTATGGGACGGAACCATTTTTGGGCAGGTTTTTGGGAGAGGGGGCATGATTAAATTCTCAAAATGGAAAGTCCCCCTACCGGGGGGTCAAGCGCGCCGTAACAAACTGTTGGTGAGCTGGGGGCCACTCGTCATTGCTCCGCCCCTCGCGGGCTCATTGCTCGCTCCTTTGAGATGCGCTGCACCGTGCCAGTCCCGATCCCGAGCGACTTGGCCACCTTCAAGATACCGACACCCTTCGCAAGCTGCTTTCGCACCTTCCGTTCGGTCGCGCTGTCTATCTTCGGCCGGCCGAGCTTCACGCCCTGGGCCCCCCGAGCGCAGGGAAACGTCTACGCGTGTCGATGCAGTAGTTGCCTGATTGCATCCACCCGTTTAGGCACTGCCCCTGTTTCGGGATCGCGACCGGCGCTTGTCATTCACTGCACATTAGCCGCCACTCTCGTAGTAACTGACGGGCATTGGCCGACCTTATCTGACCCAAACCTGGGGGCTCGGAAACGGCTGCTTCAGCGTCCGCCAGCACGTATCGATGCAAGCGAGGTTAGTCAGCGCCGGTGCGCGATCGGGCCAGGCCGCGGGAGGATGCTGCGCTGCACTGTCCAAAGAAAGGCTACTTGTTGCACAGTCAGTGTGAGCAATATCAATGGTTTAGCTAGTCCGACCCTGAATTATCGCCATGAGACACAACATCTAGTGTCTCGCCCTCGATCACCTTCGCCGCCATCCCGGCGTCCCGCTGAGCGATCAACTCCTTGATAATCTCGAGGGATCGCTCCAGTTGCTCATCGGTCATGGCCGTCACCCCACCGGAATGCTCCAACTTCATCTCCCGCGGCACCAGCAAGGCGCAGACCTTCAAATACGCAGCCGGCGACTCGCGCCGAACCCGCTTGAACACCTCTCGCCCATGCTGCTGCCAGTCCTCCGCCAGATCGAGCAGAAAGCGCTTGTTGAACGCTCGGCGCGTGGCCTCCGGCGAGCCGCCGGGGTTTCCTGAGACCCCCGGCAGGTATTGGCCTTTAGGGTTGCGCTCACTGCGTCGAGGAAGGGGCATTGCGTCCTGGTTCTGTGGTCTCATTAGGCGGCGTCTCGGCGGCCCGTGTTGTGCTTAGGTTTAGGGTCCATCGTCATCTCCTGGTTCTGAAGGCACAACGTGTATCTGATTCTGATAGAGTTTCCCTGGGTCGGTACCGGCGGTGGTGGAACCTCACCTCATCGTGTCGCGCACCCTTGCCACCAGCCCGAGTGCTGCACGTCCTGGGCTCCCTAGCTGACTTTGGGTGCCCTGGGAGAGAAGTGTCGGGTGGTGAGAGTGGAGCGGAGGCACACCTCGCCCTAGCGGGGCGAGGCGTGCCGTTGCGTGTCGGTATGGAGCCGAGCATCGCATCGTCACATCGGTTCGACCAGGTGCTCGACGTTGTGAGCCGCGCCGGGGTTAGCCTGTCGGCGCACTGGTTGCTTCTTTCTAGGGGCGGGAACGCAAGGCCGAACCGACGACACAAGCATCCAATGCTGCTCCTCCGTTAGGGCAGCGTCCAGGTACTTCACAAAAACCGAGAACAGTTTTTGCGCGGGCTTTCCGAGGTGATCGCGTCCGGCCCTGTGCTGACGTTGTAGCATCGCGAGCAGTGGCGGAACGCGGACCTCGGTCACGTTTTGACCGATGCCCGCTAACCCATGCCCTTGGGCTGGATTGTCCCCGAGGAGGTCGATGTTTCGCCTCCTCGGTTCGGCCTCTCCGGCGAGGCGTGGCTATGGCGTCTAAAGCTCAGCGGTCCGAACCGACCCTCCTCGCGCGCTGCTCGCGCGCCTGACGCTGACGAGTTCGGATTTTTTTGACGTGGTTTGCATCGGCGGCGCGCTCGCCTGCAATGGGAGCGGCCGGGGTGTGCGCTTTGCGCGCGTTACAGAAGAGGATCGCGCTTGCGCACGTCGGGAAAGGCCCCAGAACCGCGCCGGAGGCTTCCAGCACGGCATGCCAGCCGTCCGCCTGGAGCACGATGCGCGCGTAGAGATCGCGCCCGTCGTAGACGAATGCCGGGCGGTCGCGGCGAAGTCGCGCGCGGGGGCGTCGTGGTATTCTTCGGTGCGCCGTGTAGTTGGACAAACGGTCAAAATCTCTTTGATATTCAAACTGCGGATTTGACCGGGTTGGACAAGCTAAGTGCTGTGCTGGTCCCGGCGTGGCACAACTGCCGGGGACGCCACCATGGCCCGGTCCGAAGGGATGCACCTGTGTGAAGCGCTTCACGCTGCTGGAGCGCACGATGTGCCAAGACAATTGCGCAACTCATCACGATGCAAGGGTGATACGAGATGCGCAAACTCATCATTGTGACGGCAATCGTTGCCATCGCTGCAGTGGCCGTCGTTTGGACGATAGCCACAGTGGCAGGGCCAAAATTCGGCGGTAAGGTCGAGGAGGCATCGGCGCCGGTCTCGCCCCATGAGATCATGATCAAGCAAGGCAAGATCCTCCCGGTCGAGTCCTGGGACGCCTATTAAGCAAGTCTCGACCCGACAGCAGAACGACTCTAGGCGTGCCCGGCCTGTCCAGTCCGGCGGGACGTGAGAATAAACCAAGGGGGACTCCCGGTTTGCGCCGGGCGCGGACGGATGGTAATCGCGAGGTCGACGGCTCCAGTTTATTCGATGAGCCCGTTGACCCCGATCGATGTCAGCCGTTGAGGAGACCGAGATAATCGCGTCACAGGCTCCTGCGCAGAGCAGGAGCCGGTGGTGCGCTCTGGTCATGACGGCAGCTGGGTTCGGCCTCACCCTGCTGGTGTTCTATCCGGCCTACAGCACCGCCGATGCACGCTATGTCTATGCCGACGCGACCGCGTGGCGGTTTGGCGATTGGCAATCCCCGGCAATGGCGGTGCTCTGGCGGCTGATCGATCCAATCGCGCCCGGGTCGGCGAGCATGTTCCTGCTAACGGCCAGCCTCTATTGGATCGCCTTTGGCACGCTCGCTTTTCTAGCGGGGCGTCGCTCGGTTTGGCTTGCGCTGGCGACGCCTTTCGTTGCCCTGGCGCCGCCAGCATTCTTCTTCGTCGGGATGGTGTGGCGCGACGTTCTGTTCGGAGTCATTTGGTTCGTCGCGGCCGTCCTTGCCTTTTTCGCCGCAGAGCACGCGCCGCGATGGCGCGCGGTCATCCAAGCATTGGCGCTGCTGTTGGTCGCATTCGGGGTACTGCTGCGGCCGAATGCCGTCGTTGCTGCACCGATTCTTGCCGCCTATGTCATTTGGCCAATGCGCGTCGATCCAAGGAGGCTGGCGCTCGCCTTCGTGCCCGCGTTCATTGCGTTCTATGCGCTGGTCCCTTTCGTCTACTACGACATTCTCGGTGCAGAGCGACAGAATCCGCTCCACTCCATCGTCGTTTTCGATCTCGGAGGCATCAGCCATTTCGCCGGAGAGAACCAGTTTCCGGTCGCGTGGAATGCCGAGCAGACAACGCTCTTGACCACCAAATGCTACGACCCCGTCCGCTGGGACTCCTACTGGCACGTCGAACCTTGCCCTTTCGTGATGCAACGATTGGAAAGCCCAGACGATAAGATCTTTGGGACGGCGCGGTTGACGCAAGCGTGGTGGCATGCCGTTTGGGCGCACCCCTTCGCTTACCTCACCCACCGCGCGACCTTCATGTGGCAATTCCTCGCCCGTTCAAACCTCGTCTTACCAGTCTGGGATTGGCTCGATCCCGCCTCAGGCTACGGCCAAAGTCGCTACTTCGTGCCGCTCATAGCATTGCACGAGGCACTCCAGCCGACGCTACTGTTTCGGCCAGGGCTTTGGACAATCCTTGCCTTCGCGGTCTTTCTTTCGGCCTTGCCGGTAAGATCTGCGCCTGCGGGAGCGTTCGCCGTGGCGGTGAGCGCGTGCGCCATCGTCTATGTGATGACCTTCTTTGTGGTCGGCGTGGCGTCCGATTTCCGTTATGCATATTGGTGCGTGCTGGCAACGCTCGCAGGCGGCGTGGCAGCCACGCTGATCCGTTGCGATGTAATCACGGACAGGCGGAGATCTAGTCAGGAGCCGTCGTTGGGATCGACGAGCGCGCCGAAGATATGATCGAGCTTGTGTCCGGCGCGCATCGCCTTCGCGGTCAGATAGCGGCGGTTGTCGGAATTGATCGGACCATGTAGAGGTACGCGCCCCGACACGTCGATGCCCGCATGGGCGAGGCCGTCGAGCTTCGCGGGGTTATTGGTCAAAAGCCGCACCCGGGTGCAGCCCAACAACTGCAGCATGCGCACGGCAACGCCGTAGTCGCGTTCGTCGTCGTCGAAGCCGAGCACGGTGTTCGCGTCCACCGTGTCGAGCCCCGCTTCTTGCAGCTGATAGGCGCGGAT
The DNA here is from genome assembly GCA_035263865.1 of Xanthobacteraceae bacterium. Lineage (GTDB taxonomy): Bacteria > Pseudomonadota > Alphaproteobacteria > Rhizobiales > Xanthobacteraceae > VAZQ01. The sequence goes on from DATFQX010000384.1 coordinate 8,047, forward strand.
CTTGTTGGTTAGCCCAAGCCCGCGACCTTCCTGCTCCAAGTAAAGGATGATGCCGCCACCGTGCTGCGCGAGCTGCGGGAGCGCCAGGCGAAGCTGATCTCCGCAGTCGCATCGCCGCGAGCCGAACACATCTCCAGTGAGGCAGGCCGAATGCAATCGCACCGCGACGGGTTGCGCGAGATCTGGCTTTCCCACGATGACCGCCACCGGCGTGCCGCCGACCGCATCGCGAAAGATCACGAAGCGGGCTGGGATCCCGCCATTGAGGGGAATGGCGGCTTCGGCAACGACCGCAAGGGATTCGCTCGCCCCGCGGCGAAACTGCGCGACCGCATCGGCAGCGACCGTCACTAGTGGCGCCTCTCTCGCGTTTGCCGCCTTTGTTCCAGCCTCACAAAACAGCAGGGCGGGGAGCAACTGCGCAAGCTTGGCAAGTTCGATAGCGGCGGGGGCCGTCTCGCCGGTAGGGATGACCTCGAGATGCCGGGTGACTTGCGCGTCCGCGGCAAGTGAGAAGACGGCAGCGCGGTTGTAGAGATCACTGATCGCTAAACCGGTCGACCCGACGGCGTTGAGCCCGAGGGCCCGAGCTCGGCGCGCGGTGATGAGCAGGCGAGGCCGCGCCGGCGCGCATAACTGTCTGAAAGCGATAAGTCCCTGGTCGGTCATGCCGTCGACCGGCAAGGCCAGGGTCCTTTCCCCACCCAATGTCAGAATAACCGGCCGTCCCGAGCGAAATTCCGCAAGTCCCCGCTCCACTGCGACTTGCGTGGGCGTGCCAAACAGGCCCGACATGCTACTCCCAGCCATATCACTCACGCAGCTTTGAGCCGCGCCACCACGAACCACATCAACGGAATAAGAACGCGATTTGGGGGATTTTATTCCGTTGTCAAAGTCTTTTTCATTGCAGGCGTTTGCAGGCATTTCATCGCGAAATATCATGACACGCGGTGGCACGCTCGAAAAGCAGGTATTTGCCAATGGCGGAGCGCCCCGCCAAACCGGATTGCAACCAACGTTTCGGCCTTCAGCAAGGCTCCGGCGACGCTTTGTGGGCGCCGGTACCAAAAACGTTCCGCAGCATCAGTAGTTCCCTGCCGCAGCCGTGGGAGGACGTGTTCGGACCGCTCCGCCAAGGTACAATCGACGATCTCGTTCTGGTCGGGCAGTGCGGTCAGTCGATCGACGCTCGCATCGCGACCTCGAGCGGACAGTCCCATTACATCAATGGCGAGTCTGGCCTCATCCATCTGCACCGGCTACGCGCGCTGGTCGATGCCGTTGTCATCGGGGTAGGCACGGCCATCGCCGACGATCCGCAACTAACGGTGCGCCGCGTCGAGGGGCCCAACCCTGCGCGGGTCGTCATCGACCCCAATGGTCGGTTGCCAGCAAACGCACGCGTGCTCGCGGTGGACGGTATTCGCCGGCTCGTCATCACCAGCGCCAAGACATCCGCACCGCCCGCTGGGGTCGAGGTCGTGCGGCTTCCCGCGGAAAACAGCCAGCTTGCCCCTGCCGGGATCGTCGCCGCGCTCGCGGCACGCGGCTTCCGGCGCATTCTGATCGAAGGCGGGGCCGACACGGTCTCGCGCTTTCTTGCGGCACGCTGTCTCGACCGCCTCCATATCCTGATTGCGCCCCTGATCCTAGGCGCCGGACGGGCGAGTCTCACGCTGCCGCCGATCGAGCGGCTCGATCAAGCAATGCGCGCCCCCATGCGCGCTCACAGTCTCGGTGGCGATGTGCTGCTGGACTGCGACCTCAGTGCTCAGCGGGTCCCGATCGGTCGGGCAAAGATATCGACGTGACCGACCCGCAGCTTCGAACGACCTTGGGCTAGATGCGTGCGCCGCCAATTCAGCCACTCTGCGATTTGACCCTGCGATAAGGTTGTGGTCAGCACGCCGATATCGGCCCAGCCAGCAAACAGGGCATCCTGGATGGCCCGATCGTCGGGCCCGAACATCCAGTCCGAGTGGCCCTGTACCACCGCGTAACCGAACTCTTGAAATCGCTCGGCAGCGTGCGCGGCGGCGGTTGGGCCAAGCGCCGGACCGAAACCCTTGTCGGTCCGTTGGTGGAGATTAAATCCGGTCAGGAGTTCGAGATCGTGGCGCACCACCGGTTCAGCAACGGCGCGGCCGTCATAGGTCAGCGCGCCATAGAACGGCAGCCGCCGCGCAGCGACCTCGGCGATAAGACGGTCGAGCCAGGCCAGAGAAACAAGGTCGAGAAGAGCAGAGGTGGTCACGAGATCGATGGGACCATCGAGCGCAAGTTTGAGGTCGCGCGCGAGATCGACCGCTATGGTGGTCACCGTCACATTCGCCGGGGGGGACGGCGACGCAAGCGCCAGAAGCGCGAGACTATGGTCGACCAGTGTCCAGCTCTGGCGCGACGGAAGATGCGACCGCACCGCGCGCAGTGTCGCGCCGGTGCCACAGGCGAGATCGACGACTGAGATCGTCGCCCGCCCAAGGAATGCTGAGGCGACGCTATCGAGCACCACGGCATTCCGCGCGGCTATGTCATAAGGTTCGCGCAAAGCCAGCCATTCGGGGGAGTACTCGCTCATCCGACGCTTTCCAGTACTCGAGCAAATAAGGCCGCCTGCTCCCTCCACGATGGGAACGCGGCGGACCGCGCGCCAGCGGCGAGACGCTCGCGCTCCTCCGGCTTGGAAATGAGCTGTTGCAGCGTCGCCGCGAGTGCCTCGACATTGTCGGGGGGCACAAGCACGCCGGCACCGGGCGGCACCGTCTGCGGAATCGCGCCGGCGCTTGTGCCCACGACCGGCAGGCCATGGGCGATCGCTTCGGCGTAGGCCATGCCGTAGCCTTCGAACCGTGACGGCAGCACGAAAAGATGGGCCGACGCGTAGAGTGGGGCAACTTCATCGCAAGCGACGGCGCCGAGCAGTGTAATGCGATCCGCGAGACCGAGACGCGCGATGTCGGCCTTCACCTGCCGGACAGTTTGCGGGCTACGCCGGCAATCGCCGGCAATCACCAGCCGCCACGACAGATGCCTCAATCGGGCCAGCGCGGCGATCAGCACATCGTAGCCCTTGCGCGGGATGACCGAGCCGATCGCAAGGAGCGCCACGACATCTCCATCGTGACGCGGCGCGATCGACACGCGATCCGTTCCCGGCTCGACGACGCTGATCCGGCCGGAGGGGAGGCCATAATCTTCGACGAGCAGCCGGGCGACCATCGCGCTCGTCGCAACGACGTGCCGCGCACAGCCAAGCGCTGCGCGCTCGCTTGCGTGCAGAGAAGCAAGCTGTGTCGCGTTCAACCCCGACTCGAGCGCCAGCGGATGATGCACCAGCGCAATCAACGAATGGTTCGCGCAGAGCGCCTGCGCGGCATCCGGCAAAACGCCGAAGGCGAGGCCGTCGATCACGACTGGACGCCCGGGCGCGAGTGCCGACAGGCGCGCACAGGCCGTGGCGCGTGCATCCGCCGTGGGATAAGGGAAACCGTCGCCAAGCTCGACCACGCTGGCTCGCCAATCAAGCGCCGGAAGCTCCGCGATGATGCGACGATCATAGGCGTAGCCGCCGGTCGGGCTGGCAAGGTCGCCTGGCACTGCAAAGAAGGCCTCCTTTACCACAACGAGGCCTCGTACCAAGCACACGCGACTGGAGATTCCGCCACGGTTACCCTGATCGACTTGAGCTCGCGGCCGTCGCGGCCGAGCTTGCCTGCACGCGCGGCAGCCGCGAAGTGCTCGAAGAGATGCCTGGTCAGAAATTCAGTGGTGGTGTTGATCCCCTTAAACTGCGGCAATTCATCCAGGTTGCGATAATTGAGTGGCGCGAGGGCCTCCCCGAGCATCTCTCGGGCACGCGCGATGTCGACCACAATACCGTGGGAATCGAGGTCGTCCGCAAGAAATGCCACGCGAATGACGAAGGTCGCCCCATGCATCTTTTGCGCCGGGCCGAACAGCTCGCCGCGGAACGAATGGGCGATCATGATTTGGTCCGAGACCTCAACGGCGTGCACGGGACATCCTGGCGTCAGGAGATTTCATCGGCCGCAGGGTAGCGGATCAATGGAGACATCCCTTCGGAGTCGTAACCCAAAATCGAAGGCAATTTTGCCGGCAAATCGTCGAAGGCTATGCTCGGACCCAGCAGGATATCCAGCACCGGCTCCTCGAGAAGCGCAAGCGCTGCCATGAGGCGCCTGCGGCGCGTCCACCGCGGGCGGTGCGATGGCGCGACGCCTCCAACCTGGCTGGATACGAGCCGCAAGCGCCGACTGTGGAAGGCCTCGCCGAGGGGCACCGCGACATCGCCGGTTCCATACCAGCTCAGCTCGACGATGGTTGTTTCGTCGCCCGCAAGGCGTAGCGCAGTTTCGAGGCCCGCGGCGGTACCGCTAGTGTGAAAGACCAGATCGCAATCCCTGGGCGCCGCGTTTGGGTTGGCGAAGTGGGCGCCGATCCGATGCGCGACCTCGGCGCGCGCGGAAGCGACATCAACCACTGTAACCTCGGCCCCCGGCAACCGCGCGCATAGATAGCCAATCAAGAGACCCACGAGCCCACCCCCCACGACCGCGATGCGGTCGGCTGGGCCGGGAGCGCCGTCCCACAGGGCGTTAAGCGCGGTTTCCATATTCGCGGCGAGCACGGCGCGCCGTGGGGGCACGCGCTCTGGCACGGGAACCACAGCGTTCGCCGATATGGTGAAAAGGCTCTGGTGCGGGTGCAAGCTGAAAACGATGCGTTGGTCGGCTGTACCGCCCTCGACCCGGCCTACCGTCGCGTAGCCGTATTTCACTGGGAAAGGAAAGGTGCCAGCCATCAAGGGCGCCCGCATGCGCTCGTATTCGCTTACCGGTACCCGGCCGGCGAGGACGAGCCGTTCGGTGCCGCGACTGATGGCTCCAAACAGGGAACGGACCCGCACCTCGCCAGCCTCGGGCGCATCAACCGTCTCCTCGCGCACCTCGGCCCGGCCGGGGGCCACATACCAGAGCGCTTTGCCCTGCATCTTGGTTCTTGCTTATGGTTCCTGCGGAAGATCTCCGAGGGCTGGGGTTTTTACGCTAGCACGCTTCACGTCTTCTACCGCATTGGACTTGAATGCACGTCGCTATATTGTCAAAACCACCCGTAAATCCACGCAAAGTCCCCGTACATGCTTGAACGTTCCTCTCGCGACGAGCTGATCACCGCCGCCGCGCCCGCCGCCCTGCCCGGCTGGCGTCCGGCGCTGTTTTTTCTGTGCGTCGGATTGACCATGGCGGGGCTGATCTGGCTTGCCGTGATTGCGCTCTCGCCGGGCGGCTTGAATGCCATCGATCTCCTGCTGGTCGTGCTCTTTGCGCTGACGCTGCCCTGGTACGTTATTGGCTTCTGGAATGCGACCATCGGCCTCCTAATCATGCGCTTTGCGCGCGATCCGGCGGTGGCGGTCCTGCGGGTTGCCGGTCGTGTGCGCGGCGACGAGCCGATTACCACATCGACCGCGATCCTCGTGTGCACCCGCAACGAGCCGCCAGAACACGTCGCGCGCATGCTGGAGCCGATGCTGCAGGGGCTTACTGCGCACGGCGTCGGCGAATGCTTCCATGTCTACGTGCTGAGCGATAGCAGCGACGAGGAGATCGCAGCCGGCGAGGACGCGTGCTTTGCGACGCTCACGGCATCATGGCGGGGACGGATCGCTCTGACATACCGCCGTCGTTCCCACAATATCGGTTTCAAAGCTGGCAATGTCGGAGACTTCTGCGCGCGCTGGGGTAAGCATCACGATTTCGCAATATTGCTCGATGCCGACAGCGTCATGACGGTGGACCTCGTCCTCAAGCTCGTGCGCATCATGCAGATCGATCCGAGTGTTGGAATCCTGCAAACGCTGGTCATCGGAATGCCGTCGGCCAGTCCCTTTGCTCGCATTTTCCAGTTCGGCATGCGGCTGAGCATGCGCTCCTACACCATCGGCAGCGCCTGGTGGCAAGGCGATTGCGGACCATATTGGGGCCACAACGCGATTGTGCGCCTTGCGCCGTTCATGCGGCACTGTCAGCTGCAGGCGCTCGCCGAGGGCGCGCTGGTAAAAAGGTATGTGCTTAGCCACGACCAGATCGAAGCGGTATTGATGCGACGCGCGGGCTACGCCGTCCGAGTGCTGGCGTCGGAAGGTTCGAGCTTCGAACAGAATCCGCCGACATTGATCGAGTTCATTCGCCGTGATCTGCGCTGGTGTCAGGGCAATATGCAGTATTGGCACTTTTTGCGCTTGCCGGGCTTGCTGCCCGTGAGCCGTTATCAACTCGGCTTCGCCATCCTGATGTTCCTTGGCTCCCCAGCGTGGATCGGACTGTTGCTGATCGGCAGCGCGGCGGTCGCGCTCGATTCGACGCCGGCCGCTTTCATGCGCTGGGATGCTGGAATGGCCGGTCTCTTCCTCGTCCTAGTGATGTGGTTTGCACCAAATATCGCGACCGTGATCGACGTGCTGGCTCGAGCCAAGCTGCGGCATCTGTTCGGTGGCGCAGTGCGGTTCAGCGCGAGCTTCATGATTACCATGGGCTTCGTCGTGCTGATCGCTCCGATCATGTGGGCGAGCCACACACTCTTTCTGTGGCGTCTTCTGTGCGGCCGCACAGTCGAGTGGGGCGCGCAGGCGCGCCATGATCATGAGGTATCGTGGTCGGCCGCGTTTTGGCAGTTCTGGCCCCAGACATTACTCGGCCTCGCCCCGGTGCTCTTGCTGGCGATCGCCGCCCCGGCGGCTCTCCCCTACGCCTTGCTCATCGCCGGCGGCCCGCTGCTGTCGATCCCGCTCGCTGTAGCAACCGCGTCCCCCGCCCTGGGAAAAGTCCTAATTGGGCTTGGACTGGCCCGCTTGCCTGAGGAGGTGTTGCCGCCGCCGGAATTGCGCGCGCTGAAACTGCCTGCGATCGAGATGTCGCAGCGCAGCTCTTAGGTGCCATGGCCCCCGACCGGCACCGCTCTTGGCACGAGCTGTGGCGCACCACGCGAGGCGTGGCGCGTTCGCTTCGGATTTACTACGGCAACAGTGCGCGGCGCGCGGTGATGGACCGCTTTTACGCCCACTTCGTGCAGCCGGGCGATATGGTCTTCGATATCGGCGCCCATGTCGGTGATCGCATCGCCGCATTCCGCCGCCTACGCGCTCGCGTGGTCGCGGTCGAGCCGCAGCCTGCGCTGGTGCAGACGTTGAAGCTTCTTTATGGGCGCGATCCTGCCGTGGCGATCGAACCCGTCGCTGTGGGCCGCGAAGCGGGAATAGCTGCATTCAGCATCAACATCGACAATCCAACGGTTTCGACCGCCTCAGAGGCGTTCCGCACGGCGGCTGATGGCGCGCCGGGCTGGGAAGGGCAAGTGTGGACAAGCACGATAGATGTGCCAGTGATAACCCTCGATACCCTTCTCCTGCGGCACGGACCAGCCGCGTTCATGAAGATTGACGTGGAGGGTTCCGAAGCAGATGCGTTGGCGGGGTTGAGTTATCCATCCCCGACGCTGTCGTTCGAATTCACCACCATCCAGCCCTGCGCGGCGGTGGCCTGCATCGAGCGCTGCACGGAGCTCGGCTACACGCATTATAACGCCGTGCTCGGCGAGAGCCTCACCTTCGTGCACGAGGATTGGACGGACGCCGAGGCGATTGCGGCCTGGGTACGTGCGCTGCCGCAGAATGTGAATTCTGGCGACATCTACGCGCGTCTGCCGGCGCGATCATGACCGTACCGCCAGCAAGCAAACCCGCGGCGACGCCTCTTCCGAAGCACGACTTTCTCGGCCACCCGCGCGGACTTGCCGTTCTGTTTGCGACCGAGGCATGGGAGCGTTTCTCCTACTTCGGCAACGCCGCTCTGGTCGTGCTGTACATGACAAAATATCTCTTCGATGCTGACCGTCCGGAGGCGGTGCTCGGTCTTGGCCCTGTCAGAGTGGCGCTCGAATTTTTGTTTGGCCGCCTCGACGCCCAGCCACTCGCCTCGCAACTTTTCGGCTTCTACACAGGGCTTGCCTATTTCACACCGATCCTGGGTGGTCTCATCGCCGACCGCCTGCTGGGTCGGCATCGCACGATCGTCATCGGTGGCCTGTTCATGGCGGCCGGCCATTTTATGATGGCATTCGAGGCCCTTTTCCTCCTGGCGCTGTTGATGCTGATTATCGGCATCGGCGCATTCAAGCCAAACATCTCGACGCAAGTCGGGGCGCTTTACGCGCCCGGCGATGTCCGGCGCGACCGCGCCTATTCGATCTTCTATCTCGGGATCAACGTCGGGGCATTCGCAGCCCCGCTGGCATGTGGCACGCTCGCGGTTCAGTACGGGTGGCACTACGGCTTTGCCGCGGCCGGCGTGGGGATGCTCATCAGCCTCGCGATCTATCTTTGCGGCGCGGAAACCCTGCCCGCGGATATCCCCCCACGCCGCGACCCGGACGCGCGAGAGAAGAAACGGCTCGATACCGCCGAGCGGCGCGCCGTGCTGGCGCTCATCGCCACGTGCGCCCTGGTCACCCTGTTCTGGGCCGCCTACGATCAGCAAAGCAACACCATTCTGCTGTGGGCCGAAGATTTTACGGACCGCTCGATCGACCTTGGATTTTGGCATGGCCAGATTCCATCGCCGTCCTTTCTCGCTCTCAATCCCTTCATGATCTTTATGGCGACGCCGCTGCTCGTCGGACTATGGGCGCGGCAGGGCCGGCGAGGCACCGAGCCTTTCGCAATCAGCAAGATGGCCTTCGGTTGCCTCTGCGTCGCGTTGGCCAATCTGGTCATGGCGAGCGCAGCGGCATGGACGGCAACCGGTAAGGCGAGCGCGCTGTGGCTTGTGGGTTATTTCGTCCTTGCCACTATAGGCGAACTGCACCTTGCACCGGTCGGACTGGCCTTGATCTCAAAACTCACCCCCTCACGGATGATATCCATCATGATGGGAGTCTGGTTTGCGACCACGCTGCCGGCCGACGTTCTCGCAGGATTCCTCGGTGGTTTCTGGAGCCGGCTGGGGAAGACGGATTTCTTTCTACTGATTGCGCTCATCGCCGCGCTCGCGGGCATCGCACTCTGGGCGCTGAGCTACGCGGTCCAGAGGTCAGTGGTCACTAATCAGTAATCAAGGGTCGAGGCCCACGGCTTTCCGGACGCCGGCTAGTGCCCACTGAGCTCTGGGCTCAGTGCGTCCATGGATCGCGGCGGTTGGCCGAAAAATTGTCGGCATATGACATGCCGCGCCGCGTCGGCGGCTTGGACTTGAAGATTTGATAGCCAATGCCGTGGCGCTCACAATAAGCGACTGCTTCCTCGAGCGTATCGAAACGCAGCTGCACCTGCTGACGCATGTCGCCTGAACTGGTCCAGCCCATGAGCGGCTCGATCTCGCGCGGTTGTTCAGGCTCGTAGTCGAGCACCCACTCCTTGGTCTTAGCGGTGCCGGACTGCATTGCCGTCTTCGCGGGCTTGTAGATGCGGGCGATCATGGTCAGTTGCTTACTCGCGTCTGAACAGCGCAACTTGGTCGGGGCAGCAGGATTTGAACCTGCGACCTGGAGTACCCAAAACTCCCGCGCTACCAGGCTGCGCTATGCCCCGTCGTTGTCCCGTCGGCCTCGATACACGCTTCGCTTTGGGCCAGCAAGCCGCGCTGCTTTCGCCCCGGATTGTCGCTCCACGTGCCGCGCCGGCAATCACGTCGCGCGACTTTAGCGCGCGCTAAAGATCGGATGTGCCACGCGGTCGCCGGGCGCGATGCCAAGCTTCTTCGCCGTGCCGGCGTTCACTTCGAGCACCGCGCGCACGGCGCCACCGGACGGAATGAGCGCTTCGGACAGAGGCACGGTGTTCTGTGCGATGCGCAGGATTCGCCCATCCCCGCGAATGAAGATTATGTCGAGGGGGATATAGGTGTTTTTCATCCAGAAGCTAGTCGACTGTTCCTGGTGGAAGTCGAACAGCATACCTTGGCCTTCTGGGAGTTCGCGCCGGTCCATGAGTCCCTTGGCCTGCTCCGCGGGCGTGGACGCCAGCTCTACCGCGAACACATGCACGCCCCCCTTACTGGCGATCTCGAGCGGCTGCAGTTCGGCAGCCGCAAGGCCCCCCGCTGTCCCGACGAAGGGCAAGCTGATGACAAATAGGGCAGCAAGGAGGGCAAGGAGGCCGCGGCACATGGGCAATGGGTCTCGATCGACGAGCGCCGATCATACCAGAGGCTTGGGGCCTTGAGGTCCGTGCCCAGAACACCCGTCATGGCTCAGCGGGGGGGCGCAAAGCGGCATACAGGCTGGTCGAGACGGATCAGTGCGAGGCTGGGCCGGCCGGCGCTCCTTCAGGTCGCACCTCGGCCGCCATCAATCCCTTGGGTCCAGGCCCGAAACGTACGAGGACGTATTGGCCCGGCCGCAGTTCGGTGAGCCCGAAGCGGCGCAAGGTCTCCATGTGGACGAAAATGTCGGGCGTGCCCTCCCCGCGAGTCAGGAAGCCAAAGCCGCGCAGCCGGTTGAACCATTTGACCTGCGCCCTTTCGAGCCCGCTGGTCGGCGTCACCGTCACATGGGTACGCGGCGGCGGCATTTGCGCCGGGTGCACCGCTGTCGACTCATCCATCGAGAGAACACGGAATGCCTGGAGCCCGCGCGGCCGCTGCAGCACCTCGACCACGACCCGCGCGCCCTCGTAGGCGACCTGGAACCCGTCACGCCTCAGGCACGTGACGTGCAGAAGAATGTCGGGCATCCCGTTATCGGGAACGATGAAGCCATAGCCTTTGGACACGTCGAACCACTTGATGACGCCGCTCAGCTCGATGACGCTCGCCGCCTCGCCGCCGATCTCGCCGCCAGTGCCGCGGTCGCTCGACAAACCGCTGGCCGGCTCCTTCGGTCCAATTCCGTCCGACGTCATGACGCCCCAACGCCGCCGCTCAGTCCAGGCGCTACTTGCTTGCGCTTCGAATCTTGGCCGTCATGAAGATACCATCCGGCGGCGAACGGAAAAGTCCAAAATGCATTTGCACGCCAAAAGAGGTGGAATGGCTGTGCAAATCTCGACTCGCTCGCCGAATCAGTGGACGATGAAAGGAGATAGCACCGTTCCGATGTCTTGGCGTATGACCAAGTCGGCAATTTCGTCGAATTCGGTCGCTTCGCGATTGATAATCACCAAACGTGCGCCATTTCGTTTGGCGAGCAGAGGGAATCCGGCGGCCGGCCACACGACCAGCGACGACCCGACCGCGAGAAAAAGATCACAGTCAAGCGTCAGTTGCTCGGCGCGGCGCATTTCGCGCTCTGGCATCGGCTGACCGAATGAAATCGTCGCCGTCTTAATGTGCCCGCCGCAGTCGGCGCAATCGGGAGCGCGTTCGCGGGCAGCGGTGAACTGCTGGCGCACCCATTCGAGCTCGTAGCGTTTGCCGCAACCAAGGCACATGGCATAGCTCGTATTCCCGTGCAGTTCGATCACGTGTTCCGCTGATATTCCGGAGCTTTGATGCAGATTGTCGATGTTTTGCGTGATCACGGCCGGTGCCTTGCCGGTGCGGTACAAGCTGGCAAGCGCGAGGTGCCCGCGACCGGGCCGGGCTGCGGAAAACTGCGCCTCCATGGCAAAGCGCCTGCGCCAAGCCTCGTCGCGCAGGTCCTGACTCGCGAGGAACTCTTCGAGCGGGATCGGCCTGTTTTTTGTCCAGAGTCCGCCGGGCGAGCGGAAATCCGGGATGCCGCACTCAGTGGAAATTCCGGCTCCGGTAAAGGGGGCAACAACCCGCGAGCCCTCGATGAACTCCTGTAGATCGTCGATTGCGGTCTCTAGATCCGGCGCGATCATGTATGCTTTACCGGTAGGCGATCCAACGAGGTCACGGCCCCCATGAGATATCTGCACACCATGTTGCGCGTGCGCAACCTCGATCAAGCGCTCGATTTCTATTGTAACAAGCTCGGGCTCAAGGAGGTGCGCCGCCGCGTCGACGAGAAAAATCGCTACACGCTCGTGTTTCTGGCTGCCCCGGAAGACGAAGGCCGCGTGGAGGAGAGCAAGCGCGCCGGCCGCGATGCCCCATTGGTGGAACTCACCTACAATTGGGACAGCGAAGACTACGGCGAAGCGCGCTATTTCGGTCACCTCGCCTACGAGGTCGACGATATCTATTGCTTGTGCGAAAAACTGATGAAGGCGGGTGTTACGATCAACCGCCCGCCGCGCGATGGCGTGATGGCGTTCGTGCGCTCCCCCGATAAACAGTCGATCGAGTTATTACAGAGAGGCACCCCGCTGCCGCCAAAGGAGCCGTGGAAGTCCATGCCCAATAGCGGCAAATGGTGAGGAAGGCGGCGAGCGGCGTTTCCTTGCCGCAACGTACAAACGTCTCTATATCTCGCCGCGCCTGAAGCGCCCTTCGTCTAGCGGTCTAGGACATCGCCCTTTCACGGCGGAAACACGGGTTCGAGTCCCGTAGGGCGCGCCAATGATTTCAGCAAATTATGCTACGAGCGCGCTCGAGAGCCGGTTGCATACCTAACTTTTGCCTAATAAGCGATGGTTGGAAGGACGATTTCGAACGTGGCAGTATGAAATGAAGCGCGCGGCCACTTCTCCTCGCCGAGAGCTTGCGCGGTGTTTGCACACGTGCCCTGATGGAGAAGGGATTAAGACTTTTCCAGTTCCGCCATCTTGGCTTTATAGGCGGGTTTGCCCACGTGCCCTGATGGAGAAGGGATTAAGACTTGGTGGGACAGTCGATCTCGGCGACCAGTTGGTTTGCACACGTGCCCTGATGGAGAAGGGATGCAAACGTGAGTCGGTAATCGTCCTGAAACGCTACGTGTCTTAATCCATTCTGGCCCTCGATGAAGCCGTTTTCAGCGAGACCACGGCGGAACGCTGCGGCCATAGGTCCGTGTGAACCGCGTGATCCACTGGTGAGGAAGCCGATGACCGGCATCGCCATGCGCCGCGAGCGGCCACGCGGCCGTCGCGCCGCCAAGCAGCGTGATGACGTCGCGCCACTTCACGCCAAGCGCAGCCTCTGCACGAACGCCGCCCCCCCCCCGCGCTGCCGACTAGCATGATCAATTCCCGCCGCCTCATGGGCTTTCCCCCAAGGGCAAGGATTAGGGATCAAGTATAGCAGGTCAGGGCCGCATTGACCGCGAGACCGTAGTCTCATCCCTTCCCAAGCGTCTTCCAAATCCCATTGGCCGTCGCCACTATGCGCTCGCCGACTACAAGCTCTGCGCTCATGAACACCAGCGTGCGCGTCCTTCGCACCACCGTGCACCTTGCCTCGACGAAATCACCGACCCGAACCGCGTCGACAAAATGGATGTCGAGCTGGACGGTCGTCTGCGGCTGGCGCTCGTTGGCATACCAACAGGTTCGCCCCATGGCGCGGTCGGCAAACGTCGTCAGCATGCCGCCCTGCACGTGGCCGCGGCGGCTGCGATGCTTGGGCTCGGCCAGGAAGGCGTAGCGGTAGCTGTCGCCCGAAGGCCGCTCCCAAATTGGACCGACCAAGTCAAGGAAGCCGTCGACCGCATGGCGTTGCCAGCCGGCGCTGGCGGGATCGAAGGGCGCGGCCGTGTCGGCCGGCCGTTTAGGCTCAACACTCATAAACCGATTGTCGGCACGTTGAGGGTGCCAATCACCGGTATTGCTGATTGCTGCGCGCGCGCCGAGAGCGGCCACGCGGCGGCAGCGCCGCCGAGGAGCGTGATGATCGCGCGACGCCTCATTCGATCACCTCGTCGGCGATCTGTTGGAGGTGGGTAGGCACGTCGAGACCGAGCATGAATGCCGTTTGCGCGTTGATGACGAGCTCGAACTTGCTCGATTGCACAACAGGCAATTCTGCAGGCTTCGCACCCTTGAGGATGCGGCCGGCGTAGACGCCAGCTTGACGATAGGCATCTGCGATGTTGGTTCCATAACTCATCAGTCCACCCGCTTCGACAGGCTCGCGATTCGAAAACGAGGTCGGAATTGCATGGCGTGCCGCCAGAGTGACAAGCTGTGCACGCCGGACCACGTATAATGGGTCCGGGCTGACCAACAGCGCGTCAGGTCGCTCGCGCGCAAGCGTTGCAAAGGCCGCGTTGATCTCACGGCCGGTGCCGGCGTTGAAGATTTGGATTCGCAGCCCCATTTGGCGCCCCGCGGATTCCGCTTCTTTCACCTGAAACTCCGCGCGCGCAGGATTGGCCGGATTGACGAGAACGGCGACACGGGTCATTGCGGGCACCAGCTCGCGCAGAAGTTCCAGCCGCTTGGGCACCAATTCGCCCACGACGAAATAGATTCCGGTGAGGTTACCGCCCGGCCGGGAGAGGCTGGCAACGAGTCCGAGCTGGACCGGGTCGTCCGGGATCGTAAACACGATCGGAATGGTTGTGGTCGCCGCCTTGGTTGCGAGAGCCGGAGCGGTGCCGCCGGTCGCGACGATGACGGCAACACGCTTGCGAACCAGATCGGCCGCCAGACTTGGCAGTCGGTCGAGCTGGTTCTCGGCCCAGCGGTATTCGATCGCGACGTTCTCGCCTTCGGTATAGCCTGCCTCCTTCAGTCCTTGCAGAAATCCGCGCGCAGTCTCGGTAGGCGACACCGCGCCGAGAAAGCCGATCACCGGCATCGAAGGCTGCTGCGCACCCGCCGTGAGCGGCCACGTCGCCGCCGCGCCGCCGAGAAGCGTGAAGAACTTGCGGCGGCTGCTCATTCGATCACCTCGTCAGCGAGCGCGAGCAACTTGGGCGGAATTTCGAGGCCGAGTGCTTTGGCGGCCACAACGTTGATCACCAACTCATACTTGGTCGGCATCTCGACCGGCAAGTCGCCCGGCTTCGCGCCCTTGAGAATGGGGCCCACGTAGTGCGAGCCGGCTCGGCGATAGGCATCAGAATCGCTCGCGCCGTAGCTCATCAAACCGCCGGCCAGGACAAACTCGCGAATGCCGCCGATCGCAGGCACGCCATGACGCGCGGCGAGCGCCGCCACCTGCCGGCGTCGGTTGTTGAACAAGGCGCCGGGACCGACAAGCAGTGCGCCGGCGCGCGATTGAACGATAGTCGCAAATGCAGCATCGATTTCGCCTACGGATTGCGCATTCAAGGCCAGGAGTTGACGCCCGAGTTCGCGTGCGGCGGGCGGCACCTCTTTTTCTTGCCCTTCGAAACTCGGATCTCTGGGATCGCGCAGCCAAGCAATGGTGGCTGGCGGCGGCACCAACTCATGCAGCAGCCCTAGGCGCTTTGGCTGCAGAGGAACTGACGCAAAGCTCACGCCGGTGATATTGCCGCCAGGCCGGCTGAGGTTGGTAACGAGACCGCTTGCGATCGGATCGCCGCCGCTGACGAACACGATCGGTATGGTCGAGGTGACAGCGCGGGCCGCGAGCATGGAGACATTTGGACCGACGATCACGGCCACGTGCCGCTGCGCTAGGTCCGCCGCGAGTGCCGGCAGCCGATCGTGCTTGTTCTCTGCCCAGCGGAATTCGATCGCGACGTTGTGGCCGTCGATGAACCCGGCTTCCTTCAGGCCGTCGCGGAACGCCGATACTCGGTAAACTGTGTCGGCAGCAGTCGTGGCCTCAAGGAATCCGATCACGGGCTTCGCCGGCTGCTGCGCGCGCGCCGCGAGCGGCCACGACGCCGCACCGCCGATGAGCGTGATGAAATCGCGCCGCGTCACTCGATCACCTTGTCGGCACGCAGGACCAGGCCGGCGGGAACCTCACGACCGATTGCCCTCGCTGCCTGCAGATTGATGACCAGCTCGAAGTTGGTCGGTTGCTCGATCGGCAAATCGGCCGGTTTCGCGCCGCGCAAGACTTTAACGAGCACGCGGGCCAACTGACGATACCATTCGGTGATCCGCGGACCGTAACCCGCGAGGCCGCCCGCTTCCGCCATTTCCGGCCACTGGTAAATGGCGGGCATTCGCAAGGCCGCGGCGTGTTCGATTACGACGCGCTGGTTGAAAAAGAACAGTGGTGTCGCCAGCACGTTGAGTGCCGCAGCGCCCGCGGCCTTTGCCCCGTTCATTGCCGGCACGATCTCCTCGGGCGTGCGGGCGGAGAAAATCGTCAGCTCGACCCCGCGCGCACGCACCGCCTCCTGCAGTGCCTGAAGGTGCTGCGGCGTAGAGATGGCGGGATCGGCGAGCGCCGCCATGCGGTGTGCGCCGGGTACCGCCTCCATCAAAATATCCTGACGCTTGCCATCCAGTTCAGGCGCAAGCAGGCTGACACCCGTCGTATTGCCGCCAGGCCGCGCTAGCGACGCCACCAACCCCTCCGCGACCATGTCGTCGGCGGTGCCGAGGATCGGAATCGTCTTCGTCGCCTCCTGTGCGGCGCGCGTGGAAGGGCCGCCGGCCGTGACGATTGCATCGGGCGCGGACTTGACGATCGCTGCCGCCGTTTCGCGGAACTGTTGCTCACGAAGTCCAAAACCGCGTGGATCGACGGCAAGGTTTTGCCCCTCGATGAAGCCGAACCGCCGCAGCTCGTCGAAGCACGCGACGGACTGCGGCGCCTCACGCGGCGAGCCGGTCAAGATGGCGATGCGATAGGTTCGCCCCGCCTCCTGCGCGTGTGCCGCGAGCGGCCAAACCGCCGCACCGCTGAGCAGCGTGATGAACTCGCGGCGTCTCAGGGCTGGCATGGGCTGGGGAATTATATATTCGACAAGTACAAGGGGGTCTATGCGATGAATCTGTAGATAATCCAGATCACGACGACAGCCGCTACAACGAGTATCCAGTTGGAAATCTCAATGCCCGCTACTGTTGTTTTCCGGCTAAACCATTCCATGGCCTTCCTCCCA
>DATFQX010000385.1:0-5832 GCA_035263865.1 Xanthobacteraceae bacterium
GCCGTGAACGCCGAATACGAGCGGCTCGGGCAACCGTCGGTGTCGCTCGACGATATCCGTCACTTCCGCCAACTCGGCAGCAAGGCGCCGGGGCATCCCGAGTACCATCTGGTTTCAGGAGTCGAGACGACGACGGGGCCGCTCGGACAAGGCATCGCCACCAGCGTGGGCATGGCCATTGCCGAAGCATGGCTGGCCAACCACTACAATCGGCCCGGCTTCGAGATCTTCGGCTACAACATTTATGCCGTATGCGGCGACGGCTGCATGATGGAAGGCGTCGGCTCGGAAGCGGCATCGCTTGCCGGCCATCTCGCCCTCGATAACCTCTGCTGGATTTACGACAACAACCATATCACGATCGAAGGCAACACGCGCATCACCTTTAGCGAAGATGTCGCCGCCCGCTTCCTCGGTTACGGCTGGAACGTTCTGCGCGTGGGCGACGCCAACGACATGGATCGCATCGAGCACGCGCTCGATGTCTTTCGTGAGACCAAGGGGCGTCCGACCTTCATCATTCTGGACAGCCACATCGGCTATGGCTCGCCGCACAAGCAGGACACCGCCGCGGCGCACGGCGAGCCGCTGGGCGAGGACGAAGTCCGCCTCACCAAACGCGACTACGGTTGGCCGGAAGACGCCAAGTTCCTCGTTCCCGATGGCGTGCGTGAGCATTTCGCCGCCGGCATCGGCAAGCGCGGCCCCCAGGCTCGCGCCCGTTGGACCGAACTGTTCGCGGCTTACCGGTCGAAATATCCCGAGCTTGCGACCGAGATCGACCTGATGCAGCGGCGCGAGCTGCCGGCCGGTTGGGATCGCGGTCTACCCGTGTTTCCGGCCGATCCGAAAGGCATCGCGGGGCGCGACGCCTCGGGCAAAGTGCTCAACGTGCTGGCGCAGAACATTCCCTGGTTGCTCGGCGGCTCGGCGGATCTCGGCACTTCGAACAAGACGATCCTGAACTTCGAGGGCGCGGGTGACTTCGAGCCCGGCACACGCAGCGGCAGGAACTTGCACTTCGGCATTCGCGAGCACGCGATGGCCGCCGCGGTCAACGGACTGTCGGTGTCGAAGCTGCGCGCCTTCGGGGCCACGTTCTTCATCTTCAGCGATTATGCGCGGCCGGCCATTCGGCTCTCGGCGCTGATGGAGTTGCCAACCATCTGGGTCTTCACCCACGATGCCATGGGCGACGGCGAGGACGGCCCCACGCACCAGCCGGTGGAGCAACTCGCCTCGTTCCGCGCCGAACCCGGCCTGGTGGTGCTGCGGCCGGCGGATGCCAACGAGGTGGTCGAGGCTTATCGCTACATCATGCAGCTCAAGCACAAGCCGGCGATGCTGGCGCTGTCGCGTCAGGCGCTGCCGACATTGGACCGCAACAAGCATGCGAGCGCATCCGGGCTCGCGCGCGGCGCCTACGTGCTCGCCGATCCGCCGAACGGAAAGCCTGATGTGATCCTCATCGCGTCGGGCAGCGAGGTCAGCCTCTGTGTCGAGGCGTACGAAGAGCTTGCGGCGGAAGGCATTCGCGCGCGCGTGGTTTCGATGCCGTCCTGGGATATTTTCGAGGATCAGAGCGAGGCGTACCGGGCGAGCGTGCTGCCGCCCGAGATTACCGCGCGCGTCGCGGTGGAGCAGGCCTCCACTTTCGGCTGGGAGCGTTATATAGGCCAATCGGGCCGCATCATCGGCATGAAGACATTCGGCGCGTCGGCCCCGCTCAAGGAGCTCTTGCGGAAATACGGCTTCGAGCCGCAGCGCGTCACCGAGGTAGTCAAGGAGCTCCTCGGCAAGCAAAAGAAGCGTTAAAGGTCGCCCACCCACTGCGATGAGTAAAAAGCCCGACATTGTCTTTCTGTTCGACGTCGACAACACGCTGATCGACAACGATCGCGTGCAGGCGCATTTGAGCGAGCATCTCGAGCAGACCTATGGGGCGGCCACGCGCAATCGCTATTGGGAAATCTTCGAACAGCTACGCAGCGAACTTGGATACGCCGACTATCTGGGCGCGCTCGAGCGCTACCGGACCGAGGATGTGCACCGTCCCGAGGTGCTGAAGATGTCGAGTTGGCTGGTCGATTATCCCTTCGTCGATCGCCTCTTTCCCCGCGCGCTGGACGCAGTGAAGCACGTGCAGCAGTGGGGCACCGCCGTGATCCTCTCCGACGGCGACGCCGTGTTCCAGCCGCGCAAGGTGGAGCGATCAGGTCTATGGGACGCCTTTCACAATCGCGTCCTCATCTATATCCACAAGGAGGAAGAACTCGACGACGTGAGGCGCCTCTACCCCGCCGATCACTACGTCTTGATTGATGATAAATTGCGCATCCTAGCAGCGGTGAAGAAAATCTGGGGCGAGCGCGTGACGACGGTGTTTCCCAAACAGGGCCACTACGCGCTCGATCCCAAGGCACTGGCCGAATATCCGCCGGCGGATATCGAGGTCGGCAAGATTGGCGATCTCCTCGCTTACGACCTCTCTGCATTTCTCAAGAACAGCTAGGCCGATTACCGCGACCCGTGCGCTCTACGACGTGCCTTGCAGAAAGACCGGCAGCCCCCGCTTGTTTGCGTACATGGGACGATATCGCTCGGCATTGTACATGGTGGCGACGTCGAGCTTGCGCGGGCCGAGCTTCGGATCAGGGATCGGGACCAGCTCGTAGCAGCCCTTCACCAGCGCCGACATGAGGCCGGTCTTGCCGTCGAGCATGGCATCGTAGGCCATGTTGCCGAACGTCAAGCCCACCAGCTTGTCGACGAAGTCCGGATCGCCCGAGCGCAGATCGTAGGTAAGATCGGACGTCATCGTCTCCTCGCCGGTGCGCCGCTTGATCTCGTCGGCAAGCGAGTCGGCGACACTCGCCTTCTTGCGGTGGCCGTATGCATCGGACTCGCCGTATTCCTGCACCTGGTAACCTTCCCACGCGGCGCCTTCGCTGAGCACAACCAGTGCATAGTTGCTCGGATTCGCCTGCTTCTCTTCGATGAGCAGCCGAATGAGCTTGTCGAGCTTGACTTTGTATTCGGGAACGACGCAGCGGATCGAGGTGGTGTACGCCGTGTAGAGCGCCGTAAAGCCCGCATCGCGGCCGAACACGCGGAAGATGCCGATCCGCTCGTGGGAGGCGACGGTGGTCCGCTGGCGCTGGATGGCATCGGAGGCGCGGGTGATCGCGGTCGAGAAGCCGATGCAGTACTCGGTGTTGTGCACGTCATTGTCCATCGTCTTCGGGATGGCAATGACCTTGACGCCTAGCTGGTTGAGCTTGGCCGCGTAGCTCAGCGTGTCGTCCCCACCGATGGCAATCAGGTGCTCGATGCCCAGCGCGGAGAGGTTCGCCAGCACCTGCTTGGAGAGATCCCAAGTATTGCTGCCGCCTTTGCCGGTTTGCGACAGCGGCAAGTCCTTGCCGGCGAGGTGATCGGGCAGCTTCGTCATTTTCGCTGGATTGGTGCGGCTCGAATGCAGCACGGTCCCACCGCGCCGATCGATGATGCGCGTGTTCTCACGATCGAGGGGCATGACGTAGCGGCGCCGGCTGTCCGGATCCTCGGGATTCAAGTGCGTGAGCGCCTCCCAGCCACGACGCAGCCCGATGACCTCGATGTCGTTCTCGCTGCTGCGGTAGGTGACGGTTTTGATGACCGAGTTCAGACCCGGGACGTCGCCGCCGCCGGTGAGGATGCCGATTCGCTTTTTCGCCATGACGACGCCTCTGCTGTAGCTCAGGTTCCCGCGCGGCTATCGCTCGCGGGCAAGCGCGGCCCGCGCGGCCGCGAGTTCTTTCTTTCTCGCCGCGTCAACCTTCGGGTATGCGAGGCCCAGGTTCTTCAAGGCGTCGTCGATTGCGGCCGCGACGACGAGCCGGCTGAACCACTTGTGATCCGCAGGCACGACAAACCATGGCGCGTGCTTTGACGCAGTCGCCTTAATCGCCTCTTCGTACGCCCACATGTAATCGCTCGAGAACTTTCGCTCCTGCACGTCGGATTCCGAGAACTTCCAGTTCTTCTCGGGCTCGTCCAGGCGATCCATGAAGCGTTTTTTCTGCTCCTCGCGGGAGACGTGAAGGAAGAACTTAAAAATTTTCGTGCCCTGCCGAGTGGCGTAGTCCTCGAAATCCGCGATGTCGGCAAGCCTTTCGTCCCAAATACGCTTGCCGACGAGCAGCGGCGGCAGTTTCTGCCGCTTCAGGAGCTCGGAATGCACGCGCACGACGAGCACTTCCTCATAATACGAGCGATTGAAGATGCCAATGCGCCCGCGCTCCGGCAGATGTTTGACGTAATGCCACATGAAGTCATGCTCGAGCTCGTCGGCAGAGGGCTGCTTGAACGCGAATACATGGCATCCCTGAGGATTGACGCCCGACATGACGTGCTTGATCGTGCTGTCTTTGCCCGCCGCATCCATCCCCTGCAAGATCAGCAGCAATGCCCAGCGATCCTGGGCGTAGAGCATCTCCTGCTTCTCGGCGAGCCACTTAATCCCGCGTTGCAGAAGGTCCGCAGCCTTTCTTTTGTCGAGCCCACACGTCTCGCCGGGGTCGAAGTCGTTGAGCCGGAAGTCCTTGCCCGCCTCGATGCGAAACGGGTTCACATATTTGCGGATATGCTTCGGAATTTCGTTTCTCGGCATGCCGCAGCGCCCGTTTCTGGAGGGCAATCTACGCTTGCGCAGCTGTGGCCTCAACGTGCAGAACGCGGTCCCATTGCATGCCGCAGAGAACTGGCCTGGCCGTAGTCGTCGGTTCCCGCGCTGTCATTTCTTTGCAATAGAAATCACGCATAAGCGCGCCATGCGCAGGACGACGAATGCTTGAACGGGTGTCGAGCGGCCCACACCGGGTTCGAACATTATTTCTATCGGACATCCATCTCGGAACGCGCGGCTGCCAGGCCGACAAGCTGCTCGATTTGCTGCGCCGTTACGAAGCTGAGACGATCTATCTCGTAGGCGACATCGTCGACGGCTGGCAGCTGAAATCCGCCTGGTATTGGCCGCAGCTTCACAACGACGTGGTGCAGAAGCTTTTGCGTCAAGCGCGCAAAGGGGTCCGCCTGTTCTATATCCCCGGCAACCATGACGAGTTCCTGCGCGACTATTACGGCACCCATTTCGGCGGCATCGAGGTGCTCGAGGATGCCATTCATGTCGCCGCCGACGGGAAGCGCTACCTCGTCATTCACGGCGATCTTTTCGACGTGATCATTCGTCACGCGCGCTGGCTGGCGATCCTGGGCAGCGGTGCCTACGATCTCGCCATATGGATCAACACCTATTTCAACAAGATCAGGCGTGCTGCCGGTTTGACCTACTGGTCGCTGTCGAAATGGGCCAAGCTGAAAGTGAAGAATGCGATGTCCTTCATCGGTGAATACGAGAGCACGCTTGCCGCGGAAGCTCGGTGGCGGGGTGCTCTCGACGGGGTTATTTGCGGGCACATCCATCACGCCGTGATTCGTGATGATCTCGGGCTGCGCTACATCAATTGTGGCGACTGGGTCGAAAGCTGCACCGCCGTGGTCGAGGACTTCACCGGTCGGTTCGAGATCGTGAGGTGGACCGAGCTTGAGCCGGCACGGCGTGAGCAGCATCTCGTGACGGGGGCGCTGCAAAGGGCGACATAGGGACGTCCGCCGCACGGCGGCAGCCGAGCCTTGACGGATTCACCGCAGACGCAGCAGCGGCTCACCAACGCGGATCGGCGTGCCTTCTCGCACATCCTCATGCAGGGAAAAGCCGTCGGGCGCAAAGATGAGCATGGTCGATCCATGCTGGAACCAGCCCATTTCCTAGCCCTTCCTGAATGGCGCATC
>DATFQX010000386.1:0-2585 GCA_035263865.1 Xanthobacteraceae bacterium
TCGTCACACGAAGCCAGGACCCGTAGCATAGGGGGACACCGCCAGCCTGTCGCCCCACAAGAGCATTCACAACTTGGCGATGATATGGGATCGGTAATGCCGCTCTATTGAGCAATGGCTTTGCGCGATCACCGCGCAACGCGGTCAGCTTGCGCTTCACCACCGGCGCCCTTTCAAGGCTGACCGGTCGCCAGCCAAGTCAACTCGAACCGACTTCGCAGCTACTGCTTCCGATTCGGGCAAGGCATCGAGACCGCGCTCTAGTGGCCGGCAGCATGCGCGACGCTCGCCCCGCCCGAACCCCACACGCAAATGCAGGAAAACAGAAAGATCCAGACGACGTCGACGAAGTGCCAGTACCAGGCGGCGAACTCGAAGCCAAGATGCTGTGTCGGCGTGAAATGTCCGAGATAGGCACGCAGCAGGCACACGATCAGGAAGATCGAGCCGATGATGACATGCGCGCCGTGAAAGCCGGTCGCCATGAAGAAAGTGGCGCCGTAGACGTTGCCGCTGAAATTGAAGCCGGCATGGGTGTATTCGTAGGCCTGCACGCATGTGAATGTCAGTCCAAGCACGATCGTCAGGATTAGACCCCATTTGAGCCCCTGGCGGTCGTTCTCCAGAAGCGCGTGGTGCGCCCAGGTCACAGTCGTGCCGGAGGTGAGCAGGATCAGGGTGTTGAGCAGCGGCAAGTGCCACGGGTCGAAAGTCTCGATTCCCTTCGGCGGCCATACGCCGCCAAACAGCTGTTCACGCGTAAGTTGGTGCACGTCGGCCGGGAACAGCGCGCTGTTGAAATAGGCCCAGAACCAGGCCACGAAGAACATCACCTCGGAGGCGATGAACAGAATCATCCCGTAGCGATGAGAGATCTGCACGATCCGCGTATGATAACCCTCGTACGTCGCTTCACGGGCAACGTCGGTCCACCAGCCGATCATGGTATAGGCGATGCCGATCACACCAACGCCGAAAATATATGGCGCGGCCGCGAACATGTGGTGCATCCACGTAATGCCCCCGACTGCCGCAAGGAAGGCAGAGACTGCCCCGATCGCGGGCCAAGGGCTCGGTGCCACCAGATGGTAATCGTGATGCGGCTTGGCGTGAGCTTCGGCCATCTTAGACTTCTCCATCTCTCTGTGAGGCAGCGCTGCCCACGACACTTGTTCCTGTTGAGTCAGCTTCGCCCGGGCGCGGGGGCTGCGCCGCCGTCGACTTGCGGCGTCTCAGCCTGCCGCGCCGGATACATGGTGTATGACAGGGTAATGGTGTCGAGACCGTCCTGCTCGGAATCTTTCACCAGCTCGGGGGCCACGAAGAAGACGACAGTCATGTCGCGCTTTTCACCGGCCTTGAGCCGCTGATCGGTAAAACAGAAACAATTGATCTTGGAGAAATACGCGCCTGCGGTGGACGGTGACACATTGTAGGAGGCAACGCCCACGGTCTCGCGCGCCGATTCATTGACGACCCGGTAGCCGACGGTCACGACCTCACCGACTTTGACCTCTATCGAATTTTGCTCCGGCTCGAAACGCCAAGGGAGCCCACCGGCGACGTTGGCATCGAAGCGCACCTTGAGCTTGCGGTCGAGGACCTGGGAAGGCGCAGCGGTCGCGACCTGGGTGGTGCCGCCGAAGCCGGTCGTGCGGCAGAACCAGTTGTAGAGCGGCACGGCGGCATACGCTGCACCCACCATCCCTGCAACGAACACTCCGCAGGCGGCCGCGACCATGACATCGCGGCGTCGTTGCGAGGGGATGTTCCGAGCGTTCATCGCAATTACAGCGGACGATTCAATACCGCCGGTCCCTTCACCAGGGTGACCACGTAAAACAGGACGGCGAGCGCGCCGAGCGCGAGCGCAATGGCGATCGACCGCGCACGCCGCCTGCGCTTCTGCTCATCGGTGAGGATGATTCTCTTTGGCCTTTCTTCCATTCGGCAAGCCTCATCGGCTTATCACGCTACCCTCGACCAGCAACACCGCGAAGAGGACGAACAGATAGAGGATTGAGAAAGCGAAGAGATCGTGCGCGGCACGCTCAGCGCGCTTTCCTTCACGCTCGCAACGCACGCGCCAGGCGAAGGCCACCATCAGCGCGCCGGCGAGGAACGCCGTCACCCCATAAATTGTGTGGGCATAGCCGAAAAGCCACGGGGCCGCACCGATCGGCACGAGCCCGATGGAATAGAGCAGAATCTGTCGCCGCGTTTCCTCCGGCCCGGCAACGACCGGGAGCATCGGGACGCGAGCGCGGGCGTAGTCGTCGGCCCGAACGAGCGACAACGACCAGAAATGTGGCGGCGTCCAGCAGAATATGATGATGAAGAGAAGACACGGCTCGAGCGAGATGCTGCCGGTCGTCGCCACCCAGCCGATGATGGGAGGAAAGGCCCCTGCGGCGCCGCCGATAACGATGTTCTGCGGCGTCCATCGCTTGAGCCATGCCGTATAGACCGCGACGTAAAAGAAAATGGTGAAGGCGAGCAACGCCGCCGCGAGCCAGCTCACGAGCAGGCCGAGCACCCCCACCGCGAAGGCGGCGAGCACGATGCCGAACGCAAGCGCCTCGCCG
>DATFQX010000387.1:0-2393 GCA_035263865.1 Xanthobacteraceae bacterium
GATCCCGTTCCTCAAGCGCTCCGAGGGCGTCAAGTGCGTGACGCTGAACCTCAAGGATGCCGAGGGGCGCCGCATGTTCCTCGATCTTGCAAAGAAAACCGATGTGTTGATCGAAAATCTGGCGCCTGGATCGATGTCGCGGCTGGGCCTCGGCTACGGCGATGTCTCGGCCGTCAATCCCGGCATCGTCTATTGCTCGATCGCCGGTTACGGCCAATCTGGTCCCTACAAGGATCTGCCTGCGCACGACCACCAGATCCAGGCGATGTCGGGCGTCATGGACATGAATGGCGATCCGGACGGGCCACCGATGCGGGTTGGCCTTTACGTCGCGGATCTGGTCACGCCGCTCTACGCGGCGCTCGGCATCTACGGCGCACTCAGAGTGAAGGAACGGACGGGAAAGGGCCAGCACATCGACGCTTCGATGATCGACACGCTGGCCGCGCTGATGTTCATGGAGCCCGTCGAATTCGTCGCGGCGCAGGGTCTGCCGGTACGCGTCGGCAATAGGGCGCGCGACGATGTGACGGGGCTCTATCGATTGAAGGATGGTGATGTTTTCATCACGATCGTGAATGAGGGGCGGTGGCAGCGCCTCTGCAACACGATTGGCGTTGCAGAACTTATCGACGATCCACGCTACGCGACGGTGGCTCTCCGGAAAGAGCGTCTGCCAGAGCTCAGGGACATCGTTCAGGCGCGCCTTGGGCGCCTCACCTGTGAACAAGGGATCGCCCTGCTGGAGAAAGCCGAAATCCCGGTCTCGCGCGTGCGTGGATTGTCGGAAGCGTTGCACGACGAGCATTTCAGGGCGCGCGGAACCTTGCGGCCCATGCGACGCTCCGGCAGCACGGCTCCGGTCGAAGGTGGCGTCCTTCCCGGCCTACCGCTCAGGTTCTCCGGTGGCGAGCTTCCCCAACTCGACGGCGGCGCCGATCTTGGTCAACACAATGCCGAGGTCTACGGCCGCCTTCTCAGCTTGGATGCGGCGGCGCTTGGGGCACTGAAAGCACGCGGCGTGGTCTGAGCCGAGCCACTAGCGCAACCCCCCGTCCACTTTTTCGGGGGAAGATCACCTCATCCCGCCGTCAACAGCGAGGTCAGTTCGGTCGGCATGCTCAGCATTGGGTAGTGGCCGCTGTCGAGCTCGGCCCATTTGGCGCCGAGCCGCTCGGCGGCGCGTCGCTGGTGAGCCTCGCCCGGGTTCGGAGCCCGGCGACACCAGATCACGCTCGCCCTCCATTGCTGCGACCAGAACGAATCGAGCTTGACCGGTTGGAAGCGGAAGGCGATCGGATGCGGCGTCCAGCGTTCAAGTGCCCAGGCGCGCATCTTGGGGTCGAGGTCGGCGAACAGGCGGTTTGCGACGTCCTCGGGGCTGGGCCGGAGCGTGACCCCGTCCGCGACCGATGTCGAGTGCGGCAGGATGTCGGCGACCTTTTCGCCGTCGAACAGGGTCAGCGCATCGACGAAAACGAGGCGGCTTATCCGCTCACGCATCAACTCGGCGGTCCGGCACGCCACCATGCCGCCATAGCTGGTGCCGACCAGTACGACATCCTTCAAGTCTTCGTAGAACATCAGCTGCGCCACTTCGTCGGCCTGCGTTTCGGCTGTGATACCCGGACGCATCTGGCTTTTGCGCTCGCCGCAACCGTCGAGGCTCGGCGCGTAGACCTGATGCCCCGCGGCGCGCAGCAGGTTCGCTACAGGCTGCCAGATCCAACCGCCCTGATTGGAGCCGTGCACCAACACGTATGTCGCCATGGTCTTTCCTCCGGTTACGTCCTTGGTAGAATCACCGACTTGGTCCAGCGCTTCGGCGGACGGCGCAGTGGGCCGCGCTCGATATCGGGCTCGGTTTCCACGCTCGACTGGATGTCGCCGGGTATTCGTGGCAGATGGGCGCCGACTGAGGAGGGCCCTTTCGTCGGACATCGAAAGCCCTGCTGCGAAAGCTGACCGAACTCAAATTCAAGTGGCCGACTTGCTTACACGGGCTCAGCAGGGCGTAGCATCGCCGTGGCGCTCGCGTCGCGGTGGCGCCACCACAACACCGCCACCCCGGCGACCACGACAAACGGCATGACCGCGATCTGCACCATGATCCAGCCAGCGCCCGACAGCGTCGCGCCCGATGCGAACGACGATAATGTTACTGTGCCGAACACGAGAAAATCATTGAATGCTTGGACCTTGCCCTTTTCCGCGCCGGCGTAAGTGCGGGTCAGCAGCGTTGTGGCGCCGACAAACAGAAAATTCCAGCCGACCCCGAGCGCCACATTGGCGGCCCAGAAATTGAGAGTCGTGAGACCGGCCAAGTTGATGACGCTGCACAGCAGCAGCAGCACGGCGCCGGTGAGCATGATCCGCGTCAACCCGACGCGGCT
>DATFQX010000388.1:0-2268 GCA_035263865.1 Xanthobacteraceae bacterium
CACAGAGCGACTTCACGTTCGATCGTGAGCGTAACGTCTACGTCTGTCCCATGGACAAGCGGCTCAAGACCACCGGCAACGTGGGCAGTGACCACAAGGTGCGCTACCGTGCATTGACGCGCGAGTGCCGCGCATGTCCTCTCAAGCCGCAATGTTGTCCAACCACGCCCTCGCGCAAGGTCGCACGCGACGTCAACGAGGATGCCCGCGATCACGCGCGCTCCTTCGTGGGTACGCCGGAATTCGACAGCTCACGCGACCAGCGCAAGAAGGTCGAGATGCGCTTTGCGCACCTGAAGACGCACCACGGTTTTGACCGTATGCGGTTGCGGGGCCTTTCCGGCGCTCGCGACGAGTTCCACCTCGCCGCCATCGTCCAAAACCTCAAGACACTCGCCGGCTACTTCTGGCGCCCGCCGCCGCACATACAGGCCGTATCGTTTGTGTGAGTGAAACTCCCGAGCGTTAGTCGCTTAAGTCAGTGTCGCCGCTCGTTTCAGAAGCGGCAAGAAAACGAGACAAGTTCTAATCGACAAAGGCTATAAGCGGAGGCACCCCTCAAATCGCCGACTTTATCAACACCATCGGTCATGTGTGGACGGCGCCTGATTGGCAAGAACCTTTTTACGTTGATGCAGCATTGGTCGGGTGCGGTCATGTGTCCGGCCTGTTGATGCGGCGCGGATTTGCCGCTGGCCCTAATGCTCTGCGCGGATCAGGTCCCAATCGAAAGCACGCATTCGAAGATGCGTCGACCCAAGCGGGCTCTCCTGATCCCCGGAACGACCGTGTCTGCATTACGTCGTTGTGCCCTCGCCAATTCCTTATGACCTTCTACCGCTGCCGAGCTACGCCGCCGGCAGCAACTTCGGCTCCTTGAACCGCTCGCCACGGACCATCATCGCCCAGGCCATCCGTGCAATCTTGTTAGCCAGTGCAACGGCAGCGACCTTGATCGGCCGACGGTCCATGAGACGAGCGAGCCAGAGGCGCTTCGTGCCGTGCTGGCGCGCATATCGGATGACAGCCATCGCGCCAGCGACGAGCAGCCAGCGCAAATGTCGATTGCCCTGCTTCGAGATCCTGCCGAGTCTCTCTTTGCCCCCGGTCGAATGCTGTCGCGGCACCAAGCCGATCCATGCGGCGAGATTGCGCCCCGACGCGAATGTCTTCCAATCTCCCACCTCAGCCAGTAGCGCGGTGGCGACGATCGGGCCAACACCAGGGATTTCCTCCAACCGTCGACTTTGCTCACTCGAGCGGTGCCAGGCATGGATACGCTTCTCGATGGCCACGATCTCTGCCCTGACAACCGCGTACTGGCGAGCAAGGACGTCGAGGCTAAACCGCGCGGCCGCTGGAATGCGATCATCCTGCTCGTCAGCGATGATCTCGAGCAGCTCTGCCGTGCCATTGCGGCCCTTTGCCGAGATAATGCCGAGCTCGGCCAGGTGCCCGCGGATCGCATTCGATAGCATCGTTCGCTGACAAACCAGAAGCTGCCGGCTACGGTGCAGCATCAAGTCCGACTGCTGCTGTTCGGACTTCGTCGCCACAAATCGCATCGATGGTCGCGTGACCGCCTCGCAGATTGCGGCAGCGTCGTTGGCATCGTTTTTGCTGCGCTTCAGATAGGCTTTCACGTAGCTCGGCGGCAGCAACCTCACCGTGTGGCCTAGCTCCTGAAGCCGGCGGCTCCAGTAATGCGCAGTCGGACACGCCTCAATGCCGACGAGACAGGGCGGCAGCGCCGCGAAGAACTCCAACAG
This sequence comes from Xanthobacteraceae bacterium, assembly GCA_035263865.1. Lineage (GTDB taxonomy): Bacteria > Pseudomonadota > Alphaproteobacteria > Rhizobiales > Xanthobacteraceae > VAZQ01. The sequence continues at coordinate 1,770 of DATFQX010000388.1, forward strand.
CTTCGCTCGGGTGATGCGCTTGCGGATCACTACCGCGCCAGCGGCGTCCACGCCGTGAATTTGAAAAACCGACTTCGCGATATCGAGACCGATCGTGCTAACCTCGCCCATGGACGGCACCCCTCAAAGTGGTTCGTTTCGACGCAACCACCCTATGGCACTTTGATGCCGCAGAGTGGGCGCCGTCCACAGCATCAATAGCCATTGGCCGGGCGGCACAACCTCAGCGTTGGTGAAGGTTTCAACTCAGGTTCCCGACGGCTGGACTTTCGAACTCTATCCGCCGCCAAAGCCGAAACCGGAAATGCTCGCAATCAGCGCGCTCGCCATCTTCGAGCTCGTCCGGCTCACAATCCCCAACGTGACGCCTGACGAAGTTCGCGGCACCATTATGCAGAGCCTCCCCTACATGGGAGGACGGCGGCAATGAGTAAGGAGCAAGACGCCGGTCATGAAGACTTGTGGGCTGCTGGTGCGGAAGGAGATGAAGCACATCGAG
>DATFQX010000389.1:0-9945 GCA_035263865.1 Xanthobacteraceae bacterium
TGGGAATCACCGCGTAGTTCGGCTTTTGTTTCCAAGCCGCAACCGTGGCCTTCGCCTCAAATGCTTCGCCTGAAACCGGCACTTGGGATATCGCCATAAAACGCGCGATCGGCACAGGAACGTCTGCAGCGAAATCACTCGGAAATGCATCGGGGTTGACTGCCAGAAAGCCGTCGCCAACCGGTCCGATGCTCTTGGCAGCCGCTGGCATTTTGGCCGCCAGATCAGACAGACTCTCACCGACGTCCGGTTGCGTGGCCGCGACGTAAACAAGAGCCTTGACGTCGGGATGCGCTCCCGTCTCGGTGATGATCATCCCGCCATAACTATGGCCGACCAGCACACAAGGACCTGCCTTGTCGAGAATGCGGCGCGTCGCAGCCACGTCTGCGGCGAAATTCGTCTCAGGCTCCTGGACAACTCGTACCGAGTAACCGTGACTCTGGAGAATGTCCGCCACCGGTTTCCATCCGGAGCCATCGGCGAAGGCGCCGTGGACCAGAACGATAGTCTTGACGGCCGCGTACGCAGGGAATGACGCCGCAAGAGCGGTGCCCGTGAGGAGAGCTAGAATCAAGCGCTTCATGGTGCAGCTCCGCTAAATGTTGGCGACAGTCAGTGTAGTGTGGCTGGTGCACGAAACAATCCGCACCGGCCACGCTCGCCTCATCAGCAGCTCTGGAATAACATTCCACCTGGGCCACTCAATGACGGCCGCTCACGGGTATGGCGTTTGTAATTTTCAAAAGCGTGGAGCATTTGCGATGTCAAAGAAGAATTGGGACAGAGTGCCAATCGATGCGCAGAGCGTCGACGCGCCCCTGTCGCGAGCAGCCGTCTTTCTTGTGGTCACCGTCGCGAGCGAACTGACCGCTCTCACAAAGGTTTGCTTAGCGCTCGATGGGCTTGACGATCTCGTCAAGACTGTTGGGTTCCGCGATCTTTCCGCCCGGCTATCATGCATCGTGGGAATCGGTCGCAGTCTTTGGGATCGTCTTCACTTCGACAAGAAACCGCTGGAACTGCGACCGTTTGCGCCGATTAAGGGAGCGGTCCATGCGGCACCGTCGACACCGGGCGATCTTCTCTTCCATATCCGATCTGAACGCCCCGATTTGTGCTTTGAATTTGAACGCATTCTGCTGGACAGTCTTGGCACTGGCGTGACTGTCGTCGACGAAGTTTCAGGTTTTCGCTATTTCGATGCGCGTGACCTTCTAGGCTTTGTTGACGGCACAGCTAACCCGACTAGCCTCGATTTGCCCGCCTCGGCGCTTGTCGGTGATGAAGATGCTGACTTCGTGGGAGGCAGCTATGTCGTCGTTCAGAGGTATCTACACGATCTCAGTGCGTGGGCGAAGATTCCAATCCCTCTCCAGGAGGAGATCATTGGTCGAACGAAAATAGATAATATTGAAATTGATGACGACGATGCGCCGCGCAAATCGCACAAGTCACTGGCGACCGTCGTAGATGCCGGCGGCAACGAATATGATATACTGCGCGACAACATGCCTTTTGGTCGTCCGGGGCAACGGGAGTTCGGCACGTATTTTATCGGCTATTCTCGATATCTTTGGGTGATCGAGAAGATGCTGCAACGAATGTATGTCGGCGACCCGCCTGGCGCTTACGACCGGCTGCTCGATTTCTCGACCCCGCATACCGGCACAACGTTCTTCGCGCCATCTCGCCCGACGCTGCAAAAACTTGCCCAGGCGGCGCAGGCGAAGCTTACGCTCCTACTCCCTGACGAGATATCCAGCCTCTCTTGAGATTGCGCGCGCAATGCGTGTCGCTCCGCGCCCGGCAGTGGTTCGCGATTGACGTATTCACCAAGCCACAGGCCTGTCTATATTCGAGGATCGGTTTGAACGCATAGGGAGACGCGCAAGAGGTTCTCAATGACGCGACGTCAACTCAAGCTCGCAGCCTTCATGCGGCCAGCGAGTATCCATACCGGAGCATGGCGATATCCCGACGCTTTCCCGGATGCCAATTTTAACTTCGCGCACCTCAAGCGCTTTGCGCAGACGCTCGAGCGCGGCAAGTTTGACGCCTTCTTCATGGCCGACCACATGGCCGTGCTCAACATGCCCCTTGATGCGTTGAAGCGCAGCCATACGGTCACTTCGTTCGAGCCGTTCACGCTTTTGTCAGCATTGTCACAGGTTACGGAGCGCATCGGTCTTGTCGCCACCGGCTCGACCACATTTGACGCGCCCTATCACATCGCACGCCGCTTCGCTTCACTCGACCATCTCAGTGGCGGGCGCGCCGGCTGGAACATTGTCACCACCTCCAATCCGGATGCGGCGCTGAATTTCGGGATGGAGGAGCATATGGAGCATAGCGAGCGCTACGCTCGAGCGCGCGAGTTTTACGATGTCGTGACCGGCCTGTGGGACAGCTGGGCAGATGATGCCTTCGTCCGCGATGTCGAAAAGGGCTTTTATTTCGATCCCGACAAGCTGCATGTGCTCAACCACAAGGGAAAGTATCTGTCGGTGCGTGGCCCGCTTAACATCGCGCGGCCTATCCAGGGCTGGCCGGTCATTGTCCAGGCAGGCGCCTCGGAAGCCGGCCGCCAACTTGCGGCCGAAACGGCGGAAGCGGTGTTCACTGCGCAATCGAGCCTCGCCGCGGGGCGGGAGTTCTTTGCCGACGTGAAAAGCCGGGCGGAAAAAGTCGGACGGTCGCGGGACCATCTGAAAATCCTTCCCGGCTGCTTCGTCGTAGTCGGTGATAGCGTGGAGGAGGCGCGCGCCAAGCGGGCGAAACTCGACAGCCTCGTGCACTACGCAAACGCCATTGGCTCGCTGTCGATCGCGCTCGGCCATGATGCGTCGAAATTCGACCCAGATGGGCCGCTTCCTGAGATTCCAGAGAGTAACGCCTCAAAGAGCGGTCGGCAGCGCGCGATCGATCTCGCGAAGCGCGAAAACCTCACCGTGCGGCAGCTCGCGCAACGCCTCGGCGGCCATTCCGGACTTGCAATGGTCGGCACTCCCGTAACGATTGCCGATGAAATGGAGGAATGGCTAATGAGGGAAGGCTCCGACGGCTTCACGATACAGTTTCCATATCTTCCAGGAGGGCTTGATGATTTCGTCGACCGCGTGTTGCCGGAATTGCAGCGGCGCGGAATCTTCCGTCGCGAATACGAAGGCAAGACGTTGCGCGACAATCTCGAATTGCCAAGGCCCAAGAACAGATTTTTTTGATCAGGGACTTTGTCGGTGCTCCAGCGAGCGGAAATACGCTCACCGGCAAATCCAAAGTTCCGCATCGTACTCGGATTGCACCTGGGAGGTTTGCACCATCAATGCGTCCGAATTTAATTTTCGATAGGGACAACCCCCCACTCCCGGCTCGGTGATATGCTATTGTAAGCAAACCGGTGCGCGATCATCATGTTGGTCGGCTCCCACATCCCGAACGGACGTTAGCAATGACCATTGAGCCGTGGCGAGGGACCTGCATCCAGACAAAGAGCAAACTCGCCGTTAAGGCAACGGATCGCACCGGGGCATGGGCGACCATCAATGAAAATATGGCACACGTCATTGGCTTGATCGACGCCGCAACCCGAGACCCCAACCGGGCGAATCTCGTGGTCCTGCCCGAGTTTTCGCTGCAGGGGCCCCCGCACGGCTTGCCCGCCGCGGAATGGATCGACAAAGCCTGCTGTCCCATCCCCGGTCCGATCACCGAACCACTGCAGCAGTTTGCCCGCCAGCGCCGCATCTACATCGGCGCCCATCAGTTCGAGAGCGATTCTGAATGGCCTGGCCGCTATTTCAATACGAGCTTTCTGATCGGTCCGACCGGCGCTGTGATTCTGCGCTATCGGCGCGTCAACACCGCTGCCTTCCCCTCTCCGCACGATTTCATGGATGCATATCTAGCTCGCTACAGCATGGCCGATATCTTCCCGGTTGCGGACACGGAACTTGGGCGACTGGCCCTGATCCCCTGCGGTGAGATCAACGTCCCCGAGGTAGCGCGTGTACTCATGATGCAGGGAGCCGAGGTCATTCTCCACTCGACGAACTCGCCGAGACGGTCCGCGCAGGAGGCCGCCAAGATCGTGCGCGCAGCTGAAAACATGGTCTACATCGTCAGCGCGAACGTGGCCGGAGGCATCGGATTTTCGTGGGACGGCTCCGTGCCTGGCGGGCGCTCCCACATCATCGACTATCTTGGGCGGACATTGGCCTACGAGGATGGCGCTGAAGAGACGATATCGGTCTCCGCGGTGATCAACATCGAAGCGCTGCGCGAGGCACGCAAGCAGGACACCGGCACGGCCAACCCCCTATTGCGCGCACGCTGGGAGATGTATCGGCCGTTCTTCGCCACGGCGTCGTTCTATCCTCCCAACAGTTTCCTGCATGCGCCGATGTCGGACGCAGCCTCCGCAAGGCCGGCCCTGGCCGCCTCCTTGCGCAATATGGCCAAGGCCGGCGTCATCGTCGATGAACCGGACGTGCCAATCAAAAAAAGAGCAGGAGAAGCCAGATGATCAGCGAAGCCGAAAACGAACTCCTCACGCGCGTCGGCCGCAACACGCCAATGGGCAAGTTCATGCGGCAGTTCTGGATTCCCGCCTGTCTGTCCTCGGAGCTCGAGGCCGACGGCCCGCAGATGCGTTTGATGCTGCTCGGTGAGAAGCTGATCGCGTTCCGCGACACGGCCGGCCGTGTCGGCATCATGGATCATCGCTGCCCGCACCGCTTGGCGTCGTTGTTTCTCGGCCGCAATGAGGATCACGGAATCCGCTGCGCTTATCACGGCTGGAAGTTCGACGTCGACGGCAATTGCCTCGATCAGCCCAACCTGCCGGACAAGACAAAATATCCCGCCGGTGTGAGGGCCAAGGCGTACAAGACCACCGAGCGCGGCGGGATGGTTTTCGTCTACATGGGTGAGCGCGCCGAGGCACCGCCGTTCCCGGAGATCGAAGCCGCCATCACCACCAATCCCGACGACAGAAACATCGCGTTGATCCACCGCGAGTGCAATTGGTTGCAAGCGGTCGAAGGCGACATCGATACCTCGCACTTGGGCTTCCTCCATGCCGGATGCGTCGACGCCTCGAAGATGGACCCGAATGACGCGGCAACCTACACGGTGTTGAATAAGGCTCCGCAGATCCACGTCAGCGAAACGCCGTTTGGGACGATGTATTCAGCCTCACGCGCCGCCATGGAGGGTCATGAGCACCATCGCTTTGCGTGTTTCATCTTTCCCTTCTGGGTCTGCTATCCGAGCGACCGGCTGGAGAAAAACCTTTCGGCCAATGCCTGGGTGCCGATCAATGACCAGCACACCATGATCTTCAACATCGATTTGCAGCGCGCCAGCGGCAAGTTCAAATCGATGCGATATGCCGACGGAACCGTCGTCCCTGGGCTTGCACGGCCGCTGGAATATTTGCCGCGGACGAACGATTGGATGGGACGCTGGCGGCCGGTGAAGAACAAGTCGAATGATCATGGCCTCGACCGGGAGATGCAGCGCCGGGGCGAAAGCTACACCGGCATTATCGGGATTCCGCTCCAGGATCAGGCGATCCAGGAGACCATGGACCCGATCATCGACCGGACGCAGGAGCACCTGGCTTCCAGCGACCGTATGGTCATGCTCACTCGTCGCGCGCTGCTCAAGGCGGTGCGGGAGTATGAAGCGACCGGCAAACTTCCCGCGGTGCTGGACGACCCCACGCTCTGTCGCAAGGTGCGCGGCGGCGATGTGATCACTCGGGCCGGGACAGATTGGCTCGACGCCTATGAAGCGGCCATGACGGCCGCCCACGGCCCGGGGCGCAGCGTTGCCGCAGAGTAGCCGTCGCGGGCAGGTGCGACCCTATGGCCTGTACTCCATCGCCTGCTTGCGCACGGCCTCGACATCGAACTTGTTGAACTCCTCCACGAGTTCATTGGTCACCAACTGATTGACGTTGACCTTGGTCGCGAGGCCCGTGGGCTGGCCCTCCACCGGCGCGGTCATAAAATCTTGTAGCCGTTCCCAGCCGCCGATATCGTGCAGGCCATACTTTCCGGGCCGGCGCGGCTTCATGATGTTGAGCGCGGCGGCGAAGAATGTCTTGGTGAACGCGGGGTCGGTTTGCTCCTGCGGCGCCACCTTCTTCATGATGGCGATAGCGGCGTCAGGATTCGTTTCGGCGAAGAGCGTCGCCTTCGCCATGGCCCGACCGAAGCCGATGATATAGCGGCGATCCTGCTGGAAGATGCCGTCGGGTGCGACGGTAGTCTCGGACGCGAGTTGAAATTCCTCGTCGCACGTTACGCACTTCAGCTTAACCCCGGCCGACTCCACACCGACGCTGTTGTTCCAGGAGATATTGAGCGCATCTACCCGACCCTCTTTGAGGGCTTGGGCATGCAGCGCCATGTTGAACCCCAGCGCCACGACTTGAACGTCGCGCTGCGGGTTTAGTCCGGCCCGCTGAAGCTCCGCGCGCAGCAGCGGCAGGTCGCCCCGCGTCAAGTCAATGGTGCCGATCCGCTTGCCCTTCAGATCCGCTGGCCTGTTGATCGGCGAGCTCTCGATGACTTTGACGTCGAACGAGTTCTTCGTCAAAAAGTCGTAAAAGGCCTTGTACTTCACGCCCTCCGAGAAGCCCAGCAGAGTGTTGGGCGCAAGGATCACGCCGATCTCGGCGTTGCCGGCGGCAACTTGCTGGACGACGGCGCTGCTGCCGTTCGCCACCTGGAGATCGAGATCGATGCCTTCGTCCCTCAGGTAGCTCAGCTCGTTCGCCACGCTGATCGGGAAGAACGTGATCCCGACCTTAAACGGCAGCAGCACTCTGAATTTCTTAAGCGGAGGCGGGGTCCCTGATGGGCGCGCCTGGGCCACCCTGACCGCCTGCGTCTTCGGTGCCGCTGTAACCGCCGGCGTCGTTGGCGCGGCCCGCGCGGCTCCAAGCGTGTTAAAGGCTTGGGCGGGCTGCGGTGCCTCTTTGGATGCGGCTGGCGAGGACGCCTTGTAGGCTGTGAGCGCAATGGCGAGCGCGAAGGTCACGGACGCAATCGAAAGTCTCCGATGCATGGGTTCTTCCTTTCGCCTTGAATTTTGGCGTCGTCTTCACCGACGTGCCGCAGTCGGAAGTCTCGAGGTTCCTCCCGGAAGGCTTATCGCTTAGGCAGCCGCCAAGCCGAAGCAGAAACGATAAGCCTCCTCCCGCTACCCAGTGAAGTGGCTGCGACGCCAGAACACCACTTTCCGGTCGAGGTATTCCATGATGCCGTATAGCGCCAACCCTAGCACGGACACCACGATGATCACGGCAAAGACGAGATAGACTTTGAGCTCGAAGCTGAAGGTGATGATCAGCGTGCCCAAGCCCTCATTAGCGGTCACGAACTCGGCGACCAGCGCGCCAATCAACGCCAACGTCAGCGAGGTCTTCAGACCGGCGAAGATGCTTGGCAGCGCCGCGGGCCAGGCCAGTTTCCAGAAGATTTGCTGCCGCGACGCCACCAGTGAGCGCATGAGAAGCATCGCGTTCTCTTCCACCGACTCCAGCCCGACAACCGTGTTGATCACGACGGGGAAGAACGAGATAGCGATCGCCATGACAATTTTGGATTCGATGCCCAAGCCGAACCACGTGATGAAGATCGGAGCCAGGACAACTTTCGGCATGACCTGAAAGGCGACCACGTATGGATAGACGACCTCTTTGAAGAGCGGCATGTTGACCATAGCGATTCCGAGGAGAATCGCGCCGACTCCCCCGATCGCGAACCCGCTCAGCGTCTCGGCCGTCGTCAACCAGACGTGCTGCGCAAACCACGGCGCAGTGAAGAGGATGACCAGTCCGTCCCAGACTCGGGTGGGCGGCGGGAGGATAATTGGTGCCACGAGCTCGGCTCGACTGACGAGCTCCCACAGCACTAGCAAAAGACCCAAACTGAGCGGCGACAGGATGATCCCGGGGCGATTCTGGACCAGCCGGTAGATTCGCTGGCTCGGCGAGATCCCTGAACCGTTCCGGGCACGCTGCAATGAATGGAGCTCTCCTCCTGCAGGTGCGGGATGAGTGCTCATCGAGCCACCCCCAGATACTCCCGAACCCCGAACACGATGCCCGCGAAATCCGGCGACTTCATCAGTTCGATTGAGCGCGGACGCGGCAGTGGCACATCGACGACGGACAACACGCATCCCGGCGCCGTGCCCATGACCACGACCCGGTCGGCGAGGAAGACCGCCTCCACGATGCTATGCGTCACGAAAATGATGGTCTGGCCACGCTCCTCCCAGATGCGCAACAGCTCGAGATTCAACCGTTCCCGCGTGAACTCGTCGATTGCCCCAAACGGCTCATCCATCAAGATGATCTGCGGGTCGATGATCAGGACTCGGCTGAGCGCGGCGCGCTGTTGCATGCCGCCCGACAGTTCGTAGGGATAGGCATGCTCGCGCTCCTCAAGCCCGACCAGTCGAAGAATGTACCGGGCTCTCTCGATGGCGCTGCGCCGGTCGAACCCGAAGACCTCGATGGGGAGTAAAACGTTCTCCAGGACAGTCCGCCACGGAAACAGAACGGGCGTCTGAAACATCATGCCGATGTCGCGCCGCGGTCCCTTGACGTCGACCCCACCGACGGTGATCCGCCCGCAACTCGGCTCGATGAGTCCTCCGATCAACTTCAACAAGGTCGACTTTCCGCAGCCGCTGGGCCCCACGAAGGAGACGAATTGCCCCGGGGAGACGGAGAAACTCACGTCGCGCAACGCTTCTACCTCAACCGTACCAAGGCGCGTGCGAAACACCTTGCCGACGTTCTCGATCTCGATTGGGTCGGCGCGTGCGCCCGCACTGCTCTGCTTCTGTCGAGACGCTGTGCTCAGCATCAAGCCACCACTTGGGTGTTGTAACTCTAGATGGATGGCTGCTCGTGGGTCGAACGTCGCGATGAAAGGCGGTGCGTCGTATTGCCAGCGAAACTGAATGGTATATGCAAGGTCTACCGGACACCAGTGGTCCCGCACCTCAGACCTGCCGATGGACGCCGACTCCGCGCCGGAATCTCTGAGCGAAGTGGCGTTACTCGCTCAGACAACGATCAGCGCATCCAAGGCAGTCACTCCTTGTCCCTTGGCATGCACGATCAACGGATTGACGTCGATCTCCGTCAGCTCAGGAACGGTCCGCATCAGACGGCCAATGGCGATTGCAGCCTGGGCGACCGCCGCGATGTCCGCCGGCGGCGCGCCGCGGAAGCCGGCGAGCAGGTTGGCGCAGCGCAGCTTGCGCAATGCTTCGATGATCTGCGCCGCATCGGCATCGGCGGGGAGCGGTTGTACGTCGCCGAGCGCTTCGACCCAGATGCCGCCCAGGCCAACAAGCAGCACGGTACCCCAGCCGGGGTCACGCTTGGCGCCCACCATCAGCTCGATGCCTTTCGCCGACATCTTTTCAACGAGGACACTGTCGAGGGTGATGTCGGGAGCAGCACGTTTGACATTCCCGACCAGCGTGTCCCAGGCAAGGCGCACCGCGCTTTCGTTGGCAAGATCCAAAATGACGCCGCCCGCCTCGGTCTTGTGCGAGAGCGCGGCGGCTTGCGCCTTCAGCACAACCGGATAGCCGATGCGCCTGGCCACTGCGACCGCTTCGTCGGCCGTGCGGGCGAGATCGCCGTCGGGCACCCGAACGCCGGCGGCTGCGAGCACTTTCTTGCCCAGCCACTCGGGCTGGGCGCCCTTGCCGAGCCTGGGCAGGCCATTGATCGGCTCCGGAGGCGCGTTGGCGCAGGCACGGGCGAGTAATCTGCCGTAACGGGTATAGAGTGCGATGGCGCGCAGCATGCGGTCCGAGGAGCGCGAGAACACTGCCGGACTTCCGCTGATCGCTTCAACGGCGTCGGGGGCAAGCTGCCAGGTGTCGCCGAGCGCCACTAGGACCTTG
>DATFQX010000390.1:0-43415 GCA_035263865.1 Xanthobacteraceae bacterium
GAAGTGAACCTCCCGCCGCGCGCCCTCGAGCCGCCGAGCCGAGACGGTCACGCCGACCTCGCCTGCCGTCGTGAACTTGATGGCGTTGGCCAAAAGATTGACGAGCACCTGCCGTAACCGTGCGGCGTCGCCGACGACCCACCTCGGGATCGCGTCGTCGAGCGCATAGGTCAATTCGATGTCGGTACCCGCCACTTTTGGCGCCACCAGCTGCAGCGCCTCCTCGATGCAGTCGGCGAGATTAATCGGCGCCTGCTCAAGTTCGAGCTTCCCGGATTCGATTTTGGAGAAGTCGAGGATTTCATTGATGATCGTTAACAGATGCTGGCCGCTCATGCGGATCGTCTCCGCCATCTCGCGCTGCTGGGGCTCGAGCCGGCTGGTCGTCAGGAGATCGGACATACCGATGATCGCGTTCATCGGCGTCCGGATTTCGTGACTCATATTGGCCAAGAAGTCTGACTTCGCCTGCGTCGCAGCTTCGGCGGCAACTTTGGCGCGCTCGAGCTCAGCCTCCGCACGCTTGCGCTCGATGAACTGGCCGACCTGCCCGCCGATACCTTCAAACAGAGCGAGCACCGCGGCGTTTGGTTCGCGGATCTCTGGGCTAAAGAACTCCATCACGCCCAAAAACCCGCCAGGACCGATGATCGGAAAGCCAAACGCGCCGTGCAGGCCGGCCTTCGCCGCCGCCGCCGCCCGTGGGAAGTTCGGGTCGTGGACTACGTCGGCAATCCACGCGGCTCGCCCAGTGCTCCAAACCCGGCCCGGAAGCCCAACGCTGCGCGGGAATGTGACGCGACGATTGACCTCGACCATTTCTTGCAACGACCGCGGCGGGGCCACATGCATCTCCGCGCAGCGGAGTACGTGCGCCTGGGAATCGACGCTCCAGTGCACTCCCATGACCCAGTCAAGGCTTTTGCAAACGGCCTCGAGGACGCGTGGCATGGCCTCCGTCAGCGTCGCCGATTCCACGAGCACGCATGTCGTCACGTTCTGCGCGGAGAGATGACGTTCGCTCGCCTTCCGGACGCGGTCGGCCCGCGAGAGTGAGCGAGCTGTGGTCGCGATGAACCCCGCAAACGCGAAGATGGTGACCGCCGCAGCGATAGCGAGGCCGAGTGCTTCGCTGAAAAGCGCGGATCGCTGTCCCGACAACGTGAGCCAGCCGAGGACGGCCGGGACGAGGAACGCGACGGGCAGCATTCGACGCGCGAGGTCTCCGCCCGCATGATCGCTGACAATCACGGAAACGAATCCGTGGTCGGGACGAGCGCAGAGGATGCCTATCCCCAACACGAAGAGAGACGCCGCCGTCGGCAACGCCATGCGTTGCAATTCGCCGAGTCCATACATTCCCTCCGCGCTATAGGCATAGCCGAGCAGCGAGGTGAGGGCGACCCCGATTGGAAACAGGGCCACCAGTTGCTCAGGCGCGCTCCGCAGGCGGCGCGGCGAGTTGAGCAGCCATAACGCGACGCCAATCAGCAACAGAGCAAAGCCGGTATTGGGCGCGACGCGATTGCCGGCGAGTTGCGTTCCAAACAGGATCTGGTCAACGCGAAGGTTGTGACCGATGAAATAGCCGGCGAGTGTGATCACGCCCAGCGCGATGACGAATGAAGCGGCGGTCACCGCCAGCCAGCGAACCGGTGCAGAGTCGAGTCTGCCCCTCGCTTGGTGATGCATCCAAAGCGCGCAGGCGGCTAAAAGCAACGCAAGCGCCGTTGCCGGATTCACTGGCGTGCGGCCAGGTAATCCGGCCCGGAGCAGCTCGATTTCGAAGTGCCACCCGAGGAGTACCGCCAGACCAACGACCGCAATCAAGCAGCTCGACGCCCGGCTCAACGCCTCGAGCGATGACAGCAGCCGTTGGTTGAGGCCAGCCCCTCCTGATGGCAGGATCGGAGAATGGCTGTTCTTATTCATGTGTCGCGCGGAGCCTCAGCCGGGCGGCGCAGCAGCCACGCTTGAACGCGGGCCCGAACATGCGCGGGCCGGAAGGGCTTGGTCAGATAGTCGGTCACGCCGGCGGCAAATCCCACCGCCGTGTTCTCCGCGCCGAACTGTGCCGTGATCAGCACGACGGGCACGTCGCGCAGCGCAGGATCGGGCTCGTTGCGAAGTCGGCGTGTGACCTCCATTCCGTCGACGCTTGGCATCTGCCAGTCGAGCAGGATCAAGTCAGGGTGCTCGAGCCGGGCAAGGCGCAGCGCGGCGTCGCCGTTACTTGCGGTCACGACGCGGAACCCCTCCTGCTCGAGGGCGAGCGTCAGTAGACGCACGATCGTGGGGTCATCATCGGCGACGAGAATGGTATGCGGACCAACCTTCCTCGCCAGCTCCGGTGCGCGGGCCGCGGCCGGGGTTTTGGCGTCGTGTTCGATGAACCGCAATTCTTGCCCTTCGGCCGCGGCGAAAACCTCGAGTCTGCTCCCGGCAGCGCTGGCACGCTGGCGACACATCTCTACGACGCGATCGACCGCTTCGTCGTCGCGGAGCGGATCATGGTGGGTGAGAGCCAGTCGCTTGGCGCGCGCGGCGACCGCGTAGTCGACCGCCCACTCGGCGGGCGTGTGGCCCCAGCCGGTCTTCTGCGGATACTCCGCAATCGTGTACTGAGAATCGTGAATGACGAGGTCTGCGTCCGCAAGGAAATCGATGTGACGCTGATCCTCCTTGTGCCTCGGGGGCTCACCCTCGGCTCTTGCCGCCGGGTTCGGGGCATGCGGCTCATGATCCACCGAGTACACAACTGCATTGCCGCCGGACTGCAGGCGATAGCCTAGCGTGAGAGCTGGGTGATTGAGATATTGCGTGGTGACGCGCATTTCCCCAATCGCGAATTCTCCCTCGGCGATATCGTGAAAGCGAATGGTCGCTCCCAGCTGCGCCAGCGTCACGGGGAAGTAATTGTACTCCATCTGACCCGCTAACGTTTGTTCGAGCTGGCGTCCAAGCGCCCCTGGAGCATAGATGTCCCACGTGTTACCGGGCACGAACAGTGGTGCGAAAAAGGGGAACCCCTGGATATGATCCCAGTGCGTGTGGGTGATCATGAGGTGTCCGTCGCAGCGCGGCCCGGCGGACAACAGCGCTTGGCCTAATCCGTGGGCGCCGGTACCGCAATCGAGGACGATCAGCGTGCCGTCGTCGCCCCGCACCTCAACACACGACGTGTTGCCGCCGTGGCGCAGCGTGATTGGACCAGGCTTGGCCAAGGATCCGCGGGTACCCCAAAACCGGATATCCATCCTTGTACCCTCGCGCGCCTCAGGGGTGCTGCACCGAGGACGGTAGCGACGACGCCGGTCCCCGCCCTCCCTCAGCAACTCGTATCGGGGAATGAACGAACGACGATCACACCGCAGCAGTTAATCGTAGTGTGGCTGGTTCGGAGCGTCAAACGACTCGGCATCGGCATAGCGACCTTGGATACTGTATAGTTGCGCCAGATTATTTAGCGGTAAGCAACATCGGGATGATCGGGACCAAGAGCTTTTTCGCCGATCGCCAACGAGCGCTTGAACAATGCCTCCGCGAAGGCATAGCTACCTTGTTCCACGTACAGCGCAGCCAGATTGTTCACTGCAATCGCGACATGGGAATGATCTGGACCAAAGGTCTTTTCCAATAGTCGCAACGATCGTTGGTAGAAACTCTCGGCATCGTCATAGCGACCTTGAATACGGTACAACTCAGCCAAATTGTTAAGTGATTCCGCGACATCGGGATGATCGGGACCAAGGGCCTTTTCCTTTATTGTCAACGAGCGCTTGAGTAACGGCTCGGCATCGGCATAGCGGCCTTGGATATGGTACAGCGAGGCTAGATTGTTCAGCGAACCGAGTCGCTGCGTTGTTGTCCTTGCCCGGCCAGCGCAGCCGAAGCTCCATCTGTCATCAAGCGACCAAGACGCCGCAATCCTTGGCGCTACGCCCTTTTCCAAGAAAGTTCATGGCCGGCACCAGCACGCACGGCTCGAGGCGCAGGGCTCGTTCGGACCAGACCACCCTTGGGGGCGCGGCCCGAGAGGTTCGGCAAGCTTTAGACGTGTCGCGATTGTACCACTTGCTCCGCAAGAGCCGTCTGTTTGCGGCGGACGGCCTCGACCGCATTCGCCTGAACAATCTTCTCTGCTGCCGCCCTCTCTTTGAGTTCGATCTGTTTCTTGCGCAGCTTCTCGACCGCGTTCGCCCAAGTTCTTGGGACTGCGCCGCGCTCCTTCCAAAGCTTCTCGATTGGTATGGGTATAACCGGCAAATGAGTGATCGGCATTTTGTTGCGTTTGAACCCCACTCGCCGTTTAGTGTGCCTGCAAACCGAACACATGTAGATTTGATGCTCGATGGTTGGCTCCTTCATGCTTTGGTCGCGGAGCACGTCCATCAAAAGCATCTTATTGTCAGCCCGACAGCTCAAGCACTGCATCATACCCCCCGTTAGCGTACCCGCGCGAACAGCCGCGCCGTATGCTGATGCCTCGTTCGTTTTGCTCCATGAGTTTCGACCGAGAGTACGCTCAAGCCAAGCCGCTCCACCTTTGTCTCATGTTCCGCTCCGCAGTGTAGGCATTGAAAGCGCACCGCATTGGACCAGATGAGGGCCAGGGTCGCGTCGTCAATGTGAATTTGCAGATCAATGGGTTGTCGGGTCTGTGGGCACTGACCAATAAGATTGCGCATCGCGTCGGGTTGCTTCGGCGTCAAATTATCGATGATCATGATCAGCCCCCCAATCCGTTAAAGCGTGGGGGATACGACCAAGCAATCCGTCCCGCAGTAAGGCACTGTTCAAAAATCTTAAGGATGTTGCAAAGGCACCACAGTTGGTTCGCACGCGAGCGCGCTACTCACTGTCATTGCCTGCCTATGTCAGCCGTGCGCGGCACGCCACCGAGCGCATCTGTGATGGCTCCCAACGACGTAGCACCCATGCGCTTTTTTCTTACGGATGGTTCGGCGGCGCTACCTGAGGACTTCTTTTGCCTTGGGGTCGGGCGCAACGAGCGCGCGCTTTGTGCGATCAATTCTCCTGCTCGCTTTCCGTATTCCACCGGGTATGGAGCGGGCTTGTCGGACGGCGGAAACAATGTAGCCGCCATACCGCGCTCGTGGCCCAGGGCGCCACCCGTCTCTTGTGCCTGCGCTGCAAGCATCAGCCAGCGAAATTCCAAACTTCGACAGTAAGCTACTATCTCTGGTGAACTCGCCAACTTTGCTCGTCGCGCGCAGTCGGTAGCCTGATCCTGACAGTAACTTGCATAGGACGACATGCCCCAGCCCCCTCTTCAAGCGCACAGGCTGCTCAGGGAGCGCAATTCATCTGCGTAGAATAGGTTCACCCAACAGTGCAATCGCGGCAAACTGTTGCACAATAATCACAGTGAAGTGGTCGCGCGCTGCCGCAAGCGGCCTAATGCGCTTTCCTCCGCCTTTGGCAGCTTGCGCCAGCAATCACATCGCCGTCGCCGCAAACAGATTGTAGGATGGTTGGGGGCAGGAGGTGCGATGTAAGAGCAAACACAAGCCCAAAAGTGTTGCAGCCCTCCAAATAGCGCTGGGTGGCTTGCCGGGCGCGTCGAGGTAGACAGAAGCGTGGGAGTGTCCGCAAAGTCCGTTGCCGAGCTTCGGAAGGTGACGGCGTGGCCCGAAAATTTGGTCGTAACAACCCCACAGGCCGCCGAAGGCGTTGTAACGGTGAGCAAGGCTAGCGTTGCGACCCGCGTCTCGCCGAAGGCATAAGGTTATCCCGTGACCTTGAGGTTCACCGCGGATGTTTTGCCGCGGTTCTCCTCAATCTCATACTCGAGGTGCTGCCCTTCGTTAAGCGTGGTAAGTCCAGCGCGCTCGACCGCGGAGATGTGGACGAATACATCCTTCCCGCCTCCCTGCGGCTGAATAAATCCATAGCCCTTGGTCGGATTGAACCACTTCACCACGCCGCGTGCCATTGTCGCTCCCTCTTGACGGTGTGACAGATATTATTCTGGCCCATGGCTGGGCAGCCAAGGCAGCCGTCGAGTTATGCACATGTAGATTTTCACCGGGACGCTCGAAGCTGGGGGAGAGGGGGGGACTTTTGGAAAGTGAAAAATCATCCGGGCCGTGAGGCGTCGCGAGTTAATTACGCTGATCGGCGATGAGCAACTAAAAATGCCAACTGGACGGGTCAAATTCTTCAACACAGATCGCGGATTTGGCTTCATCCTACCTGATGACGGCGGCACCGATGGCACTCACCTGCGCGCCGGGCGCGGCGCTAAGCCGTTTTTCGGCCATCCAACAGCTTGGCACTGATGAGCGCGGACGGGTTCGCCGGATCGCGCTGAACCGTAATCAATCCATTGCATCGTAGGAACCCGCGATCACCGCCGAAACTCCAATGCCGGGGCCTCCGCCTTGTCATCCCCAAGGCCGCACAGCGGCAAGATCCCTAACCACTGACAGCGGTTGAGGATTCCGCCCCTCACGAGCTTCGCCTGGCATGACGCGTCAGCGTGTTGGCCGAGGATGAGCTTTGCACAACCGCAATTTTCGTGCCGGCACCGCAAAAAAGGTGAACCGGAAGTACTGCTGGCAACACTAAATTCCTGGAGGCCTTTCCGTGAAGTGGCGTGTGCGTGGTGTTATGACGTCGATCATTCCGACAGAGCTGCTCTGGTTGGCTTTCGGCTTCATCATGCTCATGGCTGCGTTCATCGCGGGGGCAGCGGAGTAGGCGCCTGACGGAGCCGGTGCGTCTCTGCGCGGGCGCGTTAAGGAGGGCATGATGGAGTCTCGACCCGCAATTCCGAGCGTACGACCGCATCGGGCAGCCTTCGGCGCCCGCCGCGATGGCCTCATCCGGGCACTGGCGACCGGCGTGACGGTGCTCGTGGCTGCGATTGCTGTTCTGTTTGTGGCCTTCGCCGCCGTGGTCATCACGATTTCCTGATACAGAGCCGTCTGAATTCGTCATTCGGGCCGAGCCGCGATAGCGGCGAGAGCCGGAATCCATAATTACCAGCAGTGGTTATGGGCCCCGCCTGCGCGGGGACACCCGCAGGAAAATCTCGCAGCTATTCGAGCGAACCGCCACCCTCCCCCCAAATCCCGTGCGTTCGCTCGTGGATGTCGACGGCCTGGGCAAAGGATCCCGGCTTGAGCGGCGGCCCGGGCGTGTGGGTTTTGCGATCCCTGACCACCCGATCGCGCGCCGCCAGCAGCTCCGCTTTGCTGATCCCGGTCGCGATGATTTCGGCGGCGAGCGCGTCGCCAACAGGCCCCAGGATCTCGGCAACCTCGTCTCGCGATAGCTCAGTCATTGGAAGAGCCTTCTTGACCTGGCGCGGTCCTTTACTCGGCGGGGGCGGGCTTCGCCTCGACTTTTGCCTTGCGCGCGGCGCGCCATTCCTCGAACCGGCGGATCACGACAAAGAACGACGGCACGAACAGCACGGCAAGGCAGGTCGAGGTGAGCATCCCACTGAACACCGCAATGCCGATCGACTTGCGCGCGCTGGCGCCGGCGCCGGTTGCCAGCACCAGTGGCACCACCCCGAGAATGAACGCGAACGAAGTCATCAGAATGGGCCGGAACCGCGCGCGCGCCGCTTCCACCGCCGCCTCGGCGATCGGCTTGCCGTCGAATATCCGCCGCTCGCGTGCCACTTCGACGATCAGGATCGCATTCTTCGCCGAGAGCGCGATCAGAAGTACCAAGCCGATCTGGGTATAGAGATTGTTGTCCATACCCAGCGCCATGAGCACCGTGACCGGCCCGACCAGGGATAACGGCACCGCGAGCAGCACCGCGATCGGCAAGAACCAGCTCTCGTATTGGCCGCCCAGCACCAGGTACACCAGCAGCATCGCCAGGGCGAAGATGTAGTAGATCTGATTGCCCAGCAGCTTCTCCTGGTACGACATGGCGGTCCAGTCGTATCCGGCCCCGCGCGGCAACACCTTGTCGGCGATCTGCTCCATCAAGCTCATCGCCTCCCCCGAGCTGAAGCCGGTGGCAGGCAATCCCTGGACCAGCGAGGACGGGTAGAGATTGTAGAGGCTCAATAAGGATGGCCCGACGATCGGAGTGATCTGCACCAAGGTTCCGAGCGGGATCATTTCGCCCTGCTTGTTGCGCACCGGAAGCAGCTCGATGTCCTGCGCCCGCAGGCGATACTGAGAGTCGGCCTGCACATACACCTGGAACACGTGCCCGAACTTGTTGAACTGGCCGACGTAGCTCGATCCCAGATAGGCCGAGAGCGTCGAAAACACATCATCGATGGTCACCTGCAGGGTGTCGGCCTTGATGCGGTCGACCGCCACCTTGAGCTGCGGCACAGTCGCCCGATACGTCGTCGTCACCCGCTGCAGGCCGCTCTGGCTCTCGGCGTCCTTCACGATCGTGTTGGTAATCGTCTGCAGTTTGCTCAAGTCGAAGCTTCCGTCGCGCAGTTGGACCTGCATGGTAAAGCCGGCGGCGTTGCCGATGCCTTGGATCGGCGGGGGCGGATACACGACTATCCGCGCCTCCTCAATGGCGCTGAAGCCCTTGTTGAAGGCCATAATCAGCGAGCGCAGGTCCTCGCCCGGCCCGCGCACGCTCCAATCCTTGAGCACGATATAGGCGACAGCCCCATTGGCCAGGATCGCCATGTTGTCGAGCGCGGAAACGCCGGAAATGCCGACCACATTATCCACACCGGGGACCTTGCCGGCGATTGCGCTCACTTGGTCCATCACGCGCTTGGTGCGCTCGAGCGAAGCGCCGTCCGGCAACTGCGCGATCGCGAGGACATAGCCTTGATCTTCGATCGGGAGAAAGCCGGTGGGAACGCGCGAAAGCCCGTATCCTGCGGCGCCGATCACGATTAGGGCGAGCAGGCACATCGGGGCACTGCGCGCCACCATGCCGCCGATAAGCCGCGCATAGGCACGGTCAAACGGACGGGACCGGCTGACGCAGCCATAACGCGCATTGGGTGGGTTTCAACGTGGCGGCATTAATGGCGCTGAGTTGCGGCTCGCCTCGACGACGTCAGCCAGTTCGAGGACATCGTCGTCAAGACCGAGAAAGACGGGCAGATGGTCCGCGTGCGCGACGTTGCCCGCGTCGATCTCGGCGCCCAGAGCTACAGCCAGGTAACCACGCTCAACGGCAAGCCGGCGGCCGCCATCGGCATCTATCAGACGCTGGAGGCGAACGCGCTCAATGTCGCCACCTCGGTTCGAGCCAAAATGAAGGAGCTCGCCAAGAACTTTCCCCAAGAGGTCGTCTGGAGAGGTACAGGCTGTCGTATCGGCCATCCGGGGAGGTGAGCGTGACGAATTGCAGAATCGCGGTGGACTTCTGCTGCACTGTAACGCCCTGGGACTGCACCGCCGCCGGCAACTGCGCGAGCGCGGCGGAGACCTTGTTCTGCACCAGCACCTGCGCGAAGTTGATGTCCATTCCGATCTTGAACGTGACGATGAGCGTATAGCTGCCGTCGGAGCCGCTCCAAGATTGCATGTAGATCATGCCGTCGACGCCGTTGACCTGTTGCTCGATCGGCAGCGCGACGGTATCGACCACGGCCCGGGCGCTCGCCCCGGGGTAGCTGGTGGTGACCGAGATGGTCGGCGGCACCACATTGGGATACTGCGCTATCGGAAGCTTCAACAGCGCCACGGCCCCGATCACGACCATGAGGATGGCGAGAACGTTCGCCAGGACCGGGCGCTCGATGAAGAATTTCGAGATCATGACGCGGTGCTATTGCGGCGCGGTCGACCCCGCGGCCGCCGACTTCGGCGTCTGCATCTGTGGATCGACCTTCTGGCCCGGAATCGCATCGAGGATGCCCGCCACGACGACGCGTTCATCCGGCTTGAGCCCGCTCTCGATCACGCACAGCTCGCCGAACGTCTGGCCAAGCGTCACCCGGCGCTGCTCGACCACGCTGTCGGCATTGACGGTGAGGACGTAGCGCCCACCCCTGGTCGCTGCCGACAGCGACTTCCGGGACGAGCAGCGCCGGCTCGGGACGGAGCGGCAGCCGGACGCGAACGTAGTAACCGGGCAACAACGCGAAGCTCGCATTCTCGAAAAGGCCGCGCACTTTCAGTGTCCCGGTCGACTGATTGAGCTCGGGGGAGGCGTAGTCCAGCACGCCTTTGTGCGGATATCCCTTCTCGGTCTGCAGGCCGACCTCGACTGGTACCTGGCCGACGAGCTCGGTAACGTTGACGTTATTCTTTGCCATTTGCACGCGCACCCGCTGCACGTCGGCCTCGGTGAGATTGAACCATACCCAGATCGGGTTGAGCTAGACGATGGTCGCGAGCTCGCTCGTATGGCTGCCGCCGACCAGTTCGCCGAGCGAGACCTTGCGCGCGGTGACCACGCCATCGAACGGCGCCGATACTGTCGTATAGCTGAGGTTGATCTCCGCCTGCTGGGTATTGGCCTGCGCCTGCAACACGCTAGCGCGAGCGGTATCCCGGTTGGCGCGCGCGCTGTCCAGATTAGCCTGGGTCGAGACGTCCTTGGACTGCAGTTCCCGCTGGCGCGTGTACTCGGCTTCGTTATTGACCAGGGTTGCCTTGGCGCCTTCCTCCGCCGCCTGCGCCTGTTCCAGCGCGACCTTGTACGGCTCAGGCTGGATCACGAACAGCACCGTGCCCTTCTTGACCGCCTCTCCGTCCTTGTACTTGATCTCCTGCACATAGCCTTCCACCCGCGCGACCAACTTGATGTTGTTGGGCGAGGCGGTGTTGCCGGTCGCTTCCAGATAGGGCGTGACCGTCTGCTGGAGAGGAAGCTGGACCGTGACCTTAGGCGGCGGCGGCGCGACGAATTTGTTCTCCTGGCCGCACGCGCTCAGCAGCGTGAGCATCCCCACGCAGGCGAGGAGAGGCAGGCGAACCCCGGGCAAGCGCAGCAGATTCTCGGCGGCACGTCTCATCTTATCGTTTCCGCCACCTGCGCCACTGAGTCTCATTCTCCAGCGGACACGACCGAAGATTTACGTTACGACGTGCTGCCGCGGGGCTGACGTCACATTGGATCGACTAAGCGACGCCGGATAGCGCTGCTCATCGTTGGCGCATTCAGCGTAGTAGTGTACATCAGCATACGGAGCCGGCAAAGACCTGCTGGCGCGCGGGCGAAACGGGAGCACGAGGATGTCCGTTGGAAACTGAGCTATGAACATATTGCGATATTTTCTCGCGCTAAGTGTCATCGCTTTGTCGGCTGCGGCGCCGGCCTCGGCGCAATATGCCTGCACCACCAATCATTGCATCAGCAGCCAGAGCACGTCGTTCCAGACTCCACCGGGATGGCCGGCAGTTCCCGTTGAGACATGCTGCCAGACACATTGGGGCGCCCTCCCCGGTGGCATCGACTGGAATAACGGCGCGCCGGTCATGATCTGCACCGGCCTCGCGGAATACGTGAACACTTTCCCCAATTGCGGCGACCCGAACAATTTGTCGCAGGCGTTTCCGTTGGACTACGACCGGCCGATCTTCGCCATTGGCGTCGCCTGGCCGACTGCGAAGGACTACCGCTACGAAATGCAAAGCATTCCACTTATCGACGGAGCGGACGGGACCTGCGCCGCATATTCGAGCCGTCCGGGTCAAGTCACGAATTGGTGGGTGTACGAGCTCAAGGAGCCGAAACGCGGGTCCTACGTCTTCACTGCCGCCGTGAGCTTCCAAAAGGGCGAGAAGGGCTACTACGCAGTGCTCAATAGCTGCAAGCTCGAGCCCCCGTCATCGACAGCGGTAGAATAGTTCCGGCTCGGAAAATTCACCGCAAATTTTCACAACGCGGCAGCAATTTCGCGCAAGCGCATGCTGATAATGCAAGTATCCTGGCATGGGCGCAGTTTGATCTGAACACAGCAGACGGCATGCCGAACGACGCGTTTGCCTACTGTGGTCATAACGCGTACACGCGACGATGGTACTCTGAGCGGGCCGCGAAGAGGACGCATTCGAAGAAGCCGTTGACCGCTATCAGGGCTCGCGTTATGCGACCGAAGTAATCGCGCAAGAGCGCGGGAGGGTCCTACATGTTTCCCGCAGTTTTGCTCGTCGCGGCCGCCGGTACGCTGCTGATCGCCGACGGCGTTCCCGCTCTCAACGTCGAGCCCGGCTGTCGTGCGGCGGCGAAGATGGGCGACAGCTTGAGCTTGGATACGAGTCTGCGGCAATGCCTCGCCGACGAGAAAAGCGCGCGTGACGAGCTGGAAAAACAGTGGACGCAATTTTCACCGGGCCTGCGCGAGCGCTGTGTTGCCACCACCGAAACCGCCGGCAATCCCAGCTACGTCGAAGTTCTCGTCTGCCTGCAAATGGGCCGCGACGCGGCTCGCATGGACAAGCACTTGGATCGCGGATTGAGTGATTGAAAAATCGCAGCACCGCGGGTTTGCAGAAATGAGGATCTTTTTCGCATGACGCCCACCAATGCTCCGGCTCGCGTGGCGCCGCTGACGGCCAAACGCGAGAGTTTGCCAGTCGATGTGGCAGAGCGATCGACGACATCGTCCCGAGACATCAGCCGCGAATTCATCAAGCCGCTTCTTAAGAGCCACCGAGGGTTGCCGCGGCCGCCTTTCGACTGCGTTGCCTTGGTTTTGCAAGGGGGCGGTGCACTCGGCGCCTTTCAAGCTGGCGTGTATCAGGCGCTTGCCGAGGCAAACCTGCATCCCGATTGGGTCGCAGGAATTTCGATCGGCGCCATCAACTGTGCGCTCATCGCGGGCAACGCACCCGAAGCACGGCTTGAAAAGCTGCGCGCTTTCTGGGAGCAGGTCACCACGCAGCTCGTGTTCGATCCGTTCGGTATCGCCGACTATTGGTTGCGCGGCGATATGGGGCACGTTGTCCTCAATCGGCTGCGCGCCGGAGCGACCATGCTCGAGGGCGCTCCCGGCTTCTTCAAGCCGCGGTTTCCGCCGCCGTACCTGGCGGCGCCGAGCACGGTCGAGGCTATCAGCTGGTATGACACCACGCCGCTGCGCAGCACACTCGAGCGCCTCGTCGATTTCGACCGCATCAATTCCGGCGAGATGCGGTTCAGCGTCGGCGCCGTCAACATCCGCAGCGGCAATTTCGTCTATTTCGATTCGACGACCCACAAGATCCGGCCCGAGCACATCATGGCGAGCGGCGCGCTGCCGCCCGGCTGTCCTGCAGTCGAAGTAGATGGTGAGCTCTATTGGGACGGCGGTCTCGTCTCCAACACGCCGCTGCAATGGGTGGTGTCGGGGGATACGCGCCAGGACATGCTCGCATTCCAAGTCGACCTGTGGAGCGCGCGCGGCGACTTCCCTAGCGATCTCGACGACGTGATGTCGCGACAGAAAGACATACAGTATTCGAGCAGGACGCGGGCCAACACCGATCACTTCAAACAAATCCAGTGCGTCCGAATGGCCCTTGCGAATCTTTTGGAAAAGATTCCAACCAAAATCCTCGAATCGGACGAGGGCAAATTGCTTCGGAGCGCCGCGGACCGCAACGTCTATCAGATCGTGCACCTGATTTACCGCTCGAAGAATTACGAAGTCCAATCCAAGGATTACGAGTTTTCCCGCACCAGCATGATCGACCACTGGAACGCCGGGTACAACGACGCGGTGCGCACGTTGCGCCATCCGGAAGCGCTGCAGCGGCCGCCGAATGATCCGGGGGTCGCCACCTTCGACGTCGTGGCCGATGGCCGCGAGTGAGAGCGGCGCTTTTCGATATCGACTGCATCACAAGGAGCAGAGCATGAAGGAAGCAGAGGTCAAGGCGCGCGCGTTCGCGATGCCGTTGACGAGCCCGGCCTATCCGCCCGGTCCTTATCGGTTCGTCAATCGCGAATTCATGATCATCACCTATCGAACGGACCCGGACAAATTGCGCGCGATTGTCCCTGAGCCGCTCGAGGTCGATGAGCCTCTCGTCAAATACGAGTTCATCCGCATGCCGGATTCCACCGGCTTCGGCGACTACACCGAGACCGGACAGGTCATTCCGGTCCGCTTTCGTGGCCGCAAGGGCGGGTACAGCCATTGCATGTTTCTCAACGACGAACCGCCGATCGCAGGCGGTCGCGAGCTTTGGGGATTTCCGAAAAAGCTCGCCAACCCGACGCTGCACGTCGAGATCGATCAATTGGTCGGTACGCTCGACTACGGCCCGGTGCGGGCCGTCACCGCCACGATGGGATACAAGCACAAGGCGGCCGATGCCGCGGCGATCCGCGCTTCGTTGGGAGCGCCGAATTTTCTGCTGAAGATCATACCGCACGTCGACGGGACGGCGCGCATTTGCGAACTGATCGAATATTATCTCGAGGACGTGACGCTCAAGGGAGCCTGGACAGGTCCCGCGGCGATTTCGCTCACGCCGCACGCGCTCGCGCCCGTCGCAGAGCTGCCGGTACTCGAAGTCGTATTCGCCGTTCATCTCGTTTGCGACCTCACGCTCGGCCTCGGCAAAGTCGCCTATGACTATTTGCAGCCGTCGACGAAGCGAGAGTCAGCGCCCAAGCCGGCCACGGCGGTAGTATCGTGACATGCGGCTCAAGGGCAAAGTTGCCATCGTGACCGGCGCCGCCAGCGGCATCGGCAAGGAGATCGCCAAAGCCTTCGTACGCGAGGGAGCGCGCGTCGCGATCGCCGATTTGAACCAAAAGGCCAGCGATGCGGCCGCGGCGGAACTGGGTGATACCCGCAAAGCCCTGGGCGTGGTCATGGATGTGACGAATGAGCAGCAGGTGGAGGCGGGTGTCGCTCGGACGGTCGAGCAGTTCGGAAAAATTGACGTGCTTGTCAGCAATGCTGGCATTCAGATTGTCGCTCCGCTCGATCAGTTCAACTTCGCAGACTGGAAACGGCTATTGAGCATCCACCTCGATGGTGCGTTTCTCACCACGCGCGCGGTTCTGAAACAAATGTACAAGCAGGGCTCCGGCGGTAGCATCATCTATATGGGATCGGTGCACTCGAAGGAGGCGTCGGTATTGAAGGCGCCTTACGTCACCGCCAAGCATGGGTTGATCGGACTCGCCAAGGTGGTCGCGAAAGAAGGCGCCAAGCACCGCGTACGCGCCAACGTTATTTGCCCCGGCTTCGTGCGCACGCCGCTAGTCGACAAGCAGATTCCTGAGCAGGCCAAGGAGCTCGGCATTTCAGAAGCCGACGTGATCAAGAAAGTGATGCTCAAAGACACAGTCGACGGCGAATTCACCACCGTCGCGGACGTGGCTGAAACGGCGGTATTCTTTGCCGGTTTCGAGAGCAATGCACTGACCGGGCAGTCACTAGTCGTGAGCCACGGCTGGTTCATGCAGTGACGCCCGCCGCCGCGCGGAATTGAACTGAGCCGCGTTGCAACGCGCAACGCGGCACAACCGGCACGGCATCGGCCGACGCGTCGTCACAATCCTGCCACTTTGCGTTTGACGTGGCTTCCACCGCCGGGAAACCGCGCCGAAATATCGGCAGCAGCATCAATCCGTTACCGTATTGCAATTGCGCTGGAACCAATGCGCCTGACGAACCGCCAGGTTTGAACCTCTGCCTTCTCATCCGCGACTAATGGAGACGCAAGCCACTGCCCGCCAGAGGGTTCGGAGAAAAGTGGATGCGGTTTTCAGGGGCGAGGTGCTTCATGACTGCACAAACCAGACACTGGCTCGACTACGACCCGATCGCTTTGCTGGTCCTGGTCGTCGGGATCGGCGCGGTGGCACTGCTCGCGGTGAGCATCTAATAGCAGTTCGGCTGATCAGAACCCCAGATCGCCGCCGTCATCCGCGCGCGACAGGCCATGGGCTCGACTCACCTTAACGCGGTACCGCCACGGTTCCAGCCGCGGCCGCCCTCGCCGTAAATCTCAAAGCCGGTATCGGTGACCGCGACCGTGTCTTCGAGCTTGATGAATCCTCGCTGCGGGTGCTGCAGAGTGGTCTCGACCGAGACCACCATTCGCGCTTCCAGCGGGCGGCTTGCGTCGTAGGCGTCGTAGGGCACAGGACCCGTTGCGGTCAGCCGCGGCGCCTCGTGACTCACCAATCCCATTCCATGAGCGAGGAAGTGCATGTGGTTGTGGTGCTTAGATTTGTGGACCAGCGGCTCGGACGCGCCGTAGATCGCCTCGCCCATGACTCCCGCCTTGATCGGCTTCATCGCGGCCCGCTGAATCTGCTCGATCTCGGCCAGCAGGTCCTCGAGCTCGGGATCCGGATCTCCATGGATTGCCATTCGGCAGAGGTCCCCGATGTAACCGTGATAATTGCCGCCGGAGTCGAGCGAGAGGATGTCACCCCTGTCCCATTTCTGATCCGAGGGCGCGCGGTTGAGACTCGAGCCCGCTGTGATCAGGCAGTAGTCGAAGACGAGCCCGCGATCGGTCTCCTCCCGCCGGAGCGCTTCGGTCAGTTCGCGCTTGCTCGCACCTGGACCGTGATTGGCGATGACCGCCAGCATCGAGTCGATCACGCGCTCGGAGGCAAGGCGCAGCTTCCGCAATTCCTCGGGACTTTTCACCGCGCGCAGCCGCTCCAGCACGAATAGCGCATCGACGATCTCGCTGCCGGAGAAGGCCTTGTGCAGCGCTGTACCGGCATCGACCGGCAGAAAACCGAGTTCGGTGCCGATCCGGCGCGGCTTTAATCCCAATTTGCGCACGTACTCGATCGCCTTCTGCATGGCGTCGATGGTTCCAGACGAGTTGGTCTGTGACTCCGGCACCCAGAAGGGTTCGTTCTCCTTTTGAAAGCCTTCCATGCGATGGCCGAAATAACCTGCCTTCTGCCGTCCACCCTTGGGATAGACGAGCACCGGCAGATAACGGCTCAGTCCCATCGCGTCCATGGACTCGAAGAAAAAGGCACGATGCCCACCGAGCAGATACTGCACATTGTGTTTGGACGTCACGACCAGGACATCGATCCCGGCCTCGTCCATCAAACGATCCAGCCGATCCGCGTCGAAGGGAATGGGCCGTGCGACTTGTTTGACGATGTCGAGCATGAGCGAAGCTCCTTGTGGACCGACTGCAGCGGCCTATGCCGCGATTGCGCGTGGCGCCCTTGGCCGCTGCGGATCATATACCAGGGCAGCGCGATCGGGCCATGCCTTCGCCTCACGGCAGATGCGCCGTGCGGGCGCTCGAGTTGGCCGGACGTAGCTCCTAATCCTCTGCCAATCTCAGTTCTGATAGCTCGGATCGAGGCGATCGAGCATACGAAGATAAGCCGGCCAATCCGCGGCGCCGCGGCCGCTGTCGTGTTTTTCGTATTGCATCGCGGTCTTCTTGCAAACCTCCGGCGGGATCTCGATCAACTCGCCGCCGGTCGCTTCCATGCTCAACTGAATTTCGGCGGCCTCCAACAGGTGTTTCATCAGGATGAAAGCCTCGCGCGCGGTCTTGCCCACCGTGAGCACACCGTGGTTGTGCATGATCATGGCGCGATTGTCGCCAAGGTGGGCGATGAGTCGCTCGCGCTCGTCCAAGTCTTCGGTAATTCCCTCGTAGGGATGATAGCCAAGAGAGCCGAAGAAACGCACCGCTTCCTGCGAGATCATCCGCAAGCCGCGCTTGAGCCCTGCAATCGCCATTCCTGTGCGAGTATGCACGTGGACCGCGCAGTTCACGTCCGCTCGCCCCCGCAGGACGGCGCTGTGCAGCGTAAAGCCAGGACGGTTGACGCCGGCGCGCTCGTCCAGGTCCTCGTCCATATCAACCTTGACGAGATTCGAGGCGGTGACCTCTGTCCACAATAGTTCGTGCTGCTTCATCAAGAATTTTCTGTCTTCGCCCGGAACGCGCATGGAGCAGTGGTTGTAAACGACATCATCCCAGCCATGGTGCGCGACCAGACGATAGACCGCGGCAAGATCGACGCGCGCCTGCCATTCCGCAGGTGATACGGCCGTCACTGGGCCGGTTTTTGCATGGATGTTCACGACAAAGCTCCTCATCGGTGATCGGCGAGCAGACGAGTGGCCGCCTCGGGGCATCGTAACGAGACTGGCCTTCGCATTCCAGCAAGTTGGCGGGTCAGAATTCCCGGCCGATCAGAAAATGATCCAGCGAGATCGTGCCGCCACCCTGCACCAGGAAGTAGAGGGCGGCCACCGTCCACATCAGCGTATATTCGAGGCCCGTCTTGTTCCAGAAATATCCGCCCACGCGCCAGCGTTCGTAATTCGACACGATCAGGAAAATGACGATCGGACAGGCAGCGAGCCGGGTGAACAATCCCAGCGCAAGCATCGGGCCGGCAACCAGTTGCGACAGCGAGATTGCCGGCGCCCAAAATTTTCCGGGACGATAGCCATCGCGGTCGAGCTGTTGCGCCAATTCCCTCAAATTGTGCGACAGGGCACCCGTCGTCGGAAACATCCCGAACGTGTTGCGCAGCCCATGTGGAACCAGCGCAAGCCCGACTACGGCGCGCAACAGCGCCTCGGCCCACGGAAGAAGCGCCTGATAGACAGGGCTGAGCTGCGGAAAAATGAGCGCCGTCGCGTCAGCCATCCTGCGCGCCGCCACGAAAGATCAGAGCCTAATCTCGCCGAGATTGATGCTGGCGCCGAGACACGCTTCGACCGAGGTCTTGCTTCGACCCTTTGCCAAGATCTCGACCACATACGTGCCTGAGTCCTCGTCGAGCTTGTCGAATTTGAAATCGCCGTAATTGTCGCTCGTTGTTTCCGCGACCGTTCGTCCACCCTTGATGAGGCGGACGCGCGCGCCCTCGACGCAATCGACCATGCCGTCGGCCTCCGCCGAGAGTGTGCCCCCGATAAAGCATTTCGAATAGCGCCAGAGATTGCGGTAGTAGACGCGGGGGCGAGTGCCCAAGTCTGGTTTTATCACTTCGAGATGTTCCTCGCGCGCCAGGCGCGCCATTTCCTCGTCCTCGACCTTGATCGCGCGCATGGCCCCGGTCGGACACGATTGCTGGCCACGAGTCTGTTGCCAGCCCTGGTCGAGGAGGTGGGCGTCGAACGGCCAGATCTGGGGAAGCTGCAATTCTTCGTTCCACCAAATGTGCCCATAAGGGCAGGCGTCGATGAGATCCTTGCGTCCCCTCGCCTTCTCTGGATCGATCAGCACGATCCCGTCGTCTCGCTTCCTCATCGCATCGCCGGCCTTCGCCATGCATGGCGGGTTGTCGCAGTGATTGCACATGGTCGGAACGTAGGCGATGTCGATCATTGGCGCCTGCCCACGCTCCTTCTGCAGGATATTGATCCATTTGTGGCCGTGCTTCGGCATTGGCGCGCTGTAAGGAGGCCAGGCATTGTCGACATATTCATCCATGACCGCGAGGGTGCACAGGTTGCAATTCGTGCACTCGGCCACGTCGATGATCATGTTCCATTTTTGCATTGCGTGACCTCCAGACGAACGGCGAATAGGCGAAACCCTTCCTCGCTTAGCTGCCACTCGCCATTCGCTACTCGTCTTTTTTACTTCGCTGGCACGAGCTGTGCGGCTTTGAGCGTCTCGCGGACCTCTTTATCCTTCTCCATCCGCGCGAACGTCTCTGACATGTGCTCGGTGCGCCCATCCCACAGCTCGACCTGGACAAGCGCATTCGCGCCCGCAATGGAGTGGGTCGAGCTCGTCTGCGTGCGCTCTGGTGTGAGCAGATTGAGACAGCCTCCCCGATCGACCGACTTGCCGGGCTCACCCATCGGATCGTAAATCGCCGACGATTCATAGCCGTGGCAGACGCCGCGCGGCAGCCGCTGCGTCGGCAACGCCGCGCAGATCACCGCGCCGCGATCGTTGAAGACTTTCACCAGATCGTGCTTGTTGATGCCGCGCTCGGCCGCGTCCTCGGCGTTGAGCCGCACGATCCAATAGTAATAGCCGTCGACCTTAACCCGATGGTCCTCGATGTTGAGCAGGAAAGAGTCCTTGCCGTCGCCTTGGGTGTGGAAGGAGTACTTCGAATGGGGCGTGAGCAGTTGCAGCGGATAGCGCCCGTACATTTCCCCCGAATGCGGCCCTTCCCACGACGGCTCGTATTTGACGATCGGCGGTCGCTCGGGGTCCTTGAATCGTTTGAGGCTGTTGCATTCGAATTCGAGCTTGCCGGACTGGGTCTGTAGCCCGCGCAGATATTCCTCCGTGTAATCGGACGGCAGCGGCTGTGCCTCCGGTAGGTCTTTCTTACGACTTTCCCAGAACCACCGGAATGAGACCGGCGCGCGCAGCTTCTCCTTCTCAGTCGGGACAACATAGTAGCCGCGCCTGACGAACTTTTTCCACGAGATCACCTTGGGCAGATCTGACGCAAGATAGACGCGCTTGACCCAATCGATTTCGTTGACGCCCTCCGAGAAATAGTTGGCCAGGCCGAGGCGTTTGCAGATCTCATTGAAGATCCAAAAGTCCGACCTCGATTCGCCGAGCGGCGCGATGGCCGGCGCCTGGAAGATGATGACGCGATGGTTAAGTTGCTGTTGGCCGTGATGGCCGTAGCCGCCGAGCCCCGCCCACTCGCTGATATCAACGCGCTCGAAATTGGTGCATGCCGGCAGGATGACGTCGGCGAACTTGGCCTCACCCTCGAACCAGATCGACTGGTTGACCACGAATTCGAGATTTGGCGACTGATACATCCGCACCCAGCGGTTGGTGTTGTTCATGGTCGAGAGGATAGAGCCGCCGTACTTGTACATCATGCGCACGGGCGCATGGCCGGGCGCCGGGTATGAGAACTTCGCGAATTGATGCTCGATGGATTTTCCGACCCACGGGTAGCCTTCTGCCTTTCCATCGGCGATCGCCTCCGGTGTGCGCAGCCGCGGGATGCGTTGGAAGGTCGTCGCCATGCTCGGCAACTGCGGCATACGTTGATAGAGCTCGACGGGCATCGCGGTGTTTTCGAGATCGCCCGACATGCCGCCGTCGGCGTAGCCCGGGAAATAGAACTGGAAATCGAGCGGGCATCCCCATTGCAAATTGCCCATGTTGACGCCGGGCTTGCCCAATCCCTGCATCGCGGTCAGGCACACCATGACGCGCGCCCATTGAATGCCGGTCTGGTTGCGACAAGCGCCGCCGTGGCCGTTACCCCAACCACCCGGCGCGAGATAGACGCGCTTCTTGCCCCATTCGCGCGCGAGCGCGCGCACGTCCTTTGCCGGGACGCCTGTCTCCTTCTCTTGCCACTCCGGCGTCTTCGCAATGCCGTCCTCCTCGCCGAGGAGATAAGCCTTCCACTTGTCGAAGCCGACGGTATGCGTCTTCACGTATTCCTTGTCGTACAGGTCTTTCTTGATCCAGATGTAAGCGATCGCCATCGCCATCGCCACGGAGGTCGTTGGTCTCGGTGCGAACCACTTGCCCGGCAAGAATTGCGCCGACGCGTTGTAGTACGGATCAACGTGCACGACCTTGATGCCGAGCTTCGGGTTCTTGAGCCATTGCCGGCGAACGGTGCCTTCTTGCGCGCCATAGGAGCCGCTGGTGCTCTCGGGATCGGCGGCCCAGAACACGATCATGTCGCAGTTCTGCAGGCAGTCCTCGACTGTTCCGTAGGTCTCGGATTGGCCGACGCGCAGCGTGTATCCCCAGTGGTGCACCGCGCCCCAGTACCAGCCTTCCCAGCTGTCGGGATTGTGATGGATCTGCGTATAGCCGACCGCGTTGCGGAAGCGGAACAACGCGGAGAGATAGTAGCCGATATTGCCCCAGGTATGATGCGAACCGTGCGACACCGCCATGACGCCGGGGCCATAGGTACGCTTGAGCCGTTTGATCTCGCCGGCGACGAGGTCGAGCGCTTCCTCCCACGAGATGCGAACGTAACCTGACTTGCCTCGGTTTTGCGGGTTACGCGCGCCGTTGGGATCGAAGTCGACCCGCTTCATGGGATGGAGCAGACGATCGGGTGAGTAGACGATCGATTTGGCATTCTGGCCGTGCGGGGCAAGCGTCGTCTTGCGCGGCGGGGTGAGCTTCAGCCCGCGCGCTTCGATGGTCCAAGGGAGAGGATCCTCCGCGCCGAAATCGATCGGCGTCATGCGAATGATCTTGCCTTCCTTGACGTAGACGAAGACCGGCCCGCCGTTGGTCATGTTGCAATAGCGCATCGTGCCGTCGGCAAGCCGCGTGCCGATCTTCAACCCGACGCTCTGACTCATCATGACGCTTTGCGCAAACCAGTTGCTGAGATCCTCCGGCCCATCGACGGTGAGCTTGAAATCCTTCTGCGCGTTGATCTGGTCGAGCCAATTGATCGGCGGCATGAGCAGATCGGCGCCCAGCGCAGCGGTCTTGAAAGCGAGCGTGACGTCGGCATCCGCGCGCAACCCGCGGCCAGAGGTTATGTTGCCATCGCGGATCGCGTACCAGCGGCCGATCTCCTCGTCGCGCGCCTTGAACTGCGCGACGACGTTGCGCTCCTCGAGCCGCGCGCGGAATTTCGGATATCGCCAGACCGCGTACTTGAGAAGTTGTGCCATTCCCCACAGGATGATTTCGAACTTCATCGCTGAGAGCATGGTCGCCTCCTCACCGGCTTACCGGGCCGGACTCTTCTTGTAATCGTGATTAGGGATATTGTCGGCCCTTTGCAGCGGGCGCGCAATATCCAAGACATGTATACGGGCCAACGGCACGTCGGCCGAGCGCGGCGCGAGCTACCGCCGTGAGGAGACGACCTCACTCGGCTCTCAGTCCTGCGCTCTTCACCACCTTCGCCCATTTCTCGATATCAGCGCGCAGATATGTCTCGAACTCGCCAGGCGTCATCACCAATGGAACCGCGCCCTGCTGGTCCCACGCCTCCTTCACATCCGGGCGCGTGATCACCTTGTTGATTTCGGCGTTGAGCTTGTCGACGATTGCCTTCGGTGTCCCAGTGGGCGCCATGATGCCGAGCCAAATGGTCGACTCGTAGCCCGGCACGCCCGCTTCGGCGATGGTGGGAGCTTCGGGCAACACCGAGGAGCGCTTGGCGGCGGAAGTGCCGAGCGCCCGCACCTGCCCTGCCTTTACGTTCGGCGCCATCGTGGTGATGGCATCGAACGCCATTTGTACGTGCCCGCCGATGACGCTGTTGCGCATTTCGCCTGACGCTTTATGCGGCACGTGGACCAAATTGGTGCCGCTCATTGCTTTGAACAGCTCGGCGGCCATGTGATACGGGGTACCGGCGCCCGACGACGCATAATTGAGCTCGCCCGGCTTTGACTTCGCATAGGCAATGAATTCTTTGAGGTCCTTTGCCGGTACCGACGGATGGATCACCATCACCAGGTCGGAATAATTGATACCTGCCACCGGCACGAAGTCGCGCATCAACTGAAAGGGCTTGTTGGGTATGAGCGACTCGTTGGTCGTGTGCGTGTTCGACATTGCGAGCAGCGTGTAGCCGTCGGGCGGCGATTTAGCGACCGCGTCGGTGCCGATAAGGGAGCCGGCGC
This sequence comes from Xanthobacteraceae bacterium, assembly GCA_035263865.1. GTDB lineage: Bacteria > Pseudomonadota > Alphaproteobacteria > Rhizobiales > Xanthobacteraceae > VAZQ01. The sequence continues at coordinate 23,432 of DATFQX010000390.1, forward strand.
CGGGCCGATCCTCCACGACGAAAGGCTCTTTGAGCGCGTCCGAGAGGTGCTGCGCGAGTACGCGGGAATAAACGTCAGCGGGCCCGCCGGCGCCGAACGGCACAATAATCTTGACCGGACGCGTGGGGTAATCCTGAGCCAGCACGGTGCCCGGCAGCGTTAGATTACCGAGCGTGAGGGCAAATGCGACAGCCGCAATGCTGCGCCGGGACACAATCATTCGAAACCTCCTCCGTTTGACGGCGATGCACCATAATGAAGGGCGATCACCCCTTCAACGACGTGTCCTGCCCATGTTGACCCGCAATGCTGGCCCTTTTCACGAATCGTCCGGATCAGTAAGCTTGCTGCGTAATCTTCGCCAAACGGGCGAAGCCTTCGCCCATCGGGACTCGATCGGGCGAGAGAAGGACGTAACGTCGAGGGGGAAATCATGTCCATCCAATCAACCGAATCGTCGCATCCGTTGCTGTCACACACCGACAGCATTGCAACCGGCACCGCGGACGCTTTCTTTCTGGTCGGCCGCGTCCTACTCGGCTGGCTGTTTCTCGCGAGCTCAGGGGGCATAGGGGGAAAGCTGTGGAACGTCACCGGCTTTGCGGGGTACTTGAAAAATCTGGGCATGCCGGCGCCCGAGTTTTGGTCCTGGATTGGCGCGGTGGTCGAATTCGTGATCGGCGCGGCCCTCATTCTCGGGGTAGGCACCCGTTACGCCGCGCTGCTCTGCGCGTTATTCCTCGTTGTGGCGACCGCGCTTGCGCATCGCTACTGGGAATATCCGGCCGCGCAGGCGACCGCCCAATACAGTAATTTCCTGAAGAACCTCGCCATCTTCGGTGGCGCACTCATCTTATTCGCGACGGGAGGGGGGCGCTTCAGCATCGATCGCATCCTGGCAAAGAAGCCTTGACGCGTCCTCGGACCGTCAGGTCCACAGCGTTTTGCTGGCAAGGCGCGCGCCTTCCGCCAGCGCCTGGAGCTTCGCCCACATGATCGACGGGTGGACCCGCCGATAGAACGGCCCTTGCGCGAAGCCGCAATCCGTTCCTGCGAGCACATTCTCGCGTCCGAGAAGCCTGGCGTAGCGGATGATGCGCTCCGCGACCAGTTCGGTGTGCTCAACCACATTGGTGGCGTGGCTGATGAAGCCGGGGATGAGCACCTTGCCTTCCGGCAACTTCACGTCCTGCCACACCTTCCATTCATGGGCGTGGCGAGGATTGGCTCCCTCGATCACATAGGCGCCCACCTTCACCTTGAGAATGAGGTCCACGATATCCCTGAGCGGAACGTCGGTGGTATGCGGCCCCGGCAACACGCGTGATAACGCATGCGATCGGACGGCAGGCCCTCGATTGCATGGTTGAGTATCTCCACGTGCAGGGCCACCCATTTGCGGTAATCGGCGAAGCTCGCCGGCGGCACCATGCGATCGTAGGTCACGGCGGCACGTGCGTCATCGAGCTGCAGCAAGAGTCCAGCGTCGACGATCATCTCGTATTCGCTGCGCATCGCCGCGGCGATTGCGACGAGACATTCCTCGTCGCTGCGGTAGTACTCGTTCTTGCGGTCTGGAATGACGCTTGCCGGTGCAGCGACCGGCAAGAAAGCCTCCTCAATTTTCACCGCCGCCAGTGCCGCCTTGAAATTGTCGATGTCCTGTTTGAGCTCCGCCTGCCCGGTATAACCGATCGACCCAACACAAACGGCGTCCGCGCTGGTCGCGATCTCCTCGCGCGCATCGAGCTCGGCATAAAATTCGGCGAAGCGTTGACGATCGGCGCCGCGCCGGAATGGGTTCGCACCGATCTTCAATGGGCGGCGTTCAAAACCACTCAGACGTTCGAGCGCATATTGCGACCAGCTGATTGACTTTCCGAATTCGCCGTCGCTGACCACATCGATTCCGGCTTCAGCCTGCCGGCGAACGATCTCGGCGACACTCTCGGTCAGGCATGTCGCATAGGCGTGCCGGTCGAAGCCGTTGCCTGCCTGCTTCGCACGCAGGAACGCCTGCAGCGGCTGCGGGCGGATCAGGCTGCCAACATGGGTGGTCAGGATGCGGTCAATGCTGCGCTTCATCTTGCTGATGGGAGTTCGATGGCGTGACGCGCTTCTAGCATAAGCCGGCATTCGCAGCCGGAAAATAATGGCCGTGACATGGCCTTTGCTCGCTCACCCACGGGAACTATGCTGGGCACATCGGACGCTTGAACGGGAGGAGCAAAATGGCGGCTCATCCAGGACGGTTGATGCTGGGCGCAAGTTTCGCGCTTGTCCTGGTCGTGCCCGGCCACGCGGCCGAACTCAATCCGGCGGCACTCGTCTATCAGCTGCCCGACCAGATCAAATGGAATGCGCCGAGCGCCGCCGGCTCGCAAAACGCGGTGCTTGTGGGCGATCCATCGAAGCCCGGGCTCTACCTCGTGCGCAATAAATGGTTGAAAGGCAACCACTTCAGCCGTCCCCACTTCCATCCCTACGACCGCTTCATCACGGTGCTCGGCGGCACTTGGTGGATGGGCAGCGGGACGAATTTTGATCCCGGCAACAGCGTGCCGTTGCCAGCGGGCACGTTCGTGACCCATTTCGGCAGAGAGGTGCATTGGGATGGCGCCAAGGATGAAGACGCTTCAATCCTGATCTTCGGCGACGGACCCGGAACCAGCACCCCAGTCGAGCCGACCGCGGGCAAATTCTCCGCCCTCGATCCCAAGGCCGTCGTCTACACCTTGCCGGATCAATACAAATGGCGCGACCCAACCGGCGCGGCGGGCGTGAATCAAGTCGTGCTGCATGGCGATCCGACCAAGAGCGGACCTTACGTAGTTCTCAACCGGTTCAAGCCGGGAAATTTCAGCAGGCCGCACTTTCATCCCAATGACCGCTTCGTCACCGTGGTAAAAGGTACGTGGTGGGTGGCAACCGGCAACAAGGTGGACAAAGACAACATGCTGCCGATGCCGGCAGGCAGCTTCGTCACCCATTTCGGCAAGCGGGTGCATTGGGACGGCGCCAAAGACGAGGAGGCTTGGCTCGTCATCGTCGGCGAGGGACCGGGGACGCGCACCTTGGTCGACGCGACCAACTAGCCTTGCACCGCCCCATGCGCGCCAGCGAAGACATTGTCGCAGCGATCGGCAACACGCCGCTGATCACGCTCAAGCGCGCGTCGGCGGCGACCGGCTGCACGATTTTGGGCAAGGCCGAATTCATGAACCCCGGCCAGTCGGTGAAGGACCGCCCAGCGCGGCAAATCATCCTGGACGCGGAGAGGCGCGGAGAGATCAGACCCGGCGGGCTCATCGTCGAAGCCACCGCCGGCAATACCGGCATCGGACTTGCGCTCGTGGCTAATGCGCGGGGCTATCGTACCTTGATCGTTATTCCCGAGACGCAGAGCCAGGAGAAGAAGGACACGTTGCGCCTCTGCGGTGCCGAGCTCATTGAGGTGCCAGCGGTACCCTACGCCAATCCCAACAACTATCAGCACATCGGAAGACGCTTGGCGGACCAGCTGCGCAAGAGCGAGCCGAACGGCGTCCTATTTGCGGACCAGTGGAACAATCTGGACAACCGCAAAGCCCATTACGTCTCGACTGGACCGGAGATCTGGCAGCAGACGGACGGCAAGGTGGACGGATTCATCTGTGCGATCGGCACCGGCGGAACGGTTGCCGGCGTCGCAACTTACTTGCGGGAAAAGAAAAACGACATCGTTATCGGCATCGCCGATCCCAAGGGCGCCGCCATGTACAATTTATTCGCGCATGGACAAGCCAAGGCGTCGGAGGGCGGCTCCATCACCGAGGGCATCGGGCTCGGTCGGGTGACCCGCATCATCGAGGACATCAAAGTAGACAAGCCCTATCTGATCCCCGACCAGGAAGCGGTGCCGCTCATCTTCGAGCTCGCCGAGCACGAGGGCCTGTGCATGGGCGGCTCGACAGGGATCAACATCGCGGGTGCCATCCGGCTGGCGAAAGACCTGGGACCGGGCCATACCATTGTGACGATTCTCGCCGACGGCGGCTCGCGCTATCAATCGAAGCTATTCAATCCGCAGTTTCTGCGCGCGAAGGGACTCCCCGTTCCGCAATGGCTTGAGCGGCGCATGGACTTAAATGTGCCATACGAAAAAGCCTGAGCTACGTGTAGCTTGCGATCATCCATGTCCACCGACTGCTTATTCCGCGAAGATTCCTATCTCAAGGAATGCAGCGCCACCGTCACCGGTCTCACCGACGCGGGGGGCGTCATACTCGACCGCACGGTATTTTACGCCGCCTCTGGAGGACAGCCTGCCGACCGCGGCGTGCTGGTGACCGCAGCCGGTGATTCTGTTCCGATTGCAAGCGCGAGCTACACCGATCCGGAGAAGACGGAAATTGCACATCTACCGGGCGCCAGCACAGGCCTACGTCTCAAGGCCGGAGATACCGTGCGGGCCGCAGTCGATTGGGATTTGCGATATGCCCGCATGCGCATGCACACGGCGCTGCACCTGCTCTCGGCGGTGCTGCCCTACCCAGTGACCGGCGGGGCGGTCGGCGACACGGACGGGCGACTCGACTTCGACATTCCCGAAGCAGGACTCGACAAAGAGGAGATCACCAGAAAACTCGCGGCGATGATCGCGGCCGGGGCCGAAGTGCGCTCGCGCTGGATCACCGATGCGGAACTGGAAGCCGCGCCCAACCTAGTCAAGACCATGTCCGTCAAGCCGCCGATCGGCACCGGCCGCATAAGGCTCATCGAAATTGTCGGATACGATCTGCAGCCCTGCGGCGGCACCCATGTCCGTAATACAAATGAAATCGGCGACGTGCGCGTGACGCAGATCGAAAAGAAGGGCAGACAGAATCGACGGGTGCGCATTGCGTTTGCTTAAGTACGGCTTCGAGAGCGCGGGCGCCGCACTCCGATTGGGGTGATCATTCATGCCGCATGAGCATCCCGCATCCCGCTGGCTGGTCAGCACCGATTGGCTTGCCCAACGCCTCCGTAGGCCCGAGATCGTGGTCGTCGACGGCTCCTACTATTTGCCAGCCGTGGGACGTGACGCTGCGGCTGAATATCTCGCCGGACACATTCCCGGCGCGGCGCGCTTCGACATCGACGCGATCGCGGATCACTCCAATCCCCTGCCCCATATGTTGCCGGATGCCGCACAATTTGCGCGTGACGTGGGCGCCCTCGGCGTCGCCGATACGGACACCATCATCGTCTACGACGGGGCTGGCCTCTATTCTGCGCCGCGGGTGTGGTGGACGTTTCGCGTGTTCGGCGCCGAGAAAGTCTTCATCCTCGACGGCGGTTTGCCGAAATGGAAAGCTGAAGGGCGCCCACTCGAAACCGGCCCCGTGCAGCGCGCACCGCGCGTGTTCAAGGCGCGCAAGAACGCCGGCGTGGTCGCCTCGATGGACACGGTCCGCGCCGCCTTGGCGAGCACCTGCGCGCAGGTAGTGGACGCGCGTCCCGCCGAACGCTTTCGGGGGGAATCGCCAGAACCGCGCCCGGGCCTGCGATCAGGTCACATGCCGGGCGCGCTCAATGTGCCATCCAGTTCCGTCGTCGAGAACGGACGACTGGCCGCGCCGGGAAAGCTCAGAGCGGCATTTGCTGCGGGCGACGTTGACCTGGACGCGCCGGTCATCACCACGTGCGGCTCCGGGGTGACCGCTGCAATCCTTTGGTTCGCGCTTGACGCGCTCGGCAAGCCGCCTCAGGCCCTTTATGACGGTTCTTGGTCCGAGTGGGGATCGCGCGATGACCTTCCTGTCGAGCCGAAGCCCTGAGCTGATGCGCATAACGTGACCGCGCAAGGTTAGTGGGCTTAGCGCCTCTTTTTTGAGCACCGTGGAAGATTTATAGTATGCAGGCGGGGACCGAAGGATTCGCAACCCCCGAAGTGGCGAGTCACAGGGATGATCTTCCGCCAACTCTTCGACAGCGTCTCCAGCACCTACACCTACCTCATCGCCAGCCGGCGCGGCGGCGAGGCGCTGATCGTCGATCCGGTGCTCGAGAAGGTCGATCGTTACATCCAGCTTATCGGCGAACTAGACCTCAAGCTGGTGAAGGCTGTCGATACCCATCTCCATGCCGACCACATCACTGGCCTGGGCGCACTGCGCGACCGCACCCACTGCATCACGGTGATGGGCGAGCGCAGCAAGGTCGACGTGGTGTCGATGCGGCTATCGGAGGGGGACAAGCTCGCTGTCGAAGGCGTGGCGCTGGACGTGCTCTACACGCCAGGCCATACCGACGATTCCTACAGCTTCCTGATGCGCGACCGGGTGTTTACCGGCGACACGCTGCTCATCCGCGGCACCGGCCGCACCGATTTCCAGAACGGCGATCCGCGCGCGCAATATGACTCGATCTTCAACAAGCTGCTACGCTTGCCTGACGAGACTATGATCTTCCCTGCCCATGACTATAAGGGCGAAACCGTCTCGACCATCGGCGAGGAGAAGGCATTCAATCCGCGCCTGCAGGTGAAATCAATCGACCAATATGTCGAGTTGATGAACCATCTCAATCTTCCCAATCCAAAGATGATGGACGTCGCAGTGCCTGCGAACATGCGCGTGGGCCTCGCCCAAGACGAGATCGCGCGGCGCGGATGGGCAGTGAGTGCTGCCGAGGTACTCTCGCTCACTGATCGGCAGGATGTCGTGCTCGTCGATCTGCGGGAACCGAGCGAGCGCGAGAAGCACGGCGTGATTGCGGGCTCGCTGCACGCGCCGTACCCCGATCTTGCGGCCAATGTCCGCTCGGGCGGCATGCTGCACGAACTCGCCCGCGCGACCGGCAAACGCATCGTCTTCTACTGCGCCTTCGGCGAGCGCTCGGCCATGGCGGTGCAGGCGGCACAGGACGCGGGGCTCGCCTTGGCCTGTCACATTCAGGGCGGGATTGACGCCTGGAAGAAAGCGGACGGGCCGCTGCAGCGCTAGTTCCGCCGCGGCGCCTCCTCTGCGGCACGCGTCGGCAGCGAAAAGTTCACCGCAGAATCTGGCTCAGAAACAGCTTCGTGCGCTCGTGCTGGGGATGGCTGAAGAAAGCTTCCGGCTCGTTCACTTCGATGATCTGCCCGGCGTCCATCAGCACCATCCGGTTTGCGACCTGGCGGGCGAATCCCATCTCGTGACTCACGACCACCATGGTCATGCCGTCGAGCGCGAGGCCGACCATGGTATCGAGCACCTCCTTGACCATTTCCGGGTCGAGCGCGGAGGTCGGCTCGTCGAACAGCATGATCTTCGGCTGCATGCACAGCGCTCGCGCGATCGCGACCCGCTGCTGCTGCCCCCCGGAGAGCTGGGCCGGATATTTGTCTACCTGTTCTGGAATGCGAACCCGACTCAGATAATGCCGGGCGATCTCCTCGGCCTGCCGGTTCGGCATCTTTCGGACCCAGATGGGAGCGAGCGTGCAATTTTCGAGTGCGGTCAAATGCGGAAACAGGTTGAATTGTTGGAACACCATCCCAACCTCACCGCGCACTTCGTCGATGGTCTTGAGATCCTCCGTGAGCTCGGTGCCATCGACAATGACGCGACCGCGCTGCCAGTCTTCGATACGGTTGATGCAGCGAAGCAGCGTCGACTTGCCGCTGCCCGAAGGGCCGCAGATGACGATGCGCTCACCACGCATGACCTTGAGGTCGATCTCGCGCAGCACATGGAAATGACCGAACCATTTGTTGAGGCCGCTGATCTCGATCGCAACCTCGTGCGTCGTCATGCGCATGTCGAGCGCGATGCGCTGGCTCGATCTATCGGGCCGGTCTTGACTGCTATCGCCCAATGTCTCGACCTTGCCTCAACGCAGGCGATCGGTGTTCAAGCGCCTCTCCACGAAGAATGCATAGCGCGACATCCCAAAGCTCACGGCAAAATAGATCATGCCGGCAAACGCGAATCCGGTGAACAACGTTACTGGCGTCGCCCAACTCGGATCGGCAAAAGCCGCCCGCAATTGTCCCAGCAGATCGAAGATGGCGACAATCAGCACGAGGGTCGTGTCCTTGAATAGCGCGATGAACGAATTGATGATGCCGGGAATAACCAGCCGCAACGACTGCGGTAAGATGACGAAGCCCATCATTCGCCAATAGCCGAGCCCGAGCGCCATCGCTCCTTCGAACTGGCCGCGCGGGATGGCCTGCAGGCCACCGCGCACGACCTCCGCCATGTAGGCGGCCGCGAACAGCACCACCCCGATCAGCACGCGAGCGAGGCCGTCGATTCTCCAACTGGCCGGCAGGAAGAACGGCAGCATGTAGGTCGCGAAGAATAACACGGTGATCAGCGGGACACCGCGCCAGAACTCGATGAAAGCGATGCAGATCGCGCGGACGATGGGAAATTCAGAACGCCGGCCGAGCGCGAGCAAAACGCCCAGCGGCAGCGAAAAGATGATCCCGGTGAACGAGATCACCAGAGTGACGAGGAGGCCACCCCAGACGCGGGTCTCCACATGCGGTAGGCCGAACACGCCGCCGACCAGCAGGAAAAAGGCAACGACCGGGAACACGCCGAAAAAAAGAATCGCATTGAGTCCCTTGGAGGGAATGGACGGAATGAGCAGCGGCACGAGCAGGATCGCGCCGAGCAGATGAGTGAGATCGACCCGCCAACGTTCGCTTTCCGGATAGAAGCCGTACACGAATTGACCAAACTTGGCCTTGACGAACGGCCAGCAGGCGCCGACCTCGCGACCCACCGTTTCCGCCAGGCAATCGAGGCGGCTCGAGCCTGTCCAGACTGCGTCGATGAACAGAAATTTCAGCGTCGGCCATGCCAGCGTGACCATGATGAGAGCACTAAGGAGCGTCAGCATCGTGTTAAACGCGCCGCCGAAAAGCCGTGCGCGCGTGCTCGTCAGCACATCCGTGCTCGCCACCGGCGGCGGCTCGGGTTCGACCAGCGCCCGGCGGATGAAGGATCGTTGCGAACCGCTCCCCATCAGCGCCCCGCTATCCGGATATGGGCGTTGTACCAATTCATCAACACGCTGGTGATGAGCGAAATGGCAAGATAGACCGCCATGGTGATGGCGATGATCTCGATCGCTTGACCGGTCTGATGCAATGTGGTGCCGGCAAAGACCGCGAACAGGTCGGGATAGCCGACGGCGACCGCAAGCGAGGAGTTTTTGGTCAGATTGAGATACTGATTGGTGAGCGGCGGCACGATCACGCGCAGCGCCTGAGGCACGACGATAAGGCGCAGGGTCAACCCGCGCCGTAGGCCGAGCGCGAACGCGGCCTCACTTTGACCGCGCGGGACGGCGAGTAGGCCGGCACGCACGACTTCGGCGATGAAGGCCGCGGTATAGGTCGTCAGCGCGACGAGGAGTGCGACGAATTCGGGCAGCAGCCGAAGCCCGCCGACGAAGTTGAAGCCGCGCAGCTCGGGTCTTTCGAAACGAATAGGAAATCCAGTGGCAATGAGTGCAATGAGCAGAGGCACGATCAGAATTGCCAGGCTCGTTCCCAACAGCGGCACTCGGCGGCCCTTGCGGATCTGAAGGCGCCTCGCCCAAAAGTTTATCGCGACAATCGCGATCAGGCTCGCCGCGAAGACGGCAAAGACCGTACCGGCTTCATCGCTTGCGACCGGCGCGGGCACGATGATGCCGCGGTTGTTTAGAAAAATCTCACCGAACAGCGAGAGGCTTTGGCGCGGTCCTGGCAGCGGGCCCAATACGGCGAGATACCAAAACAGGATCTGAAACAGCAGCGGCAGGTTACGGATCAGCTCGACATAGCCCCCCGCCAGGCGCGCGAGAAGCCAGTTGCGCGAGAGCCGGGCAATACCGATGAAAAAGCCGAGGATGGTCGCGAGCACGATACCGATGCCAGCGACCAAGAGTGTGTTGAGAAGGCCGACAAGGAACACGCGGCCGTAACTGTCCGATTCGTCGTATGGGATGAGCGATTGATTGATCGCAAAGCCCGCCGTGTTGTCGAGAAAACCGAAGCCACTCGCGATTTTTTGTGCGTCGAGATTGGCTTTCGCATTAAGGGCGAATTCGTAGCCAAGCCATAGCACCGTCGCCAGCAACACGAGCTGGTAGAAGACAGCACGGATCCTCGGACGATTGTAGATCGCAATCGTCGGCTGGGCCAAAGCACCCTGGATTTGAGTTGTCACGAGAATTGCCTGTCCGTGTCGCTGTCACGATCGGCGAAAGCGACTGATGTCAGTAAGTCGCGATTTTGCTCACCGCAACGAGCACGGATTACCGAACACCGTTTTTGCGGTCATGACATGCGCGAGTAGAATTCGGCAGCGTAGCACGCCGACCGTCGCTCACCGTACCGGTGGCGCGTACTGAATTCCGCCTTTAGTCCAGAGCCGATTGATGCCGCGACTGATGCCGAGCTTGGAACCCGTTCCCACATTGCGCTCGAACACCTCACCGTAATTGCCGACGTGTTTGACAATGCGCACCACCCAGTCCTTGCTCAGCCCGAGCTGCTCGCCGAAATTGCCCTCGACACCCAACAGGCGCCTGATTTCCGGCTGGTTCGACTTCAGCGCCTCGTCGACATTACGGGAGGAGACGCCGAGCTCCTCGGCGTTGAGCATGGCATAGAGCGTCCATTTGACGACGTCGAACCATTGATCGTCGCCATGGCGCACCAGCGGCCCGAGCGGCTCTTTGGAAATGATTTCGGGCAGGATAACGTGATCGTTGGGATTTGCGAGCTTGAGCTTCTCCGCGTAGAGCTGCGACACATCGGTCGTGAACACGTCACAGCGGCCTGCCTCGTAGGCCTTGACGGTCTCGTCCGCCGTGCCGAACGCGATGACCTCGTATTTCATGTTGTTGGCCCGAAAAAAGTCCGCGAGATTGAGTTCTGTCGTGGTGCCGGTCTGTATGCACACTGATGCACCATTGAGTTCGAGCGCTGAGTTGACCTTGAGCGCTTTACGCACCATGAAACCTTGACCGTCGTAATAGGTCACCCCCGCGAAGTTGCCGTAGGAAACGTCACGCGACAGAGTCCACGTCGTGTTTCGCGACAACACGTCGATCTCGCCTGTCTTGAGTGGTTCGAACCTGTCCTTGGCCGAGAGCGGCATGAATTTGACCTTGGACGGATCACTCAAGATCGCCGCCGCGAGCGCGCGACAGAAGTCGACATCGAAGCCGGTCCAATTGCCTTTGTCGTCTGGATTGGAAAATCCCGACAGTCCCTGGCTGACGCCGCAGACCAGCGCGCCGCGATCCTTCACCGCCTTGAGCGTTTGAGCAGGCGCAGCACCAGCACAGAGGCTCACGCCAACGATCCCGCCAAGAAGGAAGATTGCGCGTTTCATGAAGCAGCCCCTCCTGTGACTGTCCCTTGACCTTAACTTGCCTATTGCGAGAGGCTCTTTTTAACGCCGCCTAGGTGGTGTGTATTGAGGCGCCGGCATCGCGGTCCCGCGTGCACTGATCTCGTGCTGGTAGCTGCCATCTCAGAACGATCGGCCACGGCGGTCAAGGGGTTGACGGTCGCACGAGGTGACGCCATGACCTCGTGGTGCGACGCCAGCTACGCGAGATCCTGCGTAGACAGCGTTCTCTGCCCCAAGCCTTCTAGAGAATCGAGCCATGGCCAAAAAAACCGAAGTCGATGCCACGCCGCCGCCACTGAAGGGCGCAACTCAGCTCGTCACCGGCGGTCGCGACACCAAGGCCTATCATGGCTTCGTCAATCCGCCGGTTCATCACGCCTCGACGGTCCTCTATCCGAGCGCCGAGGATTACCTTGCCCGTCGCTCGCGTTACGTCTACGGACGCCGTGGGACGCCAACCTCTGAGGCACTTGAAAATGCGTTGCGCACGCTCGAAGGGCCCGCGTGTGCCGGCGTTGCCCTGCTGCCATCGGGTCTCGCAGCGATTTCAACCGCGCTCTTCGCGGTGCTCAACGCTGGCGATCACCTGCTGGTCACCGACAGCGCCTATCAGCCCACGCGCAAGCTTTGCGATACCGTGCTTCGGCGCTACGGAATCGGCGCCACATACTACGATCCTTTGATCGGTGGCGGCATCACTGCGCTGATGCGGCCCAACACTCGAGCTGTGTTCGTCGAGGCGCCCGGTTCACTCTCGTTCGAGGTCCAAGACGTCCCGGCGATCGCGGCAGCTGCTCATGGCGCGGGCGCGGTCGTCCTGATGGATAATACCTGGGCGACTTCGCTCTATTTCAAGGCCTTCGAAAAGGGAGTCGATTTGTCGATCCAAGCAGGCACAAAATATATCGGCGGCCATTCGGACGTGATGCTCGGCACCGTATCCGCCAACCAGGCAACGTGGGCACGCCTGAGCGAGACCGTATACCTGCTCGGCCTCTGCGTCGGGCCGGATGACATGTATCTCGGCCTGCGCGGGCTGCGTACCATGGGCGTGCGGCTCGCGCAACATTACCAGTCAGGACTGAAAGTTGCATCCTGGCTTGCCGAGCGTCCGGAAATCGCGCGCGTGCTTCATCCGGCGCTAGAAAGCTGTCCCGGGCATGCCATCTGGCGGCGCGATTTTTCCGGCGCGAGTGGATTATTTAGCATGGTATTCAAACCAGTCGCGCAAAGCGCGGTCTACGCCTTCATCGACGCGCTCAACCTTTTCGGGATCGGGCCATCTTGGGGCGGCTTCGAGAGCCTGGCCATTCCATTCGACTGCACCAGTATCCGCACAGCGACGAAATGGATGCCGGGCGGCCCGACCGTGCGCCTGCACATCGGCCTCGAGGACGTCGACGACTTGATTGGCGACCTGGAACGCGGCTTTGCCGCACTTGCAGCGGCGCGGTGAGACGCCTCCCGCCTAATCGCACAGTATGAACGCGGAGATCGCGCCGCCCCTTCCGGATTCAATCGAGCTTTAGTCCGATCGCTTTGACAACAGGAGACCACCGGGCAATGTCTCCTTCGATGAAGCGGCGGAATTTGTCCGGCGTTGAATCGACGTCGGGTTCGAAACCCGACTCGATGAGCGTTTGCCGGTAGGTTGCGTCTGCGAGCGCCGTGCACGTCGCCTGCGAAATTTGCTCGATGATTGCCTTTGGGGTCCCGGCGGGAGCGAACAGGCCAATCGACTGCTGCGAGATCATTCCCGGGAGTCCGGTTTCCACGGCAGTGGGGATCTCCGTCGTGGCGATCAGACGGGTGGGACTGGTCACGGCAAGAATGCGCAGCTTGCCGGTCCGATTGAGTTCAAGTAACGCGCTTGTGACGGCCGGGGTGACCATCGCGACTTGTCCGCTGATGGTATCGGCGGTCGCCGGTCCCGACCCACGGTATGGCACATGCACGAGGTGCGGCAATCCAGCCAGCGATTTAAACAATTCGCCGGTCAGGTGGTTCAACGAGCCGACACCGGCATGCCCATAGGACAGCTTGCCGGGATTGGCCTTGGCGTACTCGATGAACTCACTCAGCGTGTGAGCCGGCACTGCGGGATGGACCGCAAGGGCAAAAGCCGAAACCACCACGTTTGTAATCGGCTCGAGCTCTTTGAGCGGATCGTAGAGTGGGCGGCTTTTGAGAATAGCCTCGGTGATGTGAGTGCTCGAACCACCCAGCAGGATAGTGTAGCCGTCCGGGCGGGCGCGAGCGACCGCGGCAGCGCCGAGCGAACTGCCTCCTCCCCCTTGGTTTTCAACCACCACGGTGCCAAGCACCGCCTTCATCTTCTCCGCCCAAGGGCGGCCCACGGCGTCGTATCCACCGCCCGGGGGGAAAGGAATGACGAGCCGGATCGGACGGTCCGGGTATTTGGACTGAGCCCGCGCAGGGTGCAGCATCAGCGACCCCAGCGACAGCGCGGTCACGCCAAGGGCGAGTACGTCGCGCCGCCTCATGAAGCGCCCGCTCCCTCGTTGGTGCGCGAAGTCGCAACAGCTTGCGCGGAATCAGGAAGGCCGTTGCTCGCCTTTGACTTGAGTGCGATGCATGACTCGCCGACTGCTCGGATCGAAGGCGTCGCGCCGATGCATGGTGCAGCGATTGTCCCACAACACGAGATCGCCGATACGCCAAACGTGCTCCCACGCAAATTCCGGCCGGTCGACGAAACTCCAGAGCTCGTCGAGCAGCACTTCGGACTCCGCAAGTTCCAGCTCGACCAGATACGCGTTACGGCGGCGCCCGAGATAGAGCATGCGCCGACCTGTGTCCGGATGGGTGCACACCAGCGGATGCACCGCGCCTGGCGAGGTGCGCGGATCGTCGGTCGGCGTTACGCCCTGCCGCACATACCCACCGCTATTGTACGTGCCGTCGTGCTTGATCTTCAGGCCGGAGATGCGGTCCTTGAGCCTCTGAGGCAGCGCCTCATAGATGCCGTACATCGTGCAGAACGATGTGTTGCCGCCGACCGGCGGCACTTCGAGGGAATAGAGAATACTCGCCTTCGGCGGCACCTCGAGATACGACATGTCGGTGTGCCATACGGCTTCGCCGTCGCCGAGGCTGCCGATCGGCTCACCGTTCACCTTGACGTTAGAAACGATGTAAATTTCCGGGAGTCCTTCGACGAAACGGCGGCCCGTTTCTTGGATCGGCGCCCAGTCGAGATCCCCCAAGCGACGGCTGAAGGCGATCAGCTCCTGATCACTCAGCCTCTGATTGCGGATCAGCACCACCGAATACTGCTGCCACGTCTGAATGAGCCGCACGAAGCCGGTCTGGCTGAGCTTGCTGAGATCAATGCCCCGTACTTCGGCGCCGAGCGCTCGACCGGTCGGAATGACTTCGATCGGCTCCGCGGCGTGGCGTTCGGATGTCGTTGCAGCAGTCAACGTCATCTCTGCCTCCAGTCTGCGCCACTCTTTCGAGAGCATAGCACTTAGCACCCCTGCGGCAAGCTTACGTGCCGCAATAATGGCGATACCGACTTTCGAATGTCACGTCGCGGCCGTGGCGCTGCGGCGATCGCGCAACTCGAAATAGAGATTGCGTCCATACACGAATACGCCGAACGCTTGGCCCAGAATGAAAACCGGATCGCGGATATACAGCGCATAGGCCAATAGCAGCACGCCGCCGCCAATCGAGAAAAACCAGAACGCGATCGGCATCACCATTTTTCCCGCGCGTTCGGAAGCGATCCACTGCACCAGGAATCGCATGGTGAACATAATTTGCGCCACATAGCCGAGCAGCACCCACCACTGAAACTTGGCCACAAAAACTTCGTGCAAGTAGCTTCCGATCGCCTGTGAGAGATCAATCAACATTCCGTTTCACCTCCGAGACCTGCGGAACGTCACGGCGGCGGCGGATGAGCCACCACACACCGAAGAGATCAACAATCCCGATCCAAAGGCGGTCCCACATACCGTAGTTCGACGTGCCGGCCCGGCGCGCACGATCGATGACATCGACGTAGCCGATGTCGTAGCCTTCGCGCCGCGCCAGTGCCGGGAGAAAGCGGTGCAATCCGTCAAAGTAGGGCAATGCCAGAAAAAGATCCCGGCGGAAGGCCTTGAGCCCGCAACCCGTATCGCGGGTGCCGTCACGCAGGACCAGGCTGCGCACGGCGTTAGCAACACGCGATTGCAGCTTTTTGAACCAGTTCGCCTGACGGCCGACCCGCTGGCCCGCCACGAGGCCGATACGGGGCGCTTCCGTCATCCCCGCGAGCAGCGCCGGAATGAAGGCCGGATCGTTCTGGCCGTCTCCATCGAGCGTAACGACGACTCCCGCGCGAGCTTGCATCACGCCACTCGATACGGCCGCCGATTGTCCGCATGAGGTGCGATGCTTGATCTGTCGCAGCCACGGACGGCTCGCCATCAGTTCGATCAATTCGGCTTCCGTGCGATCGGTCGAGCCATCGTTGACGAAGATAACTTCGAATGTGACATTCCTGTCGAGCGCCGCTGCGATCTCGTCGACCAGCGGCGCGATATTGCCGGCTTCATTGCGCACCGGAATGACGATGGAAACAGCCGGCGCGCTTCCCCTTGCAAGCGTTTCGCTCATGATCTGCCCGACATGACGGCGCCAGGATCACCTTGCAGCTCGCAGTGCGCGAGCTTCTTATGGGGCGATAAGCTGCCCGGCAACCCTCTTGAGGCGCGTGAAGGACGGACCGGGCAATGATCGAACCCGTCCATCCGCGCCAAGTACGAAGCCTAGCCTGCGTGCTGCGTACCAATCGCGCACCAGCAGCACGCCGAGCACGCCGACGAAGGCCCCAACCATTACATCGCTCGGGAAGTGAGCCGTGAGCACTACTCGGCTCAAGGCAATGATGACGGCGTAGGTCCACATCACCGGCCGTGCGCGTGGCCACAACGTGCCAATGGCCATGGCGGCGGCGAACGCATCGACGGCATGGCCTGACGGCAGACTCGAATATTCGACGTTCCAGCCGAGCGGGTGATAGACGAGCGGGCCGGCACTACCCTCGACGAATGGTCGGGCTCGGCCAACCAGACGCTTGGCGATCGTGAACACCAAACCGGGTAAGCCAATCGCAAAGAACAGAAAGCCAAGCCGCACCGCGAGCGCAGCGAGCACGCCCCGTGTCATGCGCGCAATCTGCTTCGTCGAGAAGCACGCAATCAGCGCCAGGGCGAGCAGGATCGGCAGCAGAAACCAAACGGACTTGCCAAACACGGTGACGTATTCGAACATCACGATCATCCATTCGGGCGCACGTTGCGCCGCAGTGACCGCCGGAGCATCCAAGACGATCATCGTCACTAAGATGATGGCAACTCCCACCGCCGTGGCGATCGCGAGCCGCAGCCGTGCACGCCATATCGGCGTCACCGCCGACTTCCGCGCGCGTGCAAAGAGCGCAAAAGCCCAAGCGAGATTGGCGCGCAACTCGTGCAGCCGCGCCACCGCACCGTTCATCGAGGCCTGTTTGAGCGGACTGCCCACGCTCACGAGGAGCCTGCCGAACGAAACACCGCGATCGTAATCGGCCGTCCGGAGCTGATGTTGATCGCATCGACGCGAGGCCCAGCCCGATAGCGTAGGCCAATCGCTTCGGCGCGCTGGCCAAAACTGCGTTCCTGGCTCGCTTCGACAAAAGCGAAGCGGCATTCCCCGCCGCGTAGAAACTCAGCGGCAGTCGCAACATCGACAAGGCGGGTCGCGGTACCAGTGAGGAAAATCAGGCTCGGCTCCTGATATCCCACGGCCGCTGCCTGCGGTTGCGTGCAACCGCTCTCGTACAGGATGCGGGCAAGCGTTGGGCTCGGAAACAATTGGCCGAGTGATGGAATAATCAAGCCGAAAATGGCGATGGCCATCAGGATCGCGGCCGCGACGCCGCGCAGCAACGCGTGCTCGGCGCCATCGACTTGGTAGAGCCGCCAGGCCAAGAAACCGAGCAGCGCGGCTGCTCCGATCAAAGGCCAAAC
This sequence comes from Xanthobacteraceae bacterium, assembly GCA_035263865.1. Taxonomy (GTDB): domain Bacteria; phylum Pseudomonadota; class Alphaproteobacteria; order Rhizobiales; family Xanthobacteraceae; genus VAZQ01. The sequence continues at coordinate 40,821 of DATFQX010000390.1, forward strand.
CAACAAGCCGAACTGCCGGCCGAGCACCGCGAGAACCACGATTCCCGCTATACCCGCCAGCACCGGAAATATAAACCACCAGATCGTGCCCCACTCGAGAAAGGTCCTATGCGACAGCGCTCGCGCATCGATAGCGCCCGCAAGCAGGATGGCGATTGCAGGATAGAGCGGTAGAACGTAGTGCGGCAGTTTGGTCACCACCAACTCGAAGCCCAGCCAGGACGGCACGAGCCAAGCCAGCAGAAATTTGACCGCGGGTCCGCGCCGCGCCCGCCAGACCGCGGGCGCCGCCAATGCCGCCAACGTCGCACCCGGCCAGAAGCTCACCCAGAATAGAACGAAATAGTAGCCGGGCGGAGCCCCGTGGGATTCCTGGCCGGCAGATATCTTGCTGAGCAGGTCCGCCCCGACCGATTCGGCAAGGAACGCGTCACCTGAGCGCCCGATGATCGCGATGAACCAGGGGAGCACGAGGAGCGCAAGCCAGACGATACCGGCGAGCGGCTTGAGCGTCAGTAGCCAGCCGGCGGAGCGATCGATGAGGATGAGTGCAAGTGCGGCAAGGGCGACGACCATCACGACCAGCGGTCCCTTGAGCAGCACGCCGGCGCCGAGCGCCGTCCAAAATATGGCGCCGAGCATCCAAGAGCCGCCGGTTTCCAGCTGCTGGCGTCGCTGCCGGAGATAGGCGCGCCCCATTGCGCCCATGGCCGCAACGACGGTCATGAGCAACAATGCATCGGTCTTGGCGAGGAGCCGCTCGATACCGAGCAGCACGCAGCTTGCCATCATCAGTCCGGCAAGCACCGCAGCACGGCGTGACACGAATGCGAGTGCGGCCCAATAAGTCAGGAGGACTGCACCGATGGATCCGACGAGGGAGGGAATGCGATAGAGCCAAATCGTCGTGAGGGCACCTGGAAAACCGAGGGCGCGCGCTGTCTTCACGACTACGGCTTGCAGCCAGTAAATACCGACCGGCTTCTTATAACGCACCTCGTCCTGGAAACGGATATCCACGTAGTCGCCGCTCTCCACCATCTGCTTGGTTGCTTGAGCGAAGCGGGCCTCGTCACGATCAATCGGCGGAATGCTGAAGAAGCCGGGCAGAAAGGCCAAGAGCGCGACCGCGAGAAGCACCGCCAGCGCACGCGCGTGCGAGCCGACCGCAAAGTCGACCATCGTCTTGAGACTACGCACCGAGGCGCGCTGATGCCCCTCCTTCTCCGCCGTGATCACCATGTCGCTTATCCGCTCAGGCGCCGCCTTCTGACGTTCAGTCAACGGTTTAACGACGGCTAGTCTGTTCACCCCGCTTCAGGCCACGTAGAGGCCATAGCTGGTGTGGCGGGGCTATTGCAACCTCACCGCGATGCAGTGTCGCGTCGCGGGGCTTGGGTAGTTCGAGCCCCTTATTCCACCGTCTGGTAGCCGCGGATGATGCGCTCCGACCCAAAACCCCAATAATTGCGCAGCGTATCTGGCCCCCAGACCTTCGGCCGCTGCGGCCGATCCTGGTGCCAGGGACGAGGATCGAAATAGCCGAGCGCTTCGTCCTTCATGAGATCCATTTCGCAGAAGAACTCGACCCGCACCTTGTCGGGATTGCGGTGATAGATCGCGATGTTGTGGCCAATGATGTGGCGACCAGGACCCCACACCAGGTGAATGTTGTTCTTGGCGAGCCATTCACAGGCTCTTTGAATCTCTGCCCAGTCCTTCACCTCGAATGCAATGTGATGGAGCTGGGGCACCTCGTCGACCACGAAATTGACGGTGTGGTGATCGGGCCCGCAGCGCAGGAAGGCGAACGTCTCATCGCGCCAGTCCGAGACTCGAAAGCCCAGCACGTCGGTATAGAATTGCACGATCTGCTGCACATCGCTGACGCGATAAGCGACATGGCCGAGCTTGAGCGGCATGATGCCGGCCTGAGTACCGTCTTCCTTGGCAAAGCTATATTCGGAAAAAATTTCGATCGTCGTATGTTTCGGATCTTCGAATACGAGGGCGTCGGTCACCCCGGGAGAAATGGAGCTTCGGCGTTCGGACTTGATCCCATGCGTCGTCAATTCGCGGGCGAGCTCCGCAAAATCGGTTCCGGGCGCGACTTGGAAGGCGAGCCGAGACAGCGCGTTGGGTGCGCCGAGCTCGAGGACGATCGCCTCGAGGCCCTGCTTGCTCGCCAGAAACGCCCGCTTGGCCTGCCGCTCGATGAGGGTGAGGCCGACGACGTGGGTATAATACGCCACTTGCCGATCCAGATCGGGCGTCGTGAGAGTCGCATGGCCAAGCCTGCAGACCTTGATCATCGGGCGTTCCAGAATCGATAGTTCGCGCGAGCCGGCCTCGCGCCTGGCCTCGTTTTGCTCGCATCCACGTTCGGCCTCGTCATCTGAATGAAATTACGCAGTTTCGCGGGAGGCGGAAAGATCAGAACGAGAAAATGCGCGCACATTGAAGGTTTTCGTGCCGCTGGCGGACAGCGCCGATCTTGAGTAAAAGCTTTTAAGTCGCGTCCCCGTAGCTCAGCTGGATAGCAGCAGCGGATTTCTAATCCGCAGGTCGCAGGTTCGAGTCCTGCCGGGGACGCCA
>DATFQX010000391.1:0-3058 GCA_035263865.1 Xanthobacteraceae bacterium
CCACCTTCGCCTTCGAGCTCGACGGCAGGGCGGTGACGACGATTGAGGGATTGGCGGCAGGCGGCATTCTCGATCCGGTTCAGCGCGCTTTCCTTGAGCACAGCGCGTTCCAGTGCGGCTTCTGCACACCGGGCATGATCCTGTCTGTAAAGGCGCTCCTCGCGCGGCACCCCGAGCCGGACGAGAGGCTGATCCGGCAATGGCTAAACGCCAATATCTGCCGCTGCACCGGATACCAAATGATTGTGGAGGCAGTACGCACGGCGGCCAGGATGGGGTCCGGCTGATGGACGGGGTCGCCTCTCCGTTCCGCACCCCGGTCGTCGCGCTCGACGGCCCGGACAAGGTGACCGGCACAGCGCGCTATACCTTTGATGTAAGCGTGCCCGGTATGTTGCATGCGAAGGTGTTGCGCAGCCCGTATCCGCATGCCGGCATCCTCTCGATCGATACCATGCGCGCTGAGGCGCTCCCCGGTGTCGTCGCAGCCGTGACTGGTGCCGACGCGGCGCGACTGCCGGATCCCTATTACGGCGTCGCGATCCGAGACCAGCCGGTCGTCGCGATCGATAAGGTCCGCTATGTCGGCGACGTGGTCGCCGCCGTGGCGGCGATCGATGAGGAAACCGCCTATCGCGCCCTCGCCCTGATCGATGTGCAATACGAGAAGCTGCCGGCAGTAATGACAATCGAGGCGGCCCTGGCGGACGGCGCGCCAGTGCTGTTCGACACGCCCGTCGCAGGGGAACCCGTCAAGCTCGGTGGTGGCCTCATCAGCCTAAAAGAGCCGCGTCCGAATGTGCTCTGCGAGTTCGGCTACACACATGGCGACGCGGACGCCGTGTTGGCGCGGTCCGACCACGTCTTTGAAGACTGCTTCCACTTTTCGCGGATCAACCACTTCCATCTCGAGCCGCACGTCAATATCGCGCGCGTCACGGGCGAGCTCATCGAGTTGTGGTCATGCAATCAGGACCCGTTTGTGCTGCGCAGCGACATTGCGCGGATCTTCGGGCGGCCTGCCAATAACATTCGCATCCATGCGAGCTATGTCGGCGGCGGTTTCGGCGGCAAGAGCTTCTGCAAGATGGAACCGCTCGTCGTGCTGCTGGCGATGAAGGCGGGCCGGCCGGTGCGCCTCTGCCTCAGCCTCGACGAAAGTTTGCTGACGCTCACCAAACATGCCGGGATTTTGGTACTGAAGACGGGGGTCACGAAGGACGGGAGGCTGACCGCCCGCAAGAGCGAGATCCAGCTCGACGGCGGCGCCTATTCGGACGCGAGCGCGCTGACGGTGGTCAAGACCGGATACCGCATCACCGGTCCCTATCGTTGGGACGCAGTCGCGACGCGCGCTTATGCGGTGCGCACCAACACGGTTCCGGCCGGGTCGTTTCGCGGCTTTGGCGGAACCCAGGCGAGCTTTGCGTCGGAATCTCAGATCGACATGATCGCGCGGCGATTGGGGATCGACCCCTATGATTTTCGTTGCAAGAATCTGCTTGCCCTGGGCGAGCCGTTTCGACTGGGCGACAGCGGCATTGACAGCGACCTTGCAAAGGGGCTCGACGAGGTCGTCGAACGCCTCGGCTATCGGCAGCGTGCCCGAAGCTCGGCGCAGGGTCATAAGGCGCGCGGGATGGGCCTCGGCATCGGGATCAAGGATGGCGGCGGCACCGGCAACCATGCCCAAGCGCTCGTCAAGTTATTACCCTCCGGGCGCGCGATCGTCAGTGCCGCCGCGGTCGAGATCGGTCAGGGGGCAACGACAACCTTGAGCCGCATCGCCGCCGAGACCCTAAATCTCCCGCTCGATTGGGTGCGCTACGGCGCGATCGACACCGACTCCACGCCTCTCGACAATGGCACTCATGCCAGCTGCGGCACCGTGGTCACCGGCATTGCCGTCATGCGAGCGGCAGCCGATTCCCGCGCCCAGGTCCTCGAATTCGCCGCCGAGCGGCTCGGCTGCACGGCGGCTGAGCTGGCGCTCGACAATTGGACCGTTCGGCGCGGTAATTACGCCCATCCGCTCGAGCCGATGATCGCGGAGCACTATGGCGGGGCCGGGTTCGAATTCATTGGCCGCGGCATGGTCAAGGTCCCCAACGACCCAAAGGCGCCGCTGACCGCCCCAGCCTTGTTCTGGATGCCGAATTGGGTGGGCGCGGAGGTCGAAGTGGACCGCGAGACTGGAAAGGTGCAGGTTGTGCATCTCGTGGTCGGCGCCGATTCCGGGCGCAGCGTCAACGCGGTCGCCTGCCGTGGCCAGGTCGAAGGCGCGGCATTGCAGGCCTTCGGGCAGAGCCTTTTCGAGGAGCTGCGCTACGCCGGCGTCGCGCCGTCTAACGCAACGCCGCTCACCTACCGCGTGCCGCTCGCCGGTGACCTGCCGCATTGCTACGAGTCGTTCGTCCTCGAGCAGGGCGGCCCCGGCCCGTTCGGCGCTAAAGGCATAGGCGAGAGCGGCATGCTCGGCGTCGCGGCGGCGATCGCCAATGCAATCGAAGATGCGGTCGGCGTCAGGGTCACGCAAATCCCGTTCACGCCGGAGCGCGTGCTCGCGGCGATCGAGGCGGCGCGGTGACCCCCAACGTGAGCCTGCCGATGTACGACCTGCCCGAAATGCGGGCGGACAACGCGCGTTTCGGGGAGGCACTGCGGGGATTATTGCGCGCGCACGATTGGGGTCTGATAACGGTCGAATTTTCTGAGCGTGAAGACGGCATTTGGTTGTCGGTCGAAGACATAGGGATCGGCATGTCCGAGGCGGTGCTGACTGGCTCTCTCCTCGATTTCTCGATTTTGGGGCACCACCCGGATGGTGGAGGGATTTCCCGGCCTCGCGGCGAAAGGAATGGTTTCCGCGGACCGTCCCGCGCTCCGATAGCATTCGTCGTCTCGGGACCGGTCACGGGCTGGTGTCGCTGGCACAGCCATCGAGGTCCGGTGACGTGCTATGCTGGCGCGGATAGGAGAATGGGTCCTTTGTCCCAGGCTCGTGCAGTCGTCATCCGTGAACATCTGTCGCCATGGGGGTTCCTGTGAACGACGCCCA
>DATFQX010000392.1:0-10604 GCA_035263865.1 Xanthobacteraceae bacterium
TGAGCTGGGAAAACCAGCCTGGATTGCGCTCATGATCCTCGGCTTCTTCATCTGGTGGCCGCTTGGACTTGCCACCTTGGCATTCATTATGGGGAGCGGACGAATGAAAGGCGGGGGCATGACTCGATGGTATGGAGCGACGGGTCCCGCCGGGACTTGGTGGCAGCCGTCGCCGCGGCCGAGCGGAAACCGGGCTTTTGATGAGTATCGCCAGGAGACGTTACGGCGGCTGGAAGAGGAGCAGCGGGAATTTCAGGACTTCCTCGTCCGCTTGCGAATGGCGAAGGACAAGGCGGAGTTCGATCAGTTCATGGCGGAGCGTCGCACGCGTACCGATTCGTCATTATAACCCCAGAACGCGATCCAAGACCGCGGTTCTACCTCTTCAGTCACCATGACCACCACCTATGGCTTCGGCTTCGCCGACTTGGCGCGCCCCCGCTCCCGTGACGCCCGCATTGCCCGGATCGACGCGCTTGCGACCCTGCTCGACACCGCGCTCGTCATTCCAGGCACCGGCGTGCGCTTCGGCCTCGATGCGCTGATCGGGCTCTTTCCGGTCGTCGGCGACATCATCACCACGGCGCTGTCGCTGTTCATCGTGCACGAGGCCTACCAGCTCGGCGCACCGGGCCATGTTATCGCGCGCATGCTCGGCAACGTGGCAGTCGACGGTGTGTTCGGCGCGGTGCCACTGGTCGGCGACGCCTTCGATGTGTTGTGGCGCGCGAACCGGCGAAACGTGCGGCTGTTACGGGAGTGGCTGGACCACGAGCGCTGGCGATGAGCGCATCGTCGTCGGTCGCCGCGTCGCGATGTCCCTGATCTCCCTCCTTCTCAATTTGCTCTGGATCGTCTTCGGCGGCCTGTGGATGGCGCTCGGTTGGGTGATCGCCGCCGTCGTTATGGCGATCACCATTGTCGGCTTGCCTTGGGCAAGAGCTGCGTTCAACATCGCCGCCTACACGCTGCTGCCGTTTGGCTACAAGGCTGTACCGCGCGACGAATATTTCGGCCGCGAAGACGTCGGCACCGGTCCGCTGGGGGTGATCGGCAACATCGTATGGCTGCTTCTCGCCGGATGGTGGTTGGCGCTCGGCCACCTCGTCACGGCCATCCTGCTCGCCCTGACCATTGTGGGCATCCCGTTCGCCTGGGCGCACCTGAAGCTCGCCGGTCTGGCGCTATGGCCGATCGGGAAGGCGATCGTACCGGTGCAGATCGCGCGCTCCGGTAGCAGCAAAGGCTGGCGCTGACGATGGCTCTGGGAGGGTCCCATGCATAAGGCAGTCGTCGTCCGAGATCGACCACAAGAAGTGCAGTGAGCTGCTTGTTGTATGAACCTATCTCAAAATTGACTGCTGTGGATCGGATAACAATGTCGAATGATTCGGCTCAGGGAGGAGTGCATCCGGGATCATTTTCCGGATGAGAAAATTGTCGATGGACGTACCGGGCGCAAACCGATTCGGACCGTTGTGTGCTCGTGCTGCGCGCCGAAACTGATCCACCCGATCAGGCCCGTTGGCCATCAGGCGGCCGGGTTGGACTTTATCGTCGTGCAGGTTCCAACCAGATCGCCATTCAGCAACCAAGAGCCTGTGCGCTAAATCGTATCGCCTTTAAGGCGACCCATCCGACTTTGGCGCAGCTTGCGACGGTCTGATGCCTGTTGATGGGGCGAATTCGTCGTTGTTGAGCCGCGTGTGCTGCCAGAGCTTGAGAGCGACTGGAAGCGGATCGATGTTGAGCTTCTGCCACCATGCGGCCTAATCACCAGAGCGATGAAGCTCGCGATGATGGATCCGGCAAACCGGGACGGTGAACTCGTCGCTCACTCTATATCCAAGCCCGCGCGGTTGGGTAAACGTGAGGTGATGCGGATCCGACGGTACGCGGCCGCACACAAGACAGGGCTGCCGCAGCACAAACCTCCGGTGGTCCTTATCGCGCAGACGGACAGCTTTGCCCAAAGCGCGGATCACCCCGCCGCGAGATCGCTTTTTGGGCACCGGAGAAGTTTTGTGGCTGGTGTCCGCACCCGCTTGGCCAGCAGATACGAAGTTTTTGTCAGGGACGGCATGAGGCGGTTGGCAAGGGGCCACACCATCGAGCGCATCGGCACAGGTCGTCCCATCCGGGGCATGGCCTTCGCCAATTGCAGGGAGCCTAGCCTGAAACCGCTCCTCGAGAATTTTGGCATCCCCCGCTGTGAGAGTGTCCTTGACAGGCAGATTTTGCTGCGCCCAGACCGCCGCCTCATCTGCCGTATTGATAGCCGACAGTTCAGCGACCAATCGCTCCCTCACGATTGCCGATTCGTCAGGCGCAAGGACCGGTCTGGCTGAAGCTGCTGAGTTACTACCTCCACGAGGTGTCCGGCCTGCTAGGCCGCCATCCCCGTCTGATTGGGTCTGATAATCAGCTCGTGGCAGCTCTACTTCAGCCCTCCCACCGGGACCAAGATCCGGTGCGTCGAGATCGTCTTCTCCGGCAATACCGACCAACGTGAACAGGGCATAGCGCCGGGCGTAGGTGAGTGCCGCCCCCATGCGCTGCGCTGAAGCAATATCGGTGATTTGGCACACCGGCCATTCCGATGAGACCCATTCGCCCGACGAATGAGCAAGGACCGTAGTGAGGCGGAGAAGTCCGGCGTCTTTGTCGATCGCACTAGGCTGGATCGTCGCGATCTCATGCTTACCAAGACTTTTGCGCACGATATCGAGACCGCTTGATAGCGGAGCGTAGCGGAAGGTGCGCTCTCCTTCACGGAGGAAAGGGGAGCGAATGCTGGCCACAAGCGATTTCTCTGGATTGCTCAGCTCCGCCTGCGCTTTGGCGAGCGCCGCTGCAATAGTGCCGATTGACTCACTGGAGCCGTGCACGATCAACCTCCACGCTGAGCACATCAAAGCTCACGGCGCCTGATTTTGAGCGCTTTGCTCGTACCCCGTGACCGATCGCCTCCTTGGCGTCCTCCGGCATAAGGCCTTTGAGTTCCGCCTTCGCGTTCTCGTGCTCGAGGTAGGCCTCTTTGGTCCGCCGAAACACGTTCGAGAATTCCGCCCACGCATTTGACGAGCTCATGTCGACGATCCGCACCGCCTCGACGCGGGCCCGAGGTGGTTCGGCGCCAAAAAGGCGAGGAGGTTCGCCACTCTCGACGCAGCGCCAGAATTTCTTTTCCGCGGTCAGAAGGAGGTGCTGGTAGAGCGAATCGGCTGGTATCTTGATCTCAACCCATTTGCCGCCGCCGGTGATAATCGAGAGCACCGCGGCCGTGGCATTGGTCACCCACATGTTGTGCTGGAGCTGGGCCATGTGCCGCTCCGCCGCCATCTCTTCCGAGAACGACCAAGGCAACATGAATTTGGCTTCGAACACCGCGCCGCTGCCTTCGACAATGCCGTCCAGCGTCGCGGCCATCCAGCGGATCACGGGTGGCGGACCCAGCTTTGGATGTCCTTGATAACCTCGCCGGTCGTGCGCTCGTACCATTGCCGATTGAGGGGCTCGGTCGCGAGCCCCAATTGGACAAGGAGGTTGCCCGACAGGTCGTCGGGCTCCGAAGGACGCCTAGATCTCGCGCACGATGGCGCTCTCATGCCAGCGCCGCAGCATGAGGTGCGAAACGAGCGACAGCGCGAAGAAGATGACGATGCCGGCGAGCGAGAGGAGGATGAGCGCCGCGAACATGCGCGGGATGTTGAGACGGTAGCCCGATTCGACGATGCGATAGGCAAGCCCCGAGCCGGCGCCGGCCGAGCCGGCGGCGATCTCTGCAACCACCGCGCCGATCAACGAGAGCCCGCCGGCGATCTTCAAGCCGCCGAGGATATAGGGCAGCGCCGCCGGCAGCTTGAGGTCGAAGAGCATCTGCAGGCGCGTCGCGCCATAGAGCCGGAAAAGGTCGGCGAGGTTGTGGTCGACCGAATTGAGCCCGAGCGTGGTGTTGGCGAGCACGGGAAAGAAGGCAACGATCCAGGCGCAAGCGAGCACCGCCGCCGGCTGCGGAAGATAAACGAGCAGGAGCGGCGCAATCGCCACGATCGGCGTCACCTGCAGGATAATCGCGTAGGGATAGAGCGAATATTCGATGAGCCGCGACTGATTGAACAGGACGGCAAGGCCGATACCGCCGACGGCCGCGAGCAGAAAACCTTCGAGCGTGGTCGCAAGCGTGAGGAGAAGAGATGCCAACAAGATGGCGCGATCGGAGATCAGGGTGGAAAAGACGAGCCATGGGCTTGGCAGCACGTAGGGCGGAATATCACCCAGGCGCACCACGAGCTCCCAGAGCACCACGCCGAGCGCGAGCACTGCGATCGGCAGCAGCACGCGTAATGTGCGGTCGATGAGCGGGCCCGCTTCGCTCTTTATCCTCGGCTCACTCATCTTCGCCCATCTCATCTTACAATATACGCTGAGCCTGCCGCAGACGCGGTGAAGTCGTAGGCGCTCCGGCAGCGCCGCGGGCTCCAACCCTCGCCCCGCTTGCGGGGAGGGCCCTCTCAGCCGAAGTCCGATATATCCGACTTCGGCGACCCTTGCGGCGCCGAGTGTGCGATTTTGCCCCGTCCCGGCGCGCCCCTTGACTTTCTTTCGAAAATTCCCGATATTTCTGTAATGACAGAAATGACGGAAAAGACCGTTAAGCTCCCCGGCGCGGCCGAGCGCTTCGTGCTGCATTGGGGCGACATGGGCGGGCAGTGGGGCGTCAACCGCTCGATAAGCCAAATTCATGCGCTGCTTTATCTCTCGGAACGGCCGCGCACGGCCGAGGACATCGCCGCCATGCTCGGGCTCGCGCGATCGAACGTTTCGACCTCGATCCGGCAACTCATGGCCTGGGATCTGATCCGGCGCGTGCCCGTCAAGGGTGACCGGCGCGAGCATTTCGAGGCCGAAACCGACGTCTGGGAAATCGCCATGCGAATCGCCGCGATCCGCAAGGAACGCGAGATCGACCCCGCGGTCGAGACGCTCAGGGCATGCGTGGCCGATGCCGAGCGCGATCCGAAGCTGCATCCGCTCGCGCGCAAAAGGCTCAACGACATGCTGGCCTTCGTTGAAATGCTGGATCGCTGGTACATGCAGATGCTCACGGTACCGAAATCAAAGCTCGCCGCGCTCATCCGTCTCGGCACCCGCATCGTCGGCCTCATACCGTTCAACAGACGCAAGTAGCCGCGCGGGAGGCGCCCATGCGTGCGCCCGCTGCCGTCGCCGAAGTCCTGCGAAGCCCAGTCGCGCCGAAGCGTGAGCCAAGGTCCGAGCCAAGGCACGAGTTGGGTGATCTGCGCTTTCGCGCGCTGATGACGGAGGCGGAATGGCTCTCGCTCCCGCTCGCGATCCGCCGCCGCTTCAGCAAGCGCCTTGCCGGCGGGCAGACGCTCGTCTACGCCGGCGAAATCCTGCAAACGCGGACGAGCTGGGCGGGCTGGTGGCTCGCCCAGGCCGCACGTCTCATCGGCGCTCCTTTGCCGCTGACGCGCGAGGCTGCGGCTCGAAGCGCCCGCGCGCCGACCGTCCATGCCGCAAGCGTGGTAACGGTGACGGAAGACCCGGTCAGTGGCGGCCAGAACTGGACCCGCCTCTATGCGCGCCGAAAGGGATTTCCGCAGGTCATCCATTCGTGCAAGCGCTTCGCCGGTCCGACTGGCCTTGAGGAATATGTCGGCCGCGGCGTCGGCATGACGCTGACGGTCTATGCCCGCGAAGGCGCATTGGTCTTCCGCAGCAAGAACTATTTCCTCGAGCTGTTCGGTCGGTGCCTGTTCCTGCCGGCCTGGCTCACTCCTGGCACGCTCTACGTCACTCACGCCGAGCTTCCCGACGCGAAATTCAGCTTCACGCTGCAGATCTTCCATCCGCGTTTCGGCTTGCTCCTGCGCCAGATGGCCATATTCCGGGAGATTGCGCCATGACATCCCCGCTGCTTTGGGCCTTGATCGCCGTTCAGCTGGCGCTCGGCCTGTTCGACATCGTCTACCATCACGAAATGATGGAACGGCTGGCGTGGCGCGTCTCGCAGCGCCGCGAGCTTAAGCTTCACGGCGCCCGCAATCTCGCTTACGCCGTGCTCTTCCTCGCGCTCGGCTTGTTCGAGCTCAAGGGCTTCTGGGCGATCGTAGTCATATCCGTGCTGGCAGCGGAAGTCGTCATCACCCTGATCGACTTCGTCGAGGAGGATCTGAGTCGAAAGCTGCCGGCGAGCGAGCGCGTCACACACACCCTGCTGGCGATCAATTACGGGGCCATCCTCACGCTACTCGTTCCCGTGCTGGTCGGTTGGGCAACGCAGCCGACCGCTATCGTTCCCGTTTGGTATGGCATCGCCACCGTGCTGGCGCCGCTGGCGGCGGCGGGAGTGATCGTGTTTGGCTTGCGCGATTTTTTTGCAGCGCGCCGAGCGTACCGGCTGGTGCTACGCAATGCGGCCGACCTCGTCAGGACGGTGCCAGGCCGACAATGCGTCCTCATCACCGGTGCCACCGGCTTCGTCGGCAGAAGGCTCACCGAGGCTCTGACGTGCGCGGGCCATGACGTCATCGTGCTCGCCCGCGACCCCGCAAAGGCGGCGACCCTGCAGCCACCCTTCCGGCTCGTCACCCGGCTCGATCAAATTGCAAATGACGCCACCGTCGACGCTGTCATCAATTTCGCGGGCGAGCCGGTCGCCAACGGCCTGTGGACGCGGAGGAAACGGCGGCGGATTCTCGCTTCGCGCTTGAGGATGACGCGCGATGTCGTCCGTCTGATCGCGCGCCTGCAGCGCCGTCCTGCCGTGTTGATCAGCGGCTCGGCAATTGGTTGGTACGGCACATGGGAAGATGAGGCGCTGACCGAGTTCGACGGCGGCAAGCGCGGGTTCGGCCATCGTGTGTGCGAGGCCTGGGAATGCGCCGCGCGGGAGGTTGAAAAATTCGGAGTGCGCGTTGTCCGATTGCGCATCGGGATCGTGCTCGGCATAGAAGCCGGGATGCTCAGCAATCTACTCGCGCCCTTCGAGTTTGGCCTCGGCGGCCCGATTGGCAGCGGGGAGCAATGGATCTCGTGGATCGAGCGCGACGATCTCATCCGGCTGATCGCACACATCATTACGACCCCGCAGCTCAGGGGCCCGGTGAATGGGACGGCGCCAGCGCCGGTGCGGAATGCGCAGTTCGCACGAGCGCTTGCGCGCGCCTTACATCGGCCGGCGCTGTTAAGAATGCCCGCATCAGTGCTGCATCGGCTCGCGGGCGATCTTGCTGACGAACTACTCCTGCGGGGACAACGAGTCTTGCCGGATAAGGCTCAGGCCAGCGGCTTTAAGTTCAGGCACGAGACGTTATCCAGCGCGTTATCGGCGATCCTCGACGGCGCAGCGGAGCAGCGCCATGACGCGGAATTCACTCGTAGCCTTGACGTGCGCCGGGCAAGCTAGAGGGATCTTGGCTTCTCGCCTCCTAATACGAACGACTAAGGCGCCGTCGCTTCAGATGCGCATGCCAGTGCGTCCGACACCCGCCGACAGTGCGCAGCATACTCGGCGGAGGTGCGGAAAGCTTCCTCGCGCGGATAAGGCGCATCGATTGCAAGCTCAGTGAAGACGCGGCCGGGGCGACGCGTCATCACGACAATCCGCTGCGAGAGATAGACCGACTCGAAGACCGAATGGGTGACGAAGACGACGGTCTTGTCGAGCGACTGCCAAAGCGCCAAGAGGTCGTTATTGAGACGAAAGCGCGTGATCTCGTCGAGCGCCGCGAACGGCTCGTCCATCAACAGAAGATTTGGCTCGGTGACCAGCGCGCGGGCGATCGAGGCGCGCATCTTCATGCCGCCTGAGAGCTCGCGCGGATAGCTCTCCGCAAACCCGAACAGGCCAACGCGCGCGAGCGCCGCATCGACGCGTGCTTGTGCGTTCGGCTCGACCCCGGAAAGTTTCAACGGCAGGCGCACATTGGCCTCAACCGTCGCCCACGGCATCAGCGTCGGCTCCTGGAATACGAAACCGATGCGGCGCGAAGCCGCCTCGACCTCGGGCCACTCGACCCGTCCGCTGGTCGGCTCGCTCAAACCGGCGATGATCCGCAGCGCCGTCGATTTGCCACAACCCGAGGGGCCGAGCAGCGACACGAATTCGCCCGGCAAGACTTTGAGGCTCATGCGCTCGATCGCGAGGACGCCGTTGGCAAAGCTTTTCCCGACGCCGTTGAGCACGACGACGGGTGTGGCGGATTTCGAAGGATCAGCGGACAAGTGGGCATCCATTCAGCGCGTCATGCTGAAACAAGAGAAAACAAGACGTGGATACCCGGCACAAGGCCGGGCATGACGTGTGAAAGGCGAGGCCGCTGCTAAGAGAGTCTCTATTTCCGCAATCCGGCTTCGGTCATGAACGCGACCCAACGCTGCACCTCGGCGGCGTGGAAGTCGGAAAACTCCCGGACGCCGAGCCCGGTCGGCTCGAAGCCGATGGCGCGAAATTTCTCACCGATGTCGGGCTGCTTGACGATATCGGCGATGGCAGCGCCGAGGGTGGCGCGGATCTCGTCGGGCATTTGCGGGTGACCATAGACGCCGAGCCATCCGGTCAGCTCGACACCGCTCACCCCGGCCTCATTGAAGGTCGGGACCTGTGGAATGCTCGGCAGCCGATAGGGACTGCTGACGGCCAGTCCTTTGACCGCGCCGGTCTTGATTTGCTCCATCACGACCGGAAACACCTCGATGAGCACGTCGATCGACCCCCCCATGAGATCGTTAAGCGCCGCAGGCCCGCCGCGGTAGGGCACATGCACCAACTGGGTGCCGGTTTGTTTCATGAACAGCTGGACCGCGAGATAGTCGAGCGCGGCGGTGCCAGTCGAGCCGAAGGTGAGCTTGCCCGGCCGCGCCTTGGCGTAGTCGATGAACTCCTTGACCGAATTCACTGGCGTCTTGGTGTTGACGATCATGGCGGTTGCGTATTCGGCGGTGCCGGCGATCGGATTAAGGTCGCGCAACGCGTCGAAGGGCGCATTGACCTCCATGGCGTAGCCGAGAACGAAATTGCCCATGGTGCCGGCCATCAGCGTGTAGCCGTCGGGCTCCGCCTTGAGCAGCTCGCGCAACCCAATCAGGCCATTGGCGCCAGACTTGTTCTCGACCACGACTGGCTGGCCGAATTTTGCGCGCAGACCCTCTCCCACCAATCGCGCGGACAAATCGGTGATGCCGGCTGGCGGCGCCGGAACGATCATCCGCAGCGGGTGCGAGGGAAAGGACTGCGCGAAAGCCGAACCGGCGAGCAGCAGCCAGCATGTCATTACGTAAAACATGCGGGTCATTGCACTCATTAACGCGTGTCCCGGGCGAGCGGAGCAAGACCCGGGACCCAGGGGCAAACAGCTCGGAGCATCGATCGCGCACTGTCGTGTGGCCCTGGGTCCCGGCTCGCGCTCGCGCGCAGGAGCTTGCCTGAGAGAAACAGATGCGCGCTCGCTAGGGCGGGACACGTCGATCCTCATTGCTTCGCTCGCAGATCGATACCGACCTTCTTGTTCACGAATTGCAGCGTATAGGCCTTGTCAAGGGCAATCGACGGCTTGACCACGCCCGCCCGCACCATTTTGTCGTAAAAGTTCTTCATGCGCGCGTCGGTCATGGCGCCGACGCCCAGCGTGAGCGTGTCGCCGGAATCGACGATGCCGTATTCCTTCATCTTGGCGATCGAGTAGGCCAGCAATTCATCGGTCATTTCCGGGTTCTGCCGCTTGATCAGGGCATTCGCCGCTTTGTTGTCACCATAGAGATAGTTCATCCAGCCGATGATCGAGGCGTCGACGAAGCGCTGCACGAGATCGGGCTTGTTGGCCACCAGGTCGCGGCGCGTCTCGATCAGGGTCGAATAGCTGTTGAAGCCATAGTCGGCGAGGAGAAAGACTTTCGGCGTAAATCTCGCCTGCTTCTCGATGGCAAAGGGCTCGGAGGTCACATAGCCCTGCATGGCGCTGCGCTTGTCGGCGAGAAATGGCTGCGGATTGGACGTATAGGGCTTCACCCGCTTCTCGCTGAAACCGAAATCCGCCTTGAGCCACTGAAAGTAACTCGCGAGCCCCTCCTTGGAGACGAACAGCGTGAGCTTCTTCAGGTCTTCGAATTTATCGATCCCCTGCCCCGGATGCGCAATCAGCACCTGCGGGTCTTTCTGGAACATCGCGGCAACCGCAAGCATCGGAATATGACCCTCGACCGCATCGAAATTTTGCAGCGTGTTGGCGCTCATGAAAAAATCGAGCTTTCCGACCGGCAGCAGGATGCGATTGTTGACGTTCGGCCCGCCGGGCACGATCGTGACGTCGAGACCGTACTTCTTGTACGTGCCATCGGCGGCGGCCTGATAGAAACCGCCGTGCTCGGCCTGCGCCACCCAGTTGGTGCCGAAGCGGACCTTGTCGAGCGCCTGCGAGGGCGTGGCCGCCGCGACAGTGACGATAATTCCCGCAATCCAGGCGAATCTCATTTCCAGCCCCTCACAGTGCGCTCGCCTTAACGGCTCGATTTGTTCGCAGCAATGAAATTTCCACGTTTTCCGGCTTCATGCCCCCTGTGATCGCAGGCATTTGAATTTA
>DATFQX010000393.1:0-3732 GCA_035263865.1 Xanthobacteraceae bacterium
TGGCCGCCTGGGCACCGGCGCTGAAGGAGGGTGTCGCGATCACGGCCACGCGGCGGCGGACGAGGTCAGCCATGACCGCGGGCAGGCGGTCGTAATGGCCGTCCAGCCAGTGGTACTCGACCATCACGTCCTGGCCCTCGACGGTGCCGGTTTCGTTGAGGCCTTTGCGGAACGCGGCGGCATTCCGCGCTGAGGCATCGGCCGACCGAATGTTGACGAGGCCGACGATCGGCATCGCCGGCTGCTGCGCGCGCGCCGCGAGCGGCCAAGCGATGGCCGCGCTGCCCAGCAGTGCGATGAAGTTGCGCCGTCTCATGCGGAGAAAGCCTACCAAAGGGTAGCGTTGTGCGTCACAGCAAAATTGGCCCGGCAAGGACCGCTATGGGTCATCAGCGACCACTCGGTACGCCATCGGCGGTCGCGCCATGCCCGCTTCGCTCCAAAAGCGGACAAATAGGACGACATCGGGCTAAGTCCGCTTTGCGCCAATAGCGTCCTAACGCACGCCTGCCACCTTGCCGCTTGCGTTGAACGCTCCTGCGATCATGGATGCTTCAGGAACCTCAGATAGAACGCCGCGAACACCAGGACAATTCCGACGTTTACTATCAGCCGCTCCCAGAACCGGTTCCTGAATAACAGGACGTCCACGCCGACCACGACGGCTACCAGCGCGAGCACGTAAAGCACGACCGCTGCCTGTCTTCCCATCCTTCCTTTCTACTACGTGCTGCTGAGATTGGCTCGATTTGTCCGCTTAGTGCCACAAGCCGACATATGCGGTGCAGCAAAGGGCCAACTTACTCGATCAGCTCGTCGGCGCGCAGCAGGAATGGCTCCGGGATCGTCAGGCCGAGCGTCTTCGCAGTGGTCAGATTGATGACGAGATCGAATTTGGTAGGCTGCTCGACCGGGAGGTCGCCCGGCTTGGTGCCGCGCAGAATCTTGTCGACATAATCGCCGGCACGCCGGAACAGATCCGGGAAATTCGGTCCATAGGACATCAGAGCGCCCGCTTCGACGAACCCGCGTTCATGATATATCGCCGGCATTCGCGCGCCGAGCGCCAAGGTGCTGATCCGAATGCGGTTGCTGACAAAGAGCGCATCGCTGCAGACATAGAGTGCCTCGGCACGGCCCTTGAGCGCCTCAAACGCAGGCGCAATACCCTCGGCGAGTCGGATATCTGCTCTGGCGATCTCGAGTCTGAGCGTGGGGGCCGCTACCTCAACCTCGCCCACCTCCAAAACGTTGCCGGGATTGCCGAGGTTGGCCAAAACCGCCAACCGGCGGAGACCGGGGACAACCTCGCGCAAGAGTTCGATTCGTTTGCTAGTCGTATCGGTCTGCTGGATTGAAAGGCCGGTGACGTTGCCACCCGGTCGTGCCAGGCTGGCGACGAGGCCGCTCCCGACCGGGTCGTTCGCCACCGTAAGGACAATTGGGATGACCGAGGTCGCTTTTTTTAACGCGTAAGCGGGGCCTCCTGAGCTGACAATCACATCGACTTTGATCCGGACGAACTCGGCCGCGGCCTCGGCGAAACGCTCCTCGCGCCCCCCACCCCACCGATACTCAATCCCGATGGTGCGACCCTCGATCCAGTCGAGTTCGCGCAACCGCCGTACAAAAGCGGCAACCAATGCGCCTTGGGTTGCAGGCGTGCCCGAGCCCAGGAACCCGATGATTGACAACTTGCCGGGCTGCTGCGCGCGCGCGGCGAGCGGCCAAGCCGCCGCTGCACCGCCAAGCAGCGCGATGAAGTCGCGGCGCCTCATGGGGCTTGCCCCAAGGCTAAGGATCACGAACCAATTATAGCACTCTGCATCGCAGCAAAAAGCGGCTACTCAATAGCGTCCCCGGAGGACACACACCGAACTACGACTCGCGCCTTGCAATATCGGTCATATACTTCTCGTACTCCACTCGCGACATCAGACTGCCCTCGCGTTCGACGCGAGCGCGATCCTTCGCAGGCAGAGAGGCCTGGAGATCATCGACGCGCTTCCACGGTGCAAGGGGCGTTTCGCACGTGGAACGCGGCACAAACTCGGATGGTTGAATCTTTTTATAGCGATGCACATACCGCGGGCAATTCCTAAAAATTTCAGTCACCATCACTCGTACGACCAGCTGCACCTCCGCGTACTCTTTCAGCAGTGGGTCGTTGTCATCAACGCTGGCGATTCCCTGTACACGCAGCCGGTGTGGCTTCTCGAAATTGATGAAAAGCATTCCCACCTGGCAATTTCCCAATAGGTTACCCATCGAATAGAACATGCCGTTGCCGTCGTAGCAGGGAAACGCAATGGTTTTGCTGTCGAGGACGCGTACGAATCCCGGGTCGCCACCCTTGTAAGACACAGTGGGTCGGCCCTGGTGATCGACGGTCGACAGAAAGAACATATCGCGGCTTTCGATGAACGCCTTGTGCTCTGGCGGGATTTCGGTGAGCACTACGCGCGTTTCGACATTGTCAGCAAGCCGTCGTGTGTCGAAGCGGTCCTGCAATGAACGATTGGTAGGTCCATACAATCGGCTCATGTGACACCTTCCCAATTGCAAGGAACGGGTGGCTCCTTCGCGGATCACGCAAGCAGTAGGCAATCGCTTCGTTGTTGTCCGCTTTACCCCCGAAAGCGGACAAATACCAGCCGGTGCCGGTCTGTCCGCTTTGTGCCAAAAGCAGACATTCGCATTGCAGCAAAGAGCTACGCTATTCAATTACCTTATCTGCGCGGGTCAGAGACAATAGCGGCACGGCGAGCCCGATCGCGTCCGCGGCCTTCATGTTGACCACCAAGATCGAGCTGGGTCGGCTGCTCGATCGGTAGGTCCGCGGGCCACCGGAAGATGCGCATCAATTGCGGGCGCCGGCGCGCTGCGCCTCAGCGCTGCTTAACGCGACCAGCCCGAGCATGATCCGTCGCCCAATGCGCGCGCCGGCATTGTTACTGCCGCGATTGGACAGAATGAGGATACCAAGCTTCTCGCCGGGCATCATACCGATGTAGGAGGTCGTGTTGTTGAGACCGCCGTTTTTGTCGATGAGCAAGGGCGGGCCATGATCCATCTCCCAAGCGAGCCCCTGGGTGACGCGCCGGCCCATCGGAAAAATGCCGCGCTGCGCATCCTGCATAGCCGCTTGCAGCGCGCGGTCAATCGGCAGCTCGCCGAGGTTGGCGGCGAGAAAGCGCGCCATATCGCGCGCCGACGAATACATCTGCGCGGTTCCCGGCCAGTGGTAATAGCCTTGCACGTCGCCTGGGGCGCCAATGGCCTCGCCATCCTCCGAATAACCCTGCACCGTACGCTCCAGCAGCGCTGGAGAAAGCTCAGCGCGCCCATTTTTGTCGCCGAGAGGCAGTCTGGTATCGGTCATGCCCAGCGGCGTAAGCAGGCGCGTATCGATCAGATCACTGATCGACGACTGGAAGCGGCGCTCGAGGGCCAGGTGCAGCAATATGAATCCAGCGTGCGTGTAGATGTGCTGCTTGCCAGGTTGGTGGCGCTTGTCTGCTTTCCAGGCGGCGAGGACCCGGATGAATTGAGGCAATGTGTAGCCCTCGGTGGGCCAGGGTGGATGATCCTGAGGCAATAGCAGCCCCGACGTGTGAGTTGCGAGCTGCCCGAGCGTCACCTTGTGGATGTCAGCGCCTTGTTGGAGCTCGGTCACGTACTTGTCGACAGGCTCATCGAGACTGAGCTCGCCTTGCCGAACGGCGAGTGCCA
>DATFQX010000394.1:0-7330 GCA_035263865.1 Xanthobacteraceae bacterium
GTCGGCTTGCGTTGGCAAGCGATTTTCGGCTGTCAGATCGTCTGGAATAGATCGACTCGACGAGCTGGGGCACGCGGCGGGGCGCGGGACGGTAGGCCCAAGTGGCTGAGGATCTTGACGATCACCGGCGGATCTTCAATCCCCGTCCTGAGCCTGACGAAGGGGCGGCGATGATCTTCAAGGCGCCGCCGCAGTTGGGGCAGTGTTCAACGTCGATGTCGAAGACTCGTTTAAGCAGTCGCGCCCAGCTGATGCGCGCTGGCGCGCCCTGCGCGTGAGCGTCCTCGCTTGAGGTCTCGGGGGCGCGCTCTGGCGGAGCGGGAACGATTTGACTGCGCAACTTGGCGTGGGGACCAGCACACCGTGAAACCGAATCAGATGGAGACGCGAGCGTCGGCACCGTGATGATCGATGAGCCGAAGCCGGTTGCGCCGAACACCGTGTACGCGGCGACGATCACGCACGGAATCAGCACGAACACGTACCGCGGTGCGTTCGGCAGCCAGGAGGCGATCGACATCGAAGGGAATGGATTGCTTCGGCGCCTTATGTTCGATGCGGACCGCGGCGCGCCGAAGACTTTGGCCGCGCTCCGCTTTGACCCGAACGGGCCGGATCGCCTATAATTTATCCCCCTTGGCGAACTAGCTCAGCTGGTTAGAGCAGAGGAATCATAATCCTTTGGTCCGGGGTTCGAGTCCCTGGTTCGCCACCAGTCACATCAAACGGTTAGCGATCGGCGGTCGCTAACCGTTTTTCGTTGAGCCGTCCTATTTGGCGGCACGTCGTGTTGAGGCGCGACGCGCGGCCCGCTGCACGGGTCAGGGCTTCGGCGTGTTTTGCACGGTGAACAAGCCCCGCAGCGCGTTGGTGCAACTCACGTCCGCCGGGTTCGCCGAGTCGAGCAGCAACCGCTGATAGCTCGTCAATCCTCCGACGATAGCGGCGTCGTCGTCGCCGGGGCAATGCCGCTGCTGCAGCCAGCCGGGCACGAGCGTCGGATCGCCGCCCACGGCTTCGGTGACGCGGCAGATCACGTAGGCGTGCTGGACCGGGCACATGCAGCCGAAGTTCGAGTAGTCGTTGTCGCATTCGGCCAACGCGACGCGGTTACCCTCGCGGAACGCGTCGCCGATGATCGCGTAGACGTCTTCTTGCGCGTCGTTCAGCGCGGCAAGCGCCTGCGCGCCGGCGCCTCCATTGGCGTTGCCGAACTGGTAGTTGAACTGGAACCCGCCTTGCGTCGACAGCGCATGCGGCGCGTAGCTTTGGCCCTGGGCGTCGAGGTACTCCGTCCTCGCACCCATGCCGCCGCCACCGCGCACCACGATCGGCTTGCCGCTCGCGTAACTGTCCCTGAGCAGCTTGGCGAGGTTCTCGAGCTGTGCCTGGTAATTCGCGATGACGACAGGGTTGTACTCGTGGACGGGCGGCGGCGATACGGCGTCTTCCACGTCGTTGTACGAGTACTGCACGGCGTCTTCGCCGGTGCCGAAGCCCGCCCCCAGTCCGAGCCCGTTGTACGACTTGCCGGCGAACTTGTAGCCGTTCGCGAACTGCATGCCGCCGCCTCCGCCGGCGCCGAGGTGCGAATGCGGCGGTTTCGTTCCGACCTGCGACGAGCTCATGCCGCCGCCTCCGCCGCCGCCGAACGCAAGCTGCACCAGCGGCCCTGTGCTTTCGACGATCGCGACTTCGCCACCCCAACCGCCGCCGCCGCCGCCGCTGATGCCGCGATAGCGCGTGTCGCGGGTGAACTCATCGGGATCGTAGAGCTCGTCGTCCGCCAGATTCCCGTAATGCTTCTTGAACGTGTCTTCGCCCGCTTGCCCCAATGCGGCGACCAGCTTGTCGTACGGCGAGCCGGTGCGGAACTTCCGCAGCGCGTCCTTGTGGCCGGGGTCGTAGAGCGTCGCGAAGTACTGCGGAAACTCGCGCAGGTCTTTCGGTATGGCCGTGTCCTTCTTGACACTCTTTGCACCGGTCCCCGGGCTCGTCACGTACGCAACCAGGTGACACAGCGGCAGGCCGCCCCCGCGCACGACGTTGCTTCCGCCCGGATAGGGTGCCGGCGTGTCGAGGCACGGCACAGTGGTTTGCGACACATCGTCGGGATCCGACTCGGGATCGGGCGGCGTCGCGAAGTAATAGAAGAAGCCCGTCGTGGGCGTCGCCACGCCGAGCGTCTGCGCGATCTCCCTGACCATGGTTTGCGCGGCATCGAACGCGGCGGGACAGAACAGGTCGCGCGCGAGCGGAAGGTCATCGATCTTGTCGCAGTCGGCGGCGGACGCGATGGGGCATCGAAGCTGCCCCTCGTCGGTCGGCTGGCAGAACGGCGCAGCGAGTGCGCTCGTATCGACAAATGCGATCCCCAACCCCAACGCAACGAGGCTGCGCAACAGATGGCGTTTCATAGTTTCCTCCCTTGATGCCCGCGCGTCACGGTGAATCGCTCCACCGCGACGAATTTTCCCTTGAGGGTCGCGATCGCATCGGCGCAGGCGATCGTGTCAGGCTTTTGCATACCGAAGCTCTTCGCCGGTGTAGGTGACGAGCGACTGGATCGTGCGGCCGGGCAGCTTGTTGCGGCCGAAGAGATCCTGCAGCTCGATCACGAACGCGCATCCCGCGACCTTGGCATTCGCCCGTTCGATCAGCGTGCATGCGGCAGCGGCGCTACCGCCGGTCGCAAGCACGTCGTCGACAACGAGCACGCGCGCGCCGGGCGCCACGGCATCTTTTTTCATTTCGATGCCGTCTTTCCCGTACTCGAGCGAATACTCCGCCGCGATGGTTTCACTGGGCAACTTTCCCTTTTTCCGAATCGGAAAGAACGGGACGCCCAGATTGATCGCGACCGGAGCTCCGAAGAAATATCCCCGCGTTTCGAGCGCGGTAACGGCGTCTACCTTGCCGATCCATTCCTCTACGATCTCATCGACAGATCGCCCGAAGACTTTCGGCCGAGCGAGCATTGCCGTGATGTCGATGAACATGATGCCGGGCTTGGGAAAATCCGGCACGAGCTTGAGAACACTCTTGAGATCCATGGTCTTCTCCCTTAGGTTGTGAGCTTGCTGACGCTGCCGCCTACAAGCGATGCCTGATAGACCGCATCGGCAAACAGCTCATCGATCGGCACGCAGGTCAACCATGAAGCGTGCCGGGTATAGTAAGACTCGTCACGAGGGATCGAGTTCGTGCAGAAAACGCGGACGTTCTCGCTGGCGAATTTTTCCTCAGTACCACCGCTGAAGATGCCGTGCGTAGCACACACAAAGACCTCGCGAGCGCCAAGCTGCTTCAGCGACGCCACAACCCCGCGGATCGTTCCGCCAGTGTCGATCATATCTTCGAAGATGACGACGATCTTACCTTCGACAGAAGGACCGATGATGGAAACCACCTCTGACTGATTCGGTCCTGTCCGGCGTTTCTCGAAGATGGCGACTTGCACCTCGCCTAGACCGCGCGCGAAACGTCGCGTCCGCACTGCGCCGCCAAGATCCGCAGCGATCGCGACGACGTCTGAGACGTCGCATGCGAGACTTTTCACGACATATTCCGCGAAAATCTTCGAACACATGAGGTTGTCGACCGGGAGAGAGAAGAAGCCCTGCTCCTGATCGGCGTGCATGTCGGCCGTGATGATACGCGACACGTAGCGGTTCGATTCTATTAGATCCGCAAGCATGCGCGCCGAGATCGGTACCCGCGGTTTGTCCTTACGATCTTGCCGCAAATACGACATGTATGGAAGGACGAGCGTGATGCCGCTGACCGAAGCGCGTTTTAGCGCGTCGTTGGTGAGAAGCATTGTGATGATCGCGTCGCTGGGACTCGGCAGCTGCAGGGGATGAAAAAAGAAGGCATGCTGTCGGCGAACCGTCTCAGGGATTTGCATTACGACTTCGCCATTGGCAAAGCGTGTGTGTTCGACTCGGTAATGGGGGAATATGCAGTTGTGCTTCTTGCGAAGCATTGAGACAACGCTTGCAGCCGTATCGTGCATACCAGGGGAAGAGATGACGACGAACCGACTTGCTGTCACGACCAACTCCTCTTTGTCAAAGATCCGGCCTGCACAATAAACAGAGTTTTTTCAAAGTGAACAGTGGGTCCCGCAAATATGTATCAAAAATGGTACATTCAAGGGATAAAGAAACCGCGGACTGGAGTCCGCGGCCATGTTAGATCCGATCGTCGAATCCATCGAATACCGACTTCTTGTCTTTGACTTTTTCCCATACGGCATCTGGAACGTCGCTCACGGAAGAGTACGCGCCGCAGCGCGGACACAGCACACCGGCGTACCGATGCCTGAAATGCGTTCCGTACCAGTGCATAGACGGATAGGATTTTTAAACGACCTTTTCTATGGCCGGAGTCATATCGCAGGACCGGGAGAGTCGTCAATTGCTCTTCTACTTGATGAAAAACCCGCTGTTGTACCGGTCGGCTCGCGCAGAGAGCGATCGGGAGGCACGCGAAGGTTCCTTAGGGCGCCGATGGCTATGAATTCGAGCGAGCGGCGCCGTCGGCTGCGTTGGCAAGCAGTTTTCGGCTGTCAGATTATCTGGATAGATCGACTCGACGAGCCGGCGCACGGGGCGGTGCGCGGGTCGATAAGCCCAGATGGCTGAGGATCTTGATGATCACCGGCGGATCTTCGATGGCGGCGATGATCTTCAAAGCACCGCCGCAGTTCGGGCAGTGTTCGATGTCGATATCGAAGACTCGTTTTAGCAGCCTGGCCCAGGTCCCATCAAATAGTGATGGGCGGCGAAGAGGGATTCGAAGTTGGTCTTGGATGCCATCGCGGCCTCTTGATAGATGTGTCGGTACATGTGGCCAGGGTCGAAATCCCCCGGGTAAGGGACACTAACGAGAATACCGAACCGCGTAGCATGTACCTCTAGGTAGCGTATAACGTAGAGCGTTTTTTATCTGCAAAGCCTGAAATCAATCAAGTTTCCGAAAAGAATCCGGTCAGCGAGGAAGGCGGTGCTCTAACCCGCCCGCATGACCTCCCTAACCTCCTTATCTCCTCTCAACCCGACAAACTTTGAATGCCTCAGGTGCCCGTCGTCAAAATGGCTCAGTATCTTTGGTCTGCAAGGCAAAGGCTCGTCGCGCTTCTCGGACAATTCGGTCGAGGGATTGTTCAGTTTGTTGCAGAGCTGCCTCGACACATCCCTTCAACTCCGATGATTGGCGCTGCGACAACAGGAGCTGATAATCGGATAAT
Organism: Xanthobacteraceae bacterium; assembly: GCA_035263865.1. Taxonomy (GTDB): domain Bacteria; phylum Pseudomonadota; class Alphaproteobacteria; order Rhizobiales; family Xanthobacteraceae; genus VAZQ01. Next base: position 5,252 of record DATFQX010000394.1, read on the forward strand.
GCATGAAGAATGGCATCGCCGTCAAGCTGCGACTTCAACTCATCGACGAACCGTTCCAGTTTTCCCTCTTGCGCTAAACTTTTTAGACTGCGCTGCGCAACAAACATAAGCAATTCGAGCGTTGCCGTGAATTGCGGGTCATTACTCGATTCGACGCGGTAACAGGCGGGCTCTTTTGTCTTGTCCCACTGCGCCGGAGTCAGACGTGGGAAACAGAGTTGAAATGGAGCTATCAACGACATCACAACAAGCCGTTTCTCATCCGCGACACCCGCCACAATGCCAGGGGGTTTGGCTTCCACGGAATCGGCGACCGATGCCCGAAGGGTTGCCAGTGGGCAATTTTGGGCACTATGAACGAGTAAGCATATGCCGTCTCGCCCAAGCAACCCCACAATGCGATCGATGATGCAAGCAATGTTCTTACGGGTCTCGTCCGGGCCCTTGGGACTGTACGCATAATACAGCACGTGCCCCATCGTCGCGACCACGTCGTCGATCGACGCAATCGGGAAAGGCCCTCCTCCCAGAACATTCGCACGCCGTACGTCGACTATTCGAAGATGCTGGGGGCCTTTAACCTTTAGCAGCAATCGTTCGGTACTCCGAATGAAACGCTCGTCCGCGTCGAGGCCATAGTAGTTTATGCCGTCGCCTTGTGGATGGACGCGATTGATCGCTTCGATCATTTCATAGGCGGTATGGCCCTCCCCGCAGCCAAGATCCACCAAGGTACTGGGCTTGCCGTCCTTCAACACAACTCCACGTTCCTTCAGCGCATGCAACAGCGATTCGAAAATTAGCCCATGCGCGATCTTCTCTTCCGTATGCCGGGTAAAAGTGACAAACACGCGCCCGTAGTCAATTTGACCGTCTACGATTCGATCTCCCTTGTTGATACTAGAAGACATGGCCGCACGCACCCTTCTATGGCTGCATCACTGCAATTTGTTCTTGCCCGCTTCTATCAAAATATGGGTCAGGTCGTCCATCAGTGGTATAAGGCGCGATGACGTTCCATGTCGCGCTTTTCGTTCAGCCACTTGCATAGCTGCAACAGTTCATCATTGATCCGCAGCAGCTGATTGAGGGTATCGTCGTCGATCATCATGGAATGGAACTCCGTAAAGCGGCACCTATAGCGCCACCTAGCACATGCAGTCAAGGTTTACTCAGCGAACTTGACAGATCATAGCAGGCGGTGAAATAAGCAGAGCACTTATACCCTACCAATTTCCAAATAGCTATGAAGGCAAAAATCCTTGTCTATGCGCTCCCGGCTCTTATTCTAACTATGGATAGGATTTTTAAACCACCTTTTTTATGAGCGGAGGTATATCGCCAGCGCGCCGAGCCTGTCAAGCACAGCTGAGTTGAGTAAGAGTTGCGGCCTTGTTGGGGTCTTGGATGGCAGGGGCGGGGGCAGCGCGGAGATCCCAGGTGCGCGCGGGGCAGGAGATCGCGCCGGTCGGTCGAACTCGGAGCGAGCGGCGCCGTCGGCTTGCGTTGGCAGACGGTTTTCGGCTGCTCAGATCGTTTGGAATTCAAGAATCAAGAGTCCTGACCCTCCTCCGTTCGGGGTGATCTTAGAAGTCTCGCTGAGCTACGTCGCGCTGTAAGCATTCCTATCGCCGCTCAGGAAAGCATCAGCTCGGCGGAAGATGCACTCACGGTGCTCGAAGAACAGGCAGCGGATCTTTTGAAGATCAAGCTCACGCACATCGGCGGATTTCAGAGAGGGCTTGAGGTTGCCGCCGTTGTCGGGGCAAAGGGACTTCCGGTTGTCATCGGCCAGGGCAGCGCCTGCACGACAATTCTTTCTGCCGCGGAGATGCAACTACACAGCGGCTAAAGAATGCGCAAAAGGCGGCGAGATGACCGGCTTCATGCGTCTCGGCGAGCAAGATGTTTTCAGCCCGATCACAGTGACTCGCGGAAAAGCCTCTCTGCCGATGACCACGGGGCTGGGCATCGAAGTCAATAAAGAAAAGTTACAGCGCTTGGTTGGACGAACGTAGGCACTTCTCGGATACTATGTTACCTCACCACGTTCGCGGAACAATGGCCAAGGAGGAAGAC
>DATFQX010000395.1:0-14401 GCA_035263865.1 Xanthobacteraceae bacterium
CTGAGTTGAGACGCTTGAGCTTCGGCATTGTAAAGGCCATTTGTATCGCCCCTTTGTAACTTTGAGGCGACCGAACGTCTTTAGATTTCAGTATGTTGCTGGGCTACAAGCGGAAATTACTTGTAGTGGTGCGGTCGAGAGGACTCGAACCTCCACGGGTTGCCCCGCTAGCACCTCAAGCTAGTGCGTCTACCAATTCCGCCACGACCGCAGATGGAAGGGCGCGGGCCTTTGCCCGTGCATCGAGGCGACGGCGCTCGATGTAACAAATCGACCTTAGCGGAACAAGGGCGGCGGCGCTGCGCTCCATCCGCCCGGATTAAGCTTAGCTGGCGCACTGGCGCGGGTTTTGCCGCCGCGCGAAGGACTTGACTCCGCTCCGCCGCGGGATGTTGCTGGCGCCGAGCGGCTGGAGCAAAGGCCGAGATGGTCACTGCTCGCAATTTTGTGATGGCGCAAGCCGATCCGGCCTCGCGCCCGGTCGAATGGCGGATCAGCAAAGGGCTTGTGGCGTACGAGGCCGCGCTCGCCGCGATGGACGCGCGCGCAGCGGCAATCGCCGACGGCGTCGCGCCGGAGCTCGTTTGGCTGCTCGAGCATCCACCGCTTTACACCGCCGGCACCAGCGCGAGGGAGGCGGAGCTGATCGCGCCACGCTTTCCCGTCCATTCGGCCGGACGCGGCGGGCAACTCACGTATCACGGCCCAGGCCAGCGCGTCGTCTACCTGATGCTCGATCTCAAGCGCCGCGGACCTGACGTGCGCCGCTTCGTCGCCACGCTGGAGGAATGGATCATCCGCACCTTGGCGAAGTTCGGCGTTGCCGGCGAGCGGCGCGAAGAGCGCATTGGCGTGTGGGTGCGCCGGCCAGACAAAGAGGCCGGGCACGAGGACAAGATCGCGGCCATTGGCATCAGGATCAAGCGCTGGGTGACACTGCACGGGATCGCGCTCAATATCGACTGCGATCTCTCACACTACGCTGGAATCGTGTCTTGCGGCGTTTCAGAGCCGCGATACGGCGTGACCAGCCTCGCAGATCTCTGCATCAAAGCAAACCTCGCGGACATCGACGGCGTGCTGCGGCGCGAATTCGAGCAGCTGTTCGGAGTGACCAGCGACGGCTAAGTGGTCGGCAGCACCGCAAAACCCGCGCCTCCGGATAAGGCAAGTTCGTCTTGTGTCGCCTCGCGCTCCTCGACGCTGTCGACGCGTGCGCCCGGCGGCCCTCGGCGACACGCCGCAGCGACCTGCGCGACCGCCGCAGGCGACCCGGCAAATACCGCCTCGACTGCACCGTTGCGCCGGTTCCGCACCCAGCCCGCAAGCCCGTGATCGAAGGCAACATCCTCTACGAAAGCCCGGTACCCGACGCCCTGAACGCGCCCGCGGATGATGAGATGGCGCACGACGCTCATCCCACTTCCCCCGTGTCCTTGGCGCGCATGCCGCGCCAGCGCGACGGCGCCCAGCGCTCCACCGAGCGGATGTACGGTTCAGGCAATCGCCACTCGCGTGCCGCCTCGACCACGAGCGGAATGTAGCCCGGCCGCGGCACCCCCTCCCCTTGCCGGCGTGCGATATAGACGAGTGCTATGGCCTGCGTCTCACCGCATCGCACCGTCAGGCGGCGGCGCACGTAAAGTCCGGAGTCGATACTCTCATAGGCGTTCACGGCGGCAAGGTCGCGCGCGCTGAGCCGCCACAGCACGCCGTGCACGCGTCCGCCCGGCCGCGGGGCAATCGATCCGAAGCCTTCGGGATTGATGACGAAGCGCCAGCCCGACAGCGTCCCGGTGCCGATCGCCTCCGCGCCCCGGCAGCGCGCCGTCATAAGCGCGCGGCTCATGTTCGATCCGTACGCGAAATGCAGCGCCATGGCGTTCAACAATCAGAGATAGGAACAGCGGCAATGCGGCGCGGAACGCGCGCTCGTTGCCAGCGGAGCCATCCTCCGCCCGCGCGCATCACGCGAATTCCATGATCACCGCGTCGACGGCGAGGCTGTCACCGGGCTTAGCCTTGATTGCCTTCACCACACCATCGCGCTCCGCGCGTAGAACATTCTCCATCTTCATTGCTTCAACCACCGCCAGCGTCTCGCCGGCCTTGACCTCCTGCCCTTCCGCGACCGAGATCGACACCACGAGCCCGGGCATCGGGCAGCGCACCGCCTTGCCCGAGTCGGCAGTCTTCTTTTCCGGCATCAGCCGCGCCGCCCTCGCCTCGCGCTCAGTATACACATAAGCGCGGGTCTCGATCCCGCGATGGGCGAGATCGAAACCATTGAGCACTGCGCGCACCTTCACCGAGATCGGCCTTTCATCGATCGTGCCCGACCAGATCGGATCGCCCGGTTTCCAAGCGGATGCCAAGACAGAGCGGCGCGACTTGGCGGCGCCTTCAAAGCGCACCGCGAGGGCCTCGCCCTCCCGCGTGATCTCGAGCGTGATCTCGCTGTTGCCGAGCCGTCCCGCGCGCCGCCGCTCGCGCGTGACTGCCGCTCCAGGGCGCTGCCCGGAAATACGGCGTTTTCGTTCGCCGATCACGTGATCCATGGCTGCGGCCACCGCCGCCAGCACGCGTGCGGTCTCTGCGTCGGGCACGGGGGGACGAAAACCATCGGGAAATTCTTCGACGAGGAAGGCGGTCGAGAGTTTTCCCGCCTGCCAACGCTTGTGCTGCATCAGCGCCGCAAGAAACGAGATGTTGTGGCGGAATCCTTCGATGGCGAACGCATCGAGCGCGTCCGCCTGGGCGGCGATTGCCTCCTTGCGCGTTGGCGCGTGCGTGATGAGCTTGGCAATGATGGGGTCGTAGTAGAGCGGGATTTCGCCGCCTTCGTAGACGCCGGTGTCGACGCGCACGGTTGTGCCTCCGGCGCTGCGCTCGGCCGGCGGCCGATAACGCACGAGGCGCCCAATCGAGGGCAGGAAGTTGCGCAGGGGATCCTCGGCATAGACCCGCGTCTCCACCGCCCACCCGGAGAGTTCGATGTCACTTTGCTCGATCATGAGCTTTTCGCCAGCGGCCACGCGGATCATCTGCTCGACCAAGTCTATGCCGGTGACGAGCTCGGTGACGGGATGCTCGACCTGCAGCCGCGTGTTCATCTCGAGGAAATAGAAGCTCTTGTCCTGGGCGACAACGAACTCCACCGTGCCCGCCGAATCGTAGGCGACCGCCTTTGCGAGCGCGACCGCCTGCTCGCCCATCTTTCTGCGCGTGGTCGCATCGATGAGCGGGCTCGGCGCTTCCTCCACAATTTTCTGATTGCGGCGTTGGATCGAGCATTCGCGCTCACCGAGATGAATGACATTACCGTGCTTGTCGCCGAGCACCTGGATTTCGATGTGGCGCGGATCGACGATGAATTTCTCGATGAACACCCGCTCGTCGCCGAAGGAGGATTTTGCCTCCGAGCGCGCGCGCGCAAACCCCTCGGCGACCTCGGCCTGCGAATGCGCAATTCGCATGCCCTTGCCGCCGCCTCCCGCCGAGGCCTTGATCATCACGGGATAGCCGATTTCATCGGCGACCCTCGCCGCTTGCTTGGCGTCGGCGATCGCGCCGAGATGACCTGGAACGATGGAGAGCTTGGCCTTCGCCGCCGCTTTTTTGCTCTCGATCTTGTCGCCCATGGCGGCGATTGCCTTGGGGTTGGGCCCAATGAAGACAATACCGGCCTTCGCCAACGCCGCGGGAAAGGCCGCTTGCTCCGCCAAAAAACCGTAACCGGGATGCACCGCCTCGGCGCCCGTCGATTTGCAGGCAGCGATGATTTTCTCGATGACGAGATAGCTCTCGGACGCAGGCGGCGGTCCGATCGGCACGGCCTCGTCCGCCATTTCGACGTGGAGGGCGTCGCGGTCCGCCTCAGAAAAGACCGCAACGGTGGCAATTCCCAAGCGCCGTGCGGTCTTGATGATGCGGCAGGCGATCTCGCCGCGATTGGCGATCAGGATACGCTTGAACATGCCGCCAGACCCCGCGAAGGCGATTTTAGGCTTTGCTGCGCAGCAGCGTAAATGTCAACACGCTGGCGCCGCGGGGGAACAGCGAAAGGGAGGCCGCAGGAGAATGGTTAATTTACATCAACGTGCGCGGGCGTCGCGAGCCGCGGACGTGGCTCGCGATCCAAGCCAGGACGTAGGCGTCGACGTCCTTCGACTTGCGCACGCTCGCCCAGGGGCGCGCAAGCAACAGCCGTTCGCTCATCCTCACAAGGATGGGCGACTGCTTGATCGCTGCAATCAGCGCATATAAACACGCGCCCGTGCTCATCTGACGCCTTCCCGACCTTCCGGGAACCTTTTGTGAGGGACGGCTCCCCAACTCTTTCGAGACTGGGGGGTTCCTCACTTCTCTACATTTAGTCGCGGACCCCAGCGCTAGGGTTCGACGCGTCCATAGTCCGCGCCGGCAGTGCGCCGATGGCGCCGCCGTGGCGAAGTTGCGGCAGCAATGTGCAAGAGCGGAAAATCGCGAGCAGTTACCGTGGATCGTTATGAGCGGTTACCACCGGCATCCAGTGTGCGGTGCGGCACGATCAGCAATTTGTGATCGGCGCGAGTGCAGAGCTTCAATGTGAGCGCGATCCACTACGGTCCGACGGGCAGCGGTGGAGGCGCCCGCGGCGCCCTCGCACGGTGGCCGCAAGCCAAATGCATTGTCGATCAATTTGTTGCCCGTGGCTCGCGATTGTTCGAAACAGGATAGTCCTCCCATCACAAACAGCTTTTCACAAACAGCTTTGTGCATCTGAGCGAGTAAGCGGCTCGGGGGCTAGTGCCGCCAATTAGACACCATTCATCGTGGTTCAGAGCGTGGAACTGATCGATCGACGGAACAGCCGTACGCGCGTTGCGTCGCCTCAGGCGCGGGTCCAGCCCAGTGTGTTTGCAATCTCGCTCATAGGCGGCACGAGCGTCGTGCAGGCCCAATCCAGTCGGGACTTGACTGAACCGACCGGCACGGAGGCGAACCGCCTACGGACCCAGGCGGGTGGGTATTACGGAGGCGGGTATCGCGCGTACGCCTACGTGCCGCGCCTTCACCGACGGCATCCATCCGTCCCACTTGGACCGGAGCCGGCGGGTGCGGCAGCCAGCGCGGCCCGTATATCGGGTGCACCAAGGCGAGCCAGCGCCGCTTTGCCGTCTCGATCGTGATTCGGCAAGGCCAGCACAAAGCAATGCCGCCAAGCCGCCCCACACGACCCACTGAGACCCGCGTACGAGTCCCATGTTTGCCCCCGCTCCTTATCCCCGTTTCACTTATAACCAAAGACGAAGGGGGCGAGTGTGGCTCTTCGGCCACACGCCACGAAAATGAGGGGACGCCGAAGGCGCGCCCGACCGCGCTAACCACGGGCGCCTTTGCTGCAACGCCAGCGGGTCAGCGGCGGTAGACGCTGAACCTATTCGCCAGGCCGCGCGACTAATGGACTGGTCGGACTGGGGGCAGCTCATGTATTTGCGTGAGAATCTTGGGCGGGGCAGCTCTGAGGATTACCGCTTAGGGGCCGCAGTCGGAATTCTCCTCGCGGCGTATGCAGGCTTTTTCCTCGCTCTCTATTGGTTGATGCAGCCAAGCGTCGCCGCAAATCCTGGATTGGCCGCCTATCGGCCGCCACCCAAGACAGTCGTGCACTACGCGGACTCGCCCTGGGTGCCGCCTGCCCCGTCAGAGGCGCTTGCGATCCCCACGGCAACCGAACCAGCGCCCGAGATCGCAAAAAGCAGTGTCACCGAGGAGCCGAAGAAAGAGACAAAAAAACAAGAGCCACGGACGGCGCCGCGACGCGCGCACGCCGCACAGCCAAATCCGTACGCTTCGTCCCGATCGTCCGGTTTTCGTCCTTGGTTCTAATCGTCGGCCTCCAACCGCCGTATGAGCGGGCGGCGTATCGATGCTAAAGAGCGCGCTATCATCGGCGCGGCAAACCGTCGCTCTGCCCACGTATCGATTCATTCTCCTCTGCACAAAACTCGCCGCTCATTCCTTCTCCAGGCGCCCCGCCCTGAAGGACGATTTAGCGGCGCGGCCGAGTGGGGGCCTTCGATAGTGCGCGGCTATCGCGGCGAACACTGGCTGCTGAGACTGCAACTCACTATATTACCGGGCTAACTGGCTCGCACGCGACGGAGGTAAGCCATGACACTGGCAATCAACGATACGGCCCCGGATTTCGAGGCGGAGACCACGGAAGGAAAAATCCGCTTTCACGATTGGATCGGCGACAAGTGGGCGGTGCTGTTTTCGCACCCGAAGGACTTCACGCCGGTGTGCACGACCGAGCTCGGTTACATGGCCAAGATCAAGCCCGATTTCGACAAACGCGGCGTCAAAATCATCGGACTCTCGGTCGATCCGCTCACCAACCATCAGGGCTGGTCAAACGATATCAAGGAGACCCAAGGCTACGCTCCGAATTATCCGATGATCGCCGATTCCGATTTCAAGGTGTCGAAGCTCTATGGCATGCTCCCGGCTGCCGTGTCCGGCGATCCGACGAAGCGCACGCCCGCCGACAACCAGACCGTGCGTAACGTCTTCGTTATCGGCCCGGACAAGAAGATCAAGCTTGTTCTGGTCTATCCGATGACCACGGGCCGCAACTTCGACGAGGTGTTACGGGTGATCGATTCGCTGCAACTCACCGCCAAGCACAAGGTGGCAACACCGGTGAATTGGAAGCAGGGCGAGGATGTGATTATCGCCGGTTCGGTCAGCGATGAAGAGGCCAAGAAGCAATATCCGCAGGGCTGGAAAGCGCCCAAGCCTTATATCCGCATCGTGCCGCAGCCGAGGGCTTGACAGCCTTGTGCGAGCGGCCCGCGAGGTCGGGGCGCGGCAAAAGCCGCGCCCTTTGCTATTCGGTTGCCCGCAATCCGTACTGCTCGCCGCTGTGCGCGAGCCAAGCCTCTGCTTTGGTCCAATGGTGGATACGGCCACAGGCGGGGCACACCATCTTCGCCGTCACCGCCGGAAGGTCTTCTATGCCGATCGTCTCGATGCCTGTGGAGACGTTGCGTCCTGTGGCGGGACAGTTGATCATGATGATTCCCATGATCCCTCCTCGGCTCTCACCTCAATCCATGAACATGTCGTGCGTGTGACGCGGCGCGCAACTCAGCAATCCCCGCGACATGGGAGACTCGCGGAAAACGAAAGGGTCCGCCGTGGCCGACGCTTCGCTGCGGGGCGAGCGAGCCCCCGCGGGGCGAGGCAAGCTCTCTCAGTGCAGGCTCGGCCCCTTGAGAAAGCGATTGCGATCGCCGGAGGGGACGCGCACTTCGAAGGTGCGACCGTCCCGGTAGACCGTGAGCGGCACTTCCACGCCGGCCCTGCCAAGCGACCAGACCTTGCGGAAAAAGCCGGCAAGGTCCTTGACCTGATCGCCAGCCACGGCGAGCACGACATCGCCAGTACGCAGATTGGCTCGCTTGGCCGGACCGCCGCCGGAGATCCGCGCCACCACGACTTTGTCCTCTACCTCGGTCGCGTTGAGGCCGAGCCAGGGCCGCGGCGGATGGTTCGGCCGCCCGAGCGTGAGCAGATCCTCGAGGATCGGCTTGAGAATGTCGATCGGCACGATCATGTTCAACGGCTCGGGCGTACCGCTTTCGCGCACCTGCTGCACCTGCAGCGACCCGATGCCCAAAAGCTCGCCCGTGCGTCCGATCATCGCGGTGCCGCCCCAGAACGGATGCGCCGGGGCGGTGAAAATCGCCTCGTCGAGAACATATTCCCAGTTGCCTGCGAATTCTTGCTTGGCAGCAATGCGCGCCACCACCGAATGTTTGCGTCCGCCGGCGCCGGCGACCACGACGGAGTCGCCCACCTTCGCTGCTTTGGATTGGCCGATCGGCAGCGCCGACAGGTTCAGCCGCGCCAGCGCTTGAACGAGCCCGAAGCCGGTCTCCTGGTCATAGGCCAAGACGTGGCCTGGAACGGCGCGGCCATCGGCGAGGTGCAGCCAAATCGTTTCCGCCTCGGTGATGAGGTAGCCGATCGTGAGCACCACGCCGTCGCGGATCAACACGCCGTTTCCGGTGCGCTCGGTGCCGAGCGTCTCGGCCGTGAAGGCATCGGCGGGAATGATGGCGCGCAACCCCACCATGGAGGTCAGTGCCGCCTCGAGATCGTAGGCGTAATTTTCCGGCTTCGGCTGGAAGGAGTGCGGCATCTCCCAGTCGCTCGAGGATGACATTCGGGCACTCCTTGGGGGTGCTGGCGCAGAGCGCCATACACGCGGTGCTGGCCCCCTTCAATTATCCTACCATCGGCGCGGCCGGAAAAGTGGGCCTGTGATCTCGAGCCAAGTCGGTGGCTAATCTAGCGGCTCGACCTTGACAATGCTGGCGCCATGGTTGCTGCCGATCCAGAGCACGGGCCGCTCGGAGGAGCTATCCACGAATATACGCCGGATATTGGTGGTGCGCGGCAGCAGATAGTCGACCACCTCGCCGGTCGCGGTACCGAGACGCGAGACCTGGTCGGTGAGCATCGAGCCGGTCCACGCCTCGGCGCCCTGCTTGATTGCAACGACGTCATAGGGCGCACTCCAAGGGGTGGACATCTGCCACTCCTTCATGGCGCCGGTTTTCGGATCGAACATGCCGATGGCGTTGCCGCCGTACTCGGCAAACCACAACCGGTTCTGCTCGTCGACACGACCGCGACGCGGACGCGTGAGCGCGCCCGAGGTCGGCCAGACGGTGACTTCACGCGTTTTGGCATCGCGCCGGCCGATGTGGCCGCCGCCAAACTCCAGCTGATAAAGGTTGTTCTGCTGATCGCTCGGCATGCCGTAGGCCCGGATCTGCTTGCCATCCGGCGTCTTGGCTGGGCCCAGATTTTCAAATTTTCCGCTCGCCAGATCGAGCCGGTAGCTGGAATGGTGCTCCTGATTGTTGGTCCACACCTTGCCGTCGACATCGGATTGCATCGGCGAGACCATTGAGGCTTGCGCCGAAGTCGAAATCCATTCGTCGGGGAACGGGAATACGGAAACCTCGTGCGTCTTGCGGTCGATCTTGGCGATTGCCGCTTGATACATCATCGCGAGCCAAAGGTTGCCGTCAGGGTCGAACTCGATATCGAGGCCACCTTTCGGCTGTTCAGGCCGCACCACGGGGATTGCAATCTCCTTCACACCCCCGGTCGTCGGATCCATCACGCCCACGACTTGTGCACCGAAGTCCGAGTACCAGACTTTTCCGTCCCGATCGACAATGACGTCGTGCGGAAGCGCGTTCCGACGCGGCAGGTCGTATTCCGTGATCACCACCTTGGTGGAACGCCCCTTGGGCCGAGGCAGAGTCTTGAGCGGATATTCGGCGACCTCGGAATTGCCGAGGCTGACGCCTGCCAGAAATTCCGCTGCCGCCTTGGCCGCCTCCCCGGTCACCGCCGGGCGCTCGCCGCGCGGACCGGGAAGCAGCGGTTGCGGATGCGTCGGCGTGCTGCCGGGCGAGTAGCGAGCCATGCGCAAGAAGACCTGCTCGAATTCGGCGGCGTCATGGTTCGAGGTCAAGACCCGCTGCAGCGTGTGGCAGCCCACACACAGCGTGAGAAAAGCTTTCTGCTTGTCAGCGCCCGGCAGGCTGAGCAGCCATTCTCCGTTCGAGAGTTGCGGCACCAGATTTTTGACTTTGCTGAGCTTGAGATCGGCGGTGCCCATGGTGCCGGCGGGAACGTCGACCGTCTTGGGACCGTCGAGCTTATAGCCGACGGCGCGGATCGAGATGATGTATTTGCCCGGCTCGATTCGCGCGGCCGGGAAGCTGTAGCGGCCCTGCGAGTCGGTCACCAGCGTGGTCGTGATGGTCGCCCCGTCTTTCTTGGCGCTGACCAGCACGCCTTCCATCGCACCCTCCTCGTTCGAGGATACGCGTCCGGTGAGGGCCTCTTGCGCATGGGCGCCGCTCAGTCCCCCCGCCAGCACTGCCAGGGCCAGCCAAACATGCCTGTGTTGCACGGCAAACCTCCCGACTATCATTCATTGGTGCGGCCGATTATCGCGCGATTTTGTGGGGCGCGAAAGCGCTTTGCGGCCCGGCGCCGCAGTGCGCTCGCGTGAGACTGACGGGGCGCTCGTTGCGCGCTATCGTGCGCCGCGACTGAGCTACCCGGAGCGGCATCATGCCATTCGATTTTTTCGTATCCGACGTCATTCCCGCAAGCCCGCAAGAGATCTATGACGCGTGGCTCAGCAGCGACGGACACCAAAAGATGACCGGCGGAAAGCCTGCGCACATGTCCGCGCAGAACGGTGGCGCCTTCACGGTGTGGAATGGTTATATCACCGGCCGCAATCTTAGCCTCGAACGGCCCCGCCGCATCGTTCAATCCTGGCGAACGACAAAGTTTTCCGCGGCGGACCTGGATTCGGAGATCGAGGTGCTGCTCGAGCCGACCGCGGGCGGCACGAGAATTACGGTGCGCCACAGCAATGTGCCGGACGGTCACACCAGCTACCGCGACGGCGGATGGCAGCGCAGCTACTTCGAGCCGATGAAGGAGTACTTCAAGCGCGCGCCGTAAGCGGGCGGCTTGCTACGTTCCGCGCGGACCGCACAGCAACGCCTCTAATTTGACCGCAAGAAGCGGAGTGCCCGCCGGGATGCGCCCGGTATTCACTCAGGACGCAGCGGAGGACGGCAATCGCAAGTCAGGTCCGCTGGCGCATCTGCCGCAGGCGACACAGCATCGAGTTCTCATGCAATGACCTACCGAAGCCATCGCTATCCTGCAGAGTTGATCGACGTGGCGCACCTGACCAGCGGTGAGCACGTCGTCATCCGGCCTGTCTTGCCGCAGGATAGGGAGCTTTTGGTCAGGTTCTTCCACGATCTCTCACCTGCCGCTCGCTGTCGTCGGTTCATGCACCCCATCAACGAGCCGTCGCTGAAGATGATGCGGCAGTTCACGCAAGTGGACTATGCGACGCATGTCGCGCTCATTGCCGAAATATTTGCAGAGGGCCGCGAGACGGTGATCGGGGAGGCGCGCTACGTGCGCGCGGTGGAGCGATCCTCAGCCGAGGTTTCGGTATCGGTGGCGGAGCGTTGGCAGAGGAAGGGGCTGGCGAAGCTGATGCTCGCCAAACTCGAGTGCGGCGCGGCCGCAGCCGGCGTTCGCCGAATCGTCGGGGAGACATTCGCCGACAACAAAACGATGATATCGCTCGCACGTAAGGCTGGATTCATCATTTCGGACTGCGTGCGAGGAGTGGTGCGGCTTGAGAAGACATTGCCCGTACGGGATCACAAGCCTCTCCGCGCAGCAAGCGCGTAGAACGCAACAGCGACATCGCGCCCTTACCAACCGCACAGTGTCGCAGGATGCGATCTGCATCGCATGTGCAGTCGGGGCGAGGCGAGTGGCTCGGGCAGGTCGCTCGTGCGCCGGCGGGTTTTTGCCGCCGGAACAGCTCGAACCTGACCGGGCTGCATGACTGGCAAGTTGGCCGGCTAACTCAAAAGATGCTGGGCTCGAAATTTCTCAAATCAACCGCATCCATCCAAGCACGCCGACGACCGCTATGATGGGAATCGGATTGATGTGGGATTTCCAAAAGAGGAGCGTGCATACTGCCGCAATCACGTAGCCGATCGTTGAGAGGCTGGCCCCTTCGGCAATGGTCCAACCGCTGGCGAAGATGAGCCCAACGGCAATCGGCGCAAGGCCATGCTCCAGGGCGAGGTGCCAGGGGCGTCCCGAAGAGGTCACCCAAATACGAGAGACCAGGAGCATCAATGAAGCCGCCGGAAGCATCATTGCCAATTGAGCGACGAGCGCACCCCACAAGCCGGCGACCTTGAAGCCTATGAGCGCCACGATCAGGTTGCTGGGTCCCGGCGTCGCTTGCGAGATGGCAAAGATGTCCGTGAACTGGGCGAGCGTGAGCCAGTGCTCGACTTCGACCGCGTGACGCGCCATTTCCGGAACGACGCTGTTGCTTCCCCCGACGGAGAGGATCGATAGCACGCTGAAAAAGCTAATCAGCGATAGAATTGGGCCCAGCTTCATGGGTCGCCTTTTTTTCCCGGGTCGTGCCGCCATGCCACTAGAAAAGCCGGAGGGCCAAGGATCGCGAGGACGGCGATGAGCGGAAGCTTCACGAAGACGGATGCCGCAAAGGCAAGCGCGCCGAAGAGCAGAGCGGTCGGATTGAACAGGAACTTCTCCCCTGTTTTCAGCCCCACCGACAGTGCAAGCGCAATGGCGACGGCCGTGACACCACGCAGTACGTCCTGCATCGCAGGTGCGGTGCTGTGGAGGAAGTAGGCGTAGGCAAGTGCCAGGATGATTAGGAACGGGATGGTAATGAGCCCAAGTACCGCGGCGAGGGCGCCCTCAAAGCCGTGGAAGCGGCTGCCGACATAGACAGCGAAGTTCATCTGATTCGCACCTGGGAGCACTCGACTCAGGGTGAGCGCGCTTAGAAACTCCTCGTCGTCGAGCCATTTTTTTTCCTCGACGATTACACGGCGGGCCCAAGCGGACAGACCACCTCCGAAGCTCGCCAGGCTGATCTTGTTGAAGGCTAGAGCCAGCTCCAGCAGGCGCGGTTTCGTGGCAGGCTCACTCATGCATGAGGGTGGCGTCATGCATAAACTCATCCTCCTCCTCTTCGGCAGGTTCCCCAACCGGATAGGGAGGTTCGTATTTCCGCGACGTCTCCCAGTCGCACTCATACATGGTCGTCAAGTCGTGCACGATGGCCGCATCATACAACTCCATGGCGACCTCCCTCCGCAGGTCGAATGCTGGCTGATCAAAGTTCTGTGAACCGAGAAGCGCCTGCTTGTGGTCGACGACGAGAAGCTTGGCATGCGCGCGCAAATTCTTTTGCTTGTGGACCTTCGCGCCGGCCTGATGCATCAGGCGCCACAAGGCGAATGAGTACATCAGGTCCGGTTGGTGAAGGCCGTGTTTGCCGCCGCAGAGAATGCGCACGCGAACGCCGCGCTGGATGGCGGCTAACATCCTTTCGAGTATGACCGGCTCGGCAAATTTCGGATGCTGGACGTCAAGGCTTTTGTGCGCGCGATCAATGAACTTGCAGACGAGATGACGGGCATATCCCGGGCTCCACGCGAGCCCGGCATCTTCGTGCGGATGAAATGGTTCGCGGTTCCAGTCGCAATCGAAGCACTTCTGGACCTGCTCGACCTGGGCCGGATCGTTGGTCAAGACCCCGTAGTCGCGGGTGGCCTGGAAGTATTTTTCCATGAAGTTGAACGTCGCCAGCAGCGCGCTCTTGCCGTCGACGATGATGGACTTCTCATGCGTGACCAGGAAGCTGGGGTTGCTCCATTGGAGCTCGACCCCGGCCGTTTTCATCTTGTCGAAGAACGGATCGTTCAGCCGTTCGCCCGTAGCCTTTGCACCGTTCAACATGACGCGCACCCGGACGCCCTTTTTATGGAGGGCCATGACCGCGTCCAGGAGTAGCGGATGCGTGAAAGTGAACTGCTTGAGGGCAACCGTTTTTTGCGCGGAATGAAGAAAATCCACGACAGGCTTCTCGCCATCGTCCGGCTGTACGATCAGCTTAGGCCCGCGCATGTCCGAAATGCTAACACGTTCGCCCGACATTGCCCGACGCGTGGAGGCAGCCGTTGGCTTGAGACTTGATCTTAGCCTTCGCCAGGCGTCTCCACATTTTCGCAAAAGCTTGGTCGAGCGTTTTTGAGGCTTCATTCTTGTCTCCATAACCTTCGTGGGGGAGACATCGTGGATGTAGGTATCGAATCTTCTGATAGTGATTTCGCTAATTGAACCGGTCACCCCGTTCGCGGATTCCAAGTCAATCTAGACCATTCAGTTGCGTTGAAGAAGAAAGCGGCGGTACAAGCAACGGGCAGGGCGCCGCCCAGGTTTAGCCTTTACGAATGCGACGGCATCGACCTTGTCCTCGTGGAATTGATGCCGGGCGGGAATTCGTTGCGGGCTCGGGTCATTGCTTCAACATTGCTTCCATCGCATTAATTCGTGCAAGTAAGCCCCAGATTCGAAGTCTGATGTTTTCGGGGAAAACTCAATAAAATTCAGATAAAGGCCGGGTTGCACAAACCCCCGAATTCATCCCTGTATCGCCCCACCTTCAATCCAGGGCAGGGCCTTGCGCAAGCGCCCCAAAGCGCGGCCGCCTTGGGCCACGGCTAGAGCAGCTTTTGCGGATGATCCCATAGGCCAGCAAGCTTGCTTAAACGTGAGCTTATATTCCCCGCTGTGATGCCGAGGCCGCTCCGCAATTTGGTTCGACGTAAGCCCGTTCGGAGACTCCTGCAGTATAGCGACAATACGCTCTTGGAATTTGCTATTCATTGCCGTCAGTCCGAGCGGAGCACATCGGCGATATAATCGCTCTCCGGTCAAGGACTGA
>DATFQX010000396.1:0-3007 GCA_035263865.1 Xanthobacteraceae bacterium
CAACAACTTCGTAATCTCATCATTGTTCAAGATGACCGTCATTTCTATGCGTCCGTTCCATTCTTAGCCCAATTTAAACGCCACTCGCTTGGAGAAGGTGAACGCTTTTCCCATAACCCCAAAAAGAGGACGAGCTATGGGAGACGCCCTAAGTCGGCAGCGGGCGGCTTCATGGTCGTATTCTTCGACATTGTTGATCGCGCCGCACAACAGAAATCGCTTTCGACCACCATGGCCCACCTCGTGAGCAAGAAGCTCCACGCAATAGATTGCGACCGGTTAAAACTTTCTGTCTCTATTCCGGCGACTAACCATTTGGTCGCCGCCCTGCAGTCAAAGCGCTCTGCCCCGGTTCCATAACCTGTCATTGCACTAACCCGCTCTGCGGGAGGGAGCGCGCGGCGACCGAATAGGGAATATGGCTCTACGGAGCGTCTGGGGTACGCTTTGCGTCGAGGAACTCGACTTAGACGGGGCCCTGCTTCTTCAGCTTCTTCACGCGATGCTTTTGGTAATCGGCGACTGCCGCCGCAAGCGGCATGGTACGCGGCATGCGAACATGAGTCAGGGAGATGAAGAGTGCTTCTTGTTTATCCAGCGGGACGATGTGGCACACGATCCCACCTTCGTCGCCTGCATACGATAAGTCCGAGACGATGCGGCGTATCTGGTCTGCGTTGGCAACATATTCGGATTGAAGTTGTTTGACCACCGCTGGCGTCAAGTCGACTTCGAACGGCACAGCGGCCTTGAGTGCGGCCAGCAACCGTGCGGTCTTCTCTGGATTATCGAGCATCAACGCCTCTCAACTGCTCCAAATGGAATCGTCTGAAGAATCTCAATGATAGGGAATACGGCTCCACAGAGCCATTCCCGATACGTCGCACAACCTGCTTTTTGCGATCCTTATGGGAGAGAGCGCTCGTCGTGGCGAAGCGTCCGGTCTGTCAGGATTGCGCGTTCGTGCAGTCCAATTGACAGGGGTCCACAGATGAGCAAACCGATCTCTCCGTTGCGCCAGCGCATGATCGACGACATGACGATGCGCAACTTGTCGCCGAGCAGCCAGGAGACGTACATCCGTGCTGTAGCGCAATTTAGTGCATTCCACCGGCGATCTCCCGACAAGCTCGGGGTGGAGCATTTGCGGGAATATCAGCTGCACCTTGTGTCCCGCGGTCTCACGGCCAATTCAATTTGCGTGAAGATGGGCGCACTGAGGTTCTTTTACGGCACAACATTGCGGCGGCCGGACATCGCGAGACAAATTCCAATGCCTCGCCGGTCGAACAACCTGCCCACAGTTCTGGCACGCGAGGAGGTTGAGCGTTTGCTCAATGCGGTGACCAACCTCAAGATGCGAACGGCTTTCATCACGATCTATTCGGCCGGTCTACGGATCTCCGAGGCCATAGCGCTGACGGCGCGAGATATCGACAGTGCACGCATGGTCATCTGCGTCCGGCAAGGCAAAGGGCGCAAGGATCGCTATACGGTGCTGTCCAATCAGCTCCTCGGCATTCTACGCGACTATTGGCACCGGACGCGGCCATCATACTGGCTATTTCCCGGCCTCAATCCGTCACGGCCTATGACGAAGCGCGCGCTGCAAGTTGCGTGTCGGCGAGCGGCCGCGGCGGCCGGGCTCGGTAAGTCGGTCACCGTCCACACGTTGCGACATAGTTTTGCCACCCATCTCCTTGAGCAGGGTGTCGATATTCGCGTAATCCAGGACTTGCTCGGGCATCGGCATATCAAGTCGACCGCGGGCTATGCGCGCGTTGCGATCAACTTGATCCGGCAGGTTCAGAGCCCGCTTGAACTCCTGAACATCACGAGGACAGCGCCGGATTGATGCGCCGGCAGTGTCCCATCCAAGACTTGAAGTCGCGGACATCTTCCGCCGCCACGGCGCTGCTTGGCGCGCTGCCAACCAAGCTCATCTGAGCCTCGGTCAGCGGCGCGTCATGACCGCGATCGAGGTCTGCCGCACTGCAGCTCTCGGCGGTCATGTCGAGCGCTGCCAGGACTGCGCGTTCACGCGCATCGCCTATAACTCCTGCCGCAATCGGCATTGTCCCAAATGCCAGTGGCCGGCCGCTCAGGCGTGGCTTGCAGCGCGCGAGGCCGAGCTGCTGCCAGTGCCGTACTTCCACGTGGTGTTCACGCTGCCAGCCGCAGTCGGCGCGATCGCCTACCAGAACAAGGTCAAGGTTTATGGACTGCTGTTCACAGCGGCAGCCGAGACGCTCACCACCATTGCGGCCGATCCCAAGCATCTCGGCGCCGACATCGGCGTCACCGCCGTCCTGCACAGCTGGGGTCAGAATCTCCAGCATCATCCTCACGTGCACTGTATCGTGCCGGGCGGTGGCATATCGCCGGATGGCAAGCATTGGATTGCCTGCAAGTCCGGCTTCTTTCTTCCGGTTCGCGTGCTCTCGCGCTTGTTCCGGCGCCTGTTCTTGCAGGGCCTCCAAGCCATGCA
The DNA here is from genome assembly GCA_035263865.1 of Xanthobacteraceae bacterium. GTDB lineage: Bacteria > Pseudomonadota > Alphaproteobacteria > Rhizobiales > Xanthobacteraceae > VAZQ01. The sequence continues at coordinate 2,489 of DATFQX010000396.1, forward strand.
TGCTGGGCGCGAGCTGCAGTTCTTTACCGATCTCGCCGCGCTCAAGGACACCTTCAGGTTCAGAGCGCATCTCGCGCCGCTGCGCAAAACCGAATGGGTTGTCTATGCCAAACCGCCCTTCGCCGGTCCCAAGCAGGTCTTAGCCTATCTCGTGCGCTACACGCATCGCGTCGCAATCGCCAACAGCCGCTTGCTAGATCTCGACGAAACCCATGTCAGTTTCCGCTGGAAGGACTATCGGGAGAGCGGCCTTCACAAGAGTAAAGTCATGCGGATCAACGTCGGCGAGTTCATGCGGCGCTTTCTGCTCCACGTACTGCCGAACGGCTTCCACCGCATTCGCCATTACGGCCTCTTCGCCAACGGCCACCGCGCCGACAAACTCGCTCTCTGTCGAAGCTTGCTCGATTTACCCGCTACGCCGACGGATCGCTATAACGATGATGACAATGGTCCAACCGCTTCCAACGACGAATCGCCCCCGTGTCCTTGCTGCGGCGGCCGCATGAAGATCATCGA
>DATFQX010000397.1:0-3836 GCA_035263865.1 Xanthobacteraceae bacterium
GTTGGCCGAGCCGATCCGTCAGCCATTGACCGATCAGGCGCGAAGTGAGGTCGATCGAGCCGCCGGGCGGGAACGGCGCGATCAACCGTACCGGCCGCGACGGATAGGCTTGCGCACGCGCGATCCGCGAGACGGCCGGCACTGCGGCAGCGCCTGCGACCAGATGGAGAAATTGTCGGCGGAGAAGTTTCATTTTTGAACCTCCCTTCACATCACTCGATCACCTCGTCGGCGCGGGCTGATAGTGTCGGCGGCACTTCGATTCCGAGCGCCTTGGCGGCGCTCAGATTGATCACGAACTCGAACTTGGTCGACTGAACGATCGGCAGGTCAGCAGGTTTCACACCTTTGAGAATGCGCCCGGCATAAACGCCAGCCTGACGATAGGCGTCCGCGAGGCTGGTGCCATAGCTCATCAGACCGCCGGCTGCAGCAAACTCGCGCCATTCATAGATAGCCGGCAGCGCATGGCGCGCCGCCCGGAGGACGAGCTGTTGGCGCTTGGTATTGAAGAAGGGGGACGCGCAGACTAGGAGCGCGGCAGCCTTCTGCTGGACGATGGCCGAGAATGCAGCATTGAAATCACTTTCCTTATTGGCACGCACGATAATTAATTGCACACCCAGGCGTGGCGCTGCCTCTTGCACATCGCGCAGTTGAGATTCGACACCCGAATATTCCGGGTGGACGAGCACGGCCAGGGTCCCGGCATGTGGCACCAGGTCATGCAGTAGCCCCAGCCGCTTGGCCTCGAGCCCCGCAGTGAATTGATAAACGCCGGTCACATTGCCTTCGGGGCGGTTGAGGCTTCCGACCAAGCCGGTTTTTATCGGGTCATCGCCGACCGAGAAGACGACCGGGATCGACGTGGTCGCCCGCTTCGCGGCAATCGCTCCGGAATTGCTGGTTGCAACGAGCACGGCGACCTGGCGGTGGACCAGATCGGATGCCAGCGCCGGAAAACGATCAAATTGACCCTCGGCAAAGCGGTATTCGATGGCAACGTTTTGACCCTCGACATAACCGGTTTCCTTCAGGCCATCCGTGAACCCAGCAAGTGCTTGGTGCAGCACTCCGCGTTCTCCGGAACTCAGGAATCCGAGCACCGGCATCGCCGCTTGCTGCGCACGCGCCGCGAGCGGCCACGCGGCCGCCGCCCCGCCGAGCAGCGTGATGAACTCGCGGCGCTTGATTGGTGCGTTCACTCGATCACCTCGTCGGCGCGGGCGAGCAGCGTCGGCGGCACTTCGAGCCCGAGCGCCTTGCGGTCTTGGCCGCGACTCCGAAACGCTGACTTGGGCTGTGCGGAGCTTCTCTTCGTGCGGTCCTCCTCCCGCGCTGCAGAAGGCTGTGCCTAGCGGCGACCGAATAGTCTCCTTCGACGACGTGGTTGGGTTGGCGGCTCTTGTAACGGTGGTATGCGTGCAAACCGAACCGACGCTGCCGTAATGAATACGGGACGATCGACATTCCAAACAAGATTGGGCGGCTCGGACACAAGCGGACTTAGCCACAGATCGATGTCGCACCCCGCATAAGCACCATGGTGCACCTGATCCCACACCGCATCGTAGTTCTTTCCCCGCAGCGGGAACCATCCGTTTGTGTACGCCGCCATTTCCGGCCTGTCATGGTTAAAAACTAGCAGCCCGATCCCATACTCGAGCGGTTTGCTATCGGCATTTTGCGGTTCTTCATCCATAATAGAGAGATCCGCGAGAAACGCGCCTAACTTTCCTCCAGTACTCAACCGCACGTTATAATCATCGCTATAGGTGCAGGTCGCTCTTAAGTATCGGCCCTCACCACCTTGCTTTGAGTGACCTATCTCCTGAAACCATTGGATCGGCTTCAATCGGACATGGGCCGTCGGCATTAACGCCTCCGCGGGCTACATACCCCAGTTCATTGCGCCGCGTCGTCACCGCTCTTGTCGCTTTGCGCATCGTCCTTCTTGCCATCCTCGATGACGCGTAATTTCAGTTCATCACGGTCAGCGGGCTCCATCCAGTGCGGCCATTGGGCCGTGCTCTGGTAGGGCGCGGGAAACTTGCGGCCGTCTAGCTGCTGCGTCGCAATGCGCCACCCGAGGCGGTCCAATGCCCACACGAGACGATAACCCAGGCTAGTGTCGAGCGTCTTCATGATGAGCGCATATGCCCGGTCATCTTCCCGGCCTTGCTTGTTTTCCCGGTCTTGCCCGTTGACGTTCATTGCATCGCACTGTCAGGTGCCGTCACTTTCATAACGCCTGATGGATGCCCGGCGCGCCGGCGAGCGATATGACCGCGCGAACGCCACCTGGGCTTGCCGGATCACTCCGGCTTGATGTTGGCCGCCCGGATCACTTTGGCCATTTCTCGGTATCATCGGCCAATAGCTTCCCGAACTCCATTGGCGAGAGTGGCATCGGGACGCTGCCCAGTTCGGCAAGTCGTGCCCTGATCTTCGGATCGGCAAGGCCGGCATTGATCTCACGGTTGAGCTTCTCGACGATCTCCTTGGGGGTGGCTCTCGGCGCACCGACGCCGGCCCAAAGACTTACCTCATAGCCTGGCACAAAGTCGCCGATGGTCGGCACCTCGGGCAGCGTTTGCCACCGCGTCGCCGTGGTCACGCCGAGCGCACGCAGCTTGCCGGATCTGACATATTCAAGGGACGCCACCACATTGCTGAACGTGGCCTGTACTTGCCCGCTGATCGTATCGGTGAGCGCGGGTGCATCGCCACGATAGGGCACATGGACCACGTTGACACCGGCCATGGCTTTAAACAGTTCTTGTGCCAGATGGCTGGTCGAACCGACGCCAAATGATGCAACGCTGGTTTTGCCCGGGTTGGCCTTTGCATGCGCGATAAACTCTGCCACCGATTTGATCGCGATCGACGGGTTCACCGCCAAGACCAGCGCACCCTTGGATAAGACGGCAACCGGAACGAGGTCGCGTTGGAGGTTAAAGGGAAGCGACTCATAGAGCGTCGCGTTGCTTGCATTGGAGCTCGTCACGGAAACGAGGGTATATCCGTCGGGTCGCGAATTGACCGCCGCCTGCAAGGCAATGTTGGTGCCGGCTCCTGGCCTGTTCTCGACAATGAATTGCTGACCGAGCCGCTCCGACAGCCATTGAGCCATGAGGCGTGCGAGAATGTCGGTCGTGCCGCCCGCCGTAAAGCCCACGATCCAGCGCACCGGCCGCGTCGGATAGGCTTGCGCCCAAGCCAATCGCGAGACGGCCGGTAGCGCGGCAGCGCCCGCGGCCAGATGCAGAAATTGTCGGCGGGGAAGTTTCATTTCGAACCCCCCTCTCTGGAGCGTTTATGTGTTCGCGCCCCCCGGCAGGCGCACGGTGAACGCCGAGCCTTTGCCGTGCTCGCTCGTCACGGTCACATCGCCGCCCATCATGCGCGCGAGCTTGCGCGAGAGGGCAAGGCCAAGTCCTGTGCCCCCGAAACGCTGTGCAGTCGTGGCATCGGCCTGACTGAATTCTTCGAACAGCTTTGCTTGTTGTTCCGCGGTCATGCCGATACCGGTGTCAGCGACCGCGAACTCGATCCAGCTGCCACCATTGGCAACCCTGCGCGCCCGCAGCCTGACCTCGCCTTCCTTGGTGAACTTGCACGCATTGCTGAGGAGATTGAGCAGGATCTGCCGCAGCCGCATGGGATCGACGGTCAACGCGCCGAGGTTCTCTTGTGCGTCAACGACGAGGCGGTTCTTGTTCTGCTCGGCAAGCTGTCCGGCGGTGCTAATGACGTCGCTGATCAGCGGTGCTAGCTGCACGGTTTGTGGGTTGAGTTCGAGCTTTCCCGCCTCGATCTTCGACAGGTCGAGCACC
>DATFQX010000398.1:0-5350 GCA_035263865.1 Xanthobacteraceae bacterium
GGCCGGCATCTATGCGGGGCGGGTCCTCAAGGGCGAGAAGCCGGCAGACCTGCCGGTCATGCAGTCGACTAAGTTCGAGCTGGTCATCAACCTGAAGGCCGCGAAGACGCTTGGTCTGTCTGTACCGCCGACGCTGCTCGCGACCGCCGACGAGGTGATCGAGTGAAGCGCAGGGATTTCATCACCCTTCTCGGCGGCGGGGCGGCGCGTCCACTGGGCGCTCGATGAGCAACTAAAAATGCCAACTGGACTGGTCAAATTCTTCAACACAGATCGCGGATTTGGCTTCATCCTGCCTGATGACGGCGGCCCCGATGTTTTTGTGCATGTCCACGATGTCGAAGCCGCCGGGATGAAGACATTGGTGGCGGGCCAAGTTCTCGCATACAAGACCGCCCCCGCGCGCGACGGCCGCTTAAAGGCTGTCAATCTTCGCTTGCTTTAAGACGAATACCTCACTCCCGCCGCCAGCTCTTCGCGAACGCTGCCATCGCAGCCTCGCGCGTCGCGGCATAGCCGTGCGTTGGCGTGCGATCCTCGTAGCCGACCATCAGCGTCCACATCCACGCCGAACCAACCGGCGATGCATTGGCCTTGAAGATGCGGCCGATAGGTTGCCCGGCGGCCAGCACGTTGTAATCATCGTCACTCCACTCGCCGGATGGACGAGAGGTCGATGCGCGTTTGAGGGTGAGGTGGCCCACTTTAATCGCAGCCTCGTGCGCTGAGTTGATCCATTCTTCTCCTTTTCGCTCGGGCTGATCTTGTTGCTGCTGCTGCATTGTAGGCCGCTCGGGTTTGATCGCCGGAAAGGAAGGCGGAATCCGGGAAGCTGCAACCTCGTGCGTCAAACGCTCCCACAGCCGCGCCATCTCAAAGAGATATCCCCGGCTGCTACTGCCGGGTGGTTGGGCATCTGCAATCCTCCGGCACTCTTGTGCGAGACGCCGGTACCGTTCCGCTGTGTTGGCCACGACTGAGCCCTTGGATACAACACACGAGTATTTCGCGTGTTGGCGACGATACCTAATGAGGTGAGCGCAGAAGTCTCACCACTTTTTCGCTCAGGCGCCTCGGATCGCGTTCCCCTTCTTTTGCGAGGTGGATTGTCGTGCTGGCAACCGCCAGCACGATTGGGTCCTTGCGATCCACCAGCCCCAACTGCTTGAGGGCGTCGTCAAACGCTGCGGTGATGCCCGCGATGTCATCAGGCCCAAACACCGCCCCTTCTTTTTCCAAAAGGGGGCGAATGGGCATAGCAGCAACCCCGTAACCCCAGCCTTATATGGATATCCCAAAGTTTACACTTGCGCTAGCGGGGACAATCCACCGCTCCGCTGCATCATTCTTCAGACCACCGGCTATCGCCGTTTCTCCCGACCCCAGTCCTCTTCAGCTTCTCGTTTGACGGCTGGTGCCGCAGGGTTCTTGCTTTTGATCCAGTGCGGCGAGCGGCCGGAGATACAGGGCGAGCCGAGCCGCTTCGCTAGCGAGGGCATCATGTCGCGATCATTGCGCCGGCCCAGCGCCCGGACAGACCTCGATCATTTGCCGATAAAAGATCACATGCACTCCCTCACGCTGCTCCCCTGGCCGCTCCTGAATGTACTTCAACAAGTTTGCACCAATTTGCTTGTTGTCCTGACCACCCAGGCATCTCTCCAATGCGCCTACCCTTCCTTGAGAGGCGCCAAACAAAACTGCGGCGAAGATGCCGTCCACAAGACCCGTAACGTACTGCGTTCGGGCGTTTTCGGGCAAACCGGCAAACGCCTGTCCCGTGATGAACGCGCTCGGAAGACGAACACCTTGTGCCCGCACGTCGTCTCCGGCGATGGCGAGCATTGCACTTAGGAAGACCGCTTTCAGAATACGTCGCATTGGCATCCTCCCGTACGGCGAGCCGTGTGTTGCGGCTTCCTCGAGAACAATCGACGCCCGCGACGTGGTCGAGGATGCCGCGGGCGCAGGGACGAGGAACTTAGCGGGCCGATTGCTTACTCCGTGTGATGCCTCAATAGCCCTGCCGAAGCCAACCTGCGAGTAGCGGGCCATCGGTCATGAGCAACCTTCTCTTCTGGTTGGGTATGGGAGCAATGGCATTCCGGCCCCAAGGTCGAAGGTCAGAAGTGAGTTACTTCTCGGTCGACGATCTCGTCTCCGGCATCAAGAGCGACATGATCGAGGCGCCAAGCAAGGCTACCGCCGCCATACTCAGAAATGCTGCCGTGCGGTCAAAATTCGCGTCGACCAGGCCAAAGAGTGCAGTGCTGAGCGCAGCACCAATTCCTGACGCGGTTCCAATGATGCCTTGAGCTAGATTGAACCGACCGCTGCCGTGCGTAATGTCGGCGGCGACCAGTATTGTGAGCACGCCGATTATCGCTCCGCTGATGCCATCAAGCAGTTGAAAGCCGACAAGAAACAATGGATCTTCGATCAAGGCAAACAGCAGCGCACGGATCGGCAGAACCCCGAAACCGATGAGGAGCAGCGGCCGGTGACCCCAGCTTCGCGCCTGCCGTCCAACCCAAGGAGCCAAGAGGGCAACGCCTCGAAATTCCATCTACGTTGCTCGCTCGTGCCGACGAGGTGATCGAATGATTGGACGCCGCGAGTTCATGACGCTGCTCGGCGGCGCGGCGGCGTGGCCGCTTAGTGCGCGGGCGCAGCAGGCGGCGATGCCGGTGATCGGGGTGCTCCACTCCGCATCTGACACGCTCCCGGACCGCTTCCGCGGATTCCGTCAGGGCCTCAAAGACACCGGCTATGTCGAGGGCGAGAACGTCGTCACTGTATATCGCTGGGCCGAGAATGAAATCGATCGATTACCGGAGCTGGTGGCTGAATTGGCGCGCCGACAGCTCGCCGTGCTCGTCACCATCGGAAACGCCACCACGCTGCGATATGATCTTAGTGAAAGCCGAGCAGCGTTCTCTGCTCAACCCAATCAATCGGCAGCGGCGCTGTAAGGCGCATCAATCTCATGGCGCTGAGTTGAGGCGAAGCCACACGCTCATGCATGTCCGCTTTGCCCCGAAAGCGGACAAATAGCGGGCAGTCTCGGGATGTCCGCTTAGTGCCAACAGCGGAATCATGCACCGCAACAATTACGTCTACGGTTGCGATGATTTACTCGATCACCTCGTCGGCAAGCGCGAGCAGAAGGCGCTCGCTACACCTCCGCCTGGGGCGAAGCCGGCAACAAGGCTCACCGGGCGCGTCGGATAGGCTTGCGCCCAAGCGAAAAGCGTAGCTGCGCTCGGCGGCGCGGTTGGAGCGTGGCCGCTCGCGGCCTGCGTCCAGGCGGCGGCGCTGATCATCGTGGCCCACCGAAGCGATGAGCGGGCCGACCGCGCCCTAGCCCACGTGGGCGAACAGGAAGTCCGAGGCCTGCAGGCTGCCCAGGCTCACATTCTGCAGCGTGAGCGTGTCGCCGCCGGCTGTAATCACTACGTTGGAGCCGACCTGCTGGGGGTTCGAGGCCAGCAAGGCGGCGAAGTTGGCGAACACGTGGTCGTCGAACACAATCTGGTCGCCGGTGTGGAAATCCGCGACGGTATCGTGACCGAACCCAACCCCGAACAGATAGTTGTCGTTGCCGTCGCCGCCGATCAGCGTGACGTTGCCGCGCCCTCCGATCAGCGTGTCGTTGCCGTTGGCGCCCACAAGCGTGTCGTTGCCGTTGCCGCCCACAAGCGTGTCGTTGCCGTCGAGGCCGTCGATGATGTCGTTGCCATTCCCGCCGCTCACCGTGTCATCGCCCGCCGTCCCGGCCAGTACGTTGTTGCCGTTGCCGCGCGTGATGGTCGGCACGCCTGTCACGCTCGCAAAGTTCACCGGAGCGGAGCCGAGGATGTTGCCGCCAGTGAGCACCAGGTTGCTGGAAGAATTGGAGCCGCCGTACAGGTCGTTGCCCGCGTGCGTCGCGGCATTCCCGAGGACACTGGAATCGGTGAGCGTGATGACGTTATATCGGCCGGCGATGCCGCCGCCGCTGTACCCGGCGCTGTTGCCAGTCACGGTGGAGTTGGTCAGTGTGATCGTGGCGCCAAGGCCGAAAATGCCGCCGCCGGCATAGCCCGCGGTGTTGCCGGAGACGGTCGAGTTGGTCAGGGTGATGCTGCTGTCGTAGGTAAAAATGCGGGGGCAGCAGCATCACGCTGACCAACTCGTTGTTGCCGCCAGCGCTGTTGCCGGAGACTGCGCGCGCTGCGCCTCGTTGACCATGGTGGAGAGCTCGGGCCGGCGGAGACCTGCGCGATGACGTTATCGAACAGCGACGCGACCGGGCTCGACATGCCGGCGTGGAAGCGCGGGTTCTGCCGCAGGATCGCGGCGGTGAGCGTCGAGCCGGCGCGCGGCAGGCCGGAGATGAAGTGAAAGGTGCGGCCAGGTGGCAAGGAAGACACCGCCGTCTCCGTCATCCGCGACTAGCCGCATGGAGGGTGCAGTCGTCGAAGCCCCAGGCCTTACGCCGGCTGCGAGCGTACCGGCCGGCGCGGCGGGTTGTAAAGCAGAAATGCCCCTTCACCGCCTTATGTTGCGAGCGTACCGCGCGCCGGAGCGGGCAGTGATGACGTGTCAGCCATATCTCCGAACGCTCGTTAGTCATCTCTCGGGGCTGAACAGAAGCGAACGCATCGTCGGCGGAAAACGGCATGAGCACGCCGATGCGCCGCACCTCGCCTTGCTGCGCGCGCGCCGCGAGCGGCCACGCCACCGCTGCGCCGCCGAGCAGCGTGATGAACTCGCGCCGCTTCACTCGATCACCTCGTCGGCAAGCGCCAGGAGAGTGGGCGGCACCTCGAGGCCGAGCGCCTTGGCTGTCCTCGCATTGATGATGAGCTCGAAGCGGGTTGGCTGCTCGATCGGCAAATCCGACGGCCGCGATCCCTTGAGGATTTTGTCGACGAGTGCGGCTGCGCGTCTGTATGCGTCCGAAACGCTGGCTCCGTACGATAATAGCCCACCGCGGTCCACGAATTCGCGGAAGCCGTACATTGCCGGCAGTCGGTAATCGAGCGCAAGCTGAGCAAGCCTTGTCCAATGCCCTTGAGCAAAGGGGCTCGCAAAAATATAGAGCGCATCGCACTTCTCTTCGCTCATCATTTTGAATGCGGGCTCAAAATCGCCTGCCGACACAACAGGAAAGCGCAGGAGAGCAATATTCAGCGACTGGGCGGCTGCCTCGGCATCTCTGAATTCCAGTTCATGATTGTCCCGTTTGTTATAGAGCATCGCCATACGACGCATTTCGGGAAGCAGGCTCCTAAGTAGGCTAAGCCGTTTGCCCACAAGATCAGCAGATACACATGTAAATCCTGTCGCGTTTCCGCCCGGGCGCCTC
>DATFQX010000399.1:0-5495 GCA_035263865.1 Xanthobacteraceae bacterium
TATGTGACGACCGGCCAATACGACGTTGTCCTGACCTTGGATATGCCTAATGGCGAGGCGATGGCGAAGTTCGCGAGCGCCGTCTCCGGCTCAGGCATTGCGCGGACCACGACTGTGCGTGGCTACACGCCTGATGAGTTCAGCAAGCTTGCTGCCGAAGCTCCGAAGTATTAGCCAGAGAATCCCCGAGTCGTTCCTGTTGCGCGCCGCTGCCGGTTAGTTGAACTTTAGGTTCGCCGCTTTGGCCAAGGCGAGAATTGAATCGATCTCCCGCCTGATCTGCGCATCGAAGGCAGCGGGCGTGATCGGCATCGGGTCCATGCCTTGCTGCGCGAGTTTCTCCCGCACGCCCGGCGCGGCTAACGCCTTCTGCGTCTCCTGGGCCAGCTTGTCGACGATCTCGCGCGGTGTCTTGGCCGGCGCGAACAGCCCGGTCCAGAACGTATAGTCGGAATTCTTGTAGCCGGCCTCGAGCGTGGTCGGCACATCGGGCAGCGCGGACGAGCGTTGCGGCGTGCTCACCGCGAGCGCCACGAGCTTGCCCTCGCGGATGAAAGGCAGCGCGGTGGCGATGGTCGAGCAAGAAAAATCGACGCGCCCGGACATGATCTCGGTGAGTATCTCGGGCATCCCGCGGAAGGGGACGTTCAAAGCCTCAAAGCCGGCGCTGAAGCGCAATATCTCGGCGGAGATGTGGGTCGCCGAGCCGACGCCGGCCGTGCCAAACGTGATCGAGCCGGGCTTGGCCTTGGCGGCCGCGACGAGCTGCTGCAGCGTCTTGATGCCCTTCTCGGGCGCCACGACGGTGACGTTGGGCGAACTGCCCAAGGCGGCAACGGCCGCAAAATCCTCGGCAGTGTCGTAGGACGCATTGGGATAAATCGCCGGCGTGGTCACGTGCGCGGACGAATGGGCCATGAGCGTGTAACCGTCGGGCTCCGCGCGCGCGACCGCCGCCGCGCCCACCGTGCCGCCGGCGCCGCCACGGTTCTCGATGACCAGCGTCTGTCCGAGTTGCCGCCCGAGCGGCTCGAACACGATACGGGCGACAATGTCGATCGTGCTGCCGGCTGAAAACGGGATGATCACGCGGATCGGCTTGGCGGGCCAGCTTTGCGCGCAACTCACGCGCGGTAGCGCGGGCGTGATGGCGGCAGCGGCGAAAAGTTGCAGATGGCGGCGGCGAGTATGCTTCAAGGACGTCCTCCTCTCATCGGGCTCGAGTTGCAGCGTCGCATGTCGTCACGGCGATTTCAAAGACATGGCGGCACTATGTCTCGGCGGCCTATTGGGCAAGAGGTCTGTCCTGCCGAGCAGAGACGCTTACTGTTGTGGAACATCGCCCTTGAGCTTCTCGAGACCGACTGCGTCGACGAATCGCGTCCAGCGCGCGATGTCGTTCTCGATAAACTTGCGGAACTCCGCCGGGCTCTGGCGTGGCGGCGGCTCCATGCCGACCGTGATAAGCCGCTTCTGTAAATCGGACCGCTCAACCGCGCGCCGCACCTCCGCGTTGAGCTTCTCGATGATGTCGGAGGGCGTGTGCGCCGGCGCGAGCAAGCCGCCCCAGCCCGGCATATCGAACGGCGGATAGCCGGATTCCCTCATCGTGGGCAGGGCGGGCAGCAGTAACGAGCGCTGCGCCGTGCTCACCGCCAGCCCGCGCAGCGTGCCGGAATCGATCTGCGACTTGGCACTGGTCGAGACGCCGAAGAACATCTGCGTGACGTTGCCGACCGTCGCCATCGTGGCCGAGTTCACGTCCCTATAGGGCACATGCAGGATATCGGTGCCGGCGAGCTTGTTGAGATATTCGCAGGCAAGATGCGGGACCGTACCGATGCCCGCCGACGCGCAATTGAGCTTGTTCTGCCTCGCGTAGGCGACGAGCTCCGCCACCGAAGTGGCCGGCACGCTCGCATGCGTGACCAGCACGTATGAGATTATCCCGATGATCGAAACCGGCTCGAATTCCTTCAGCAAATCGTAGGAGGCGACCTGCATCGCGGTGTTGAGCGTGTAGGTCGGGGTGGCAAACAGCAGCGTATGGCCATCCGGCGCCGCGCTTGAAACCGCTGTCACCGCGAGTTTGCCGCCGCCGCCAGGCCGCGGCTCGACCACGACCGGCTGGCCCCATGCCTGTTGCAGGTGTTCGGCGATGATGCGCGAGAAGATATCCGGGCTCGGACCGATGATGATCTTGATAGGATGATTAGGAAAATTCTGCGCTTGCGCTGCCGCGAAACTCACCGGGAGAACGGTGAGCGCATAGGCAAGAGCGACAATCCACGCGGCCGGACGCAAGCGTCGCAAACGTTTTCTCCGCTGACACGGGGAACCTTGCTGCCCCCTTTGTTGACGCGCCGATCATGATGTCTAATGAATGCAATAACAATGCCGTTCACCTCGATCGAACGGTTGGCAAAACGAGGCGTGTCGACGAGCGATGGCGGATGACCCGAAACCGATCCGGCGCGTCGTGACCGGCAACGATGCGCAGGGACGCTCCTGCGTGCTGTGGGACAGCGCGGCGCCCAATGTCAATCCTGGCGCGATCAGCCGCGGGACCTGCATGACCGACATTTGGGTTTACGAGCGAGCGCCAGCGATCATCTCGGGCAATCGTGACGACGGCAATCTGGCGTTTCATTTCGAGCCGCCCGCCGCCGGTGGCCATCTGCGCATCGTGCAATCGACCGGCAAGCCCGTGGCTTATGATCCGGCGAAGGACCCGGCCTACAAACCCCTTGGGCCGACGCGCTTGCGTCGGGACGGCGTCTGGGATCGCGGCGGACAGAATTTCTTCAGCTCACCGGTCCACAAGTCCGCCACCGTCGATTACGGCATACTGTTTGCAGGCGAGCGGACGCTGCTGCTCGACCGCGGCGACGTCGTGATGAAAGCCGACGACGTGGTCGTGCAGCTCGGCAATTGGCATGGCTGGACCAATACCCATGGCGGTAGCCTGATGGCGTTCGTCATGATGGGCGCGACGTTCGAGGACGAGCCGAAGGTCTAGGCAATGGACACGAAGCCGGTACGCCGCATCGTCACCATCGACGATGATGAGGGAAAATCACTTGCGATTGCGGACGGGCCCTCGCCCGACGTGCGCGGCGATCCAGCGCGCCCGGGGTTTTCGTCGGCGCGCATCTGGGTCACGGATTCATCACCGGTGCGGATCGGCGCCTATCGCGACACAGTGTTGCGGCCGCACACGATCGAGCCGCCGCGCGGAGGCTCGGTGTGCCGCATCGTGACATTCCCCCCTGACGACATCTTCCGCGGCAAGGTCGGCGCAAAGGAGGTCGAGGCATTTTTCCGAGCGATGGGCTCGCCCGCAGCGTCGACCTACTCAGCCGACGCGGCGCATCCGTACATGCAGAGGACCCGGACGCTCGACTTCTGCCTCATTCTGGAGGGCGAGATCACGCTGGTGCTCGACACTGCCGAGGTGCATCTCAAGCCGGGCGATACGGTCGTGCAGCGCGGCACCAATCATGCTTGGAGCAATCGATCGAACAAGCCTTGCAGGGTTGCTTTTTCTTTACATGACGCAGCGACCTGAATGGCAGCGCGGTGTCCATGTCCGAGTTTGACACCAAGTGGACATGTCAATAGCGCCGAGCAAAGTTCGCTTTCAGGGAAGATAGATTAGGCGCTATTCCAGATTTTTGCTGGGTGGATAATCACGCGAGAACGTCGGCTGCCTGACGAATTGCGCGGGGTCGTAGGTCCAGAACTGGCTCACCTGCGGATAGGTCTGGAGGATGGTGTTGACGAGCTTTCCGTTCACGCGCGCCACCTTGCGGATGTAGATATCGAGGATCGGCGTGCCGTACTCGTCGAGCCGTACCGGCCCGATCGGTCCGCGGCTCAAGCGGACATCGTGCATGGCTTTGAGGAAAGCCGCCGCGTCGTCGGTGTTGCCGCCAAGAGCTTTGAGCGCTTCCTCTATGATGAGAAGCGCCGTGTAAGGACCGGCGGTGTAGAAACCGGGATCGTGTTGATACTCGGCGTTGATGCCAGCGACGAATTTCTTGTTGTCCGGCGTATCGAGGCCGGCGGCGTACCAGCCGGCGCTGAACGTACCGACTGCCTCCTCGCCCATCAGCTTGAGAATGCCCTCGTCGGTGCTCGTGGTATTTCCGAGCACGGCGATTTTCCCTTTCAACCCGTAATCATCGAGTTGCTTGAGGAAGCGTAGCGGATTGCTGCCGGCGAAGCCCATATAAATCCCGTCGAGGTCAGGCTTGATCTGCGCCAGGTACGGCGCGTAATCCGGTGCATTGAGCGGCGGCCAGAGTTTTTGCACGATCTTGCCGCCGGCCGCTTCGAAGGCGAGATGGAATCCGCCGGCGCCCTCGTGGCCGTAAGTGAAATCCTCTGCGACGATCGCCATTCGCTTGAAGCCGAGCGTTTTGGCCGCGTAATCGCCGAGTGCAAAGGTCACCTGCGGTGCCGTACCGAAGGCGTGCAGCACCCACGGGTTCACCCGATGACTCTTGAGATCCACCGTGGCTGCCGAGGTGGTGGTGATGAGCGGCACTTTCGTGTCGCGAATATAGCCGTCCATCGCCAAAGCCTCGTTGGTCGCCAACGGACCGATCATCACCGGCACCTTGGACAGTTCGACCAGCTCCTGGGTCTTGTTTCGCGCCACGGCGGGGTTGCCGGCCGTGTCCTGCGTGATCAGCTCGACCTTGCGACCGGCGATCATGCCGCCGCGCTCTTTGAGGTAAAGGGCCGCGCCCTCCATCTGTTGCTTGCCGCCGGCGGCAAGCGGGCCGGTATTGACGGTAAGGAATCCAACTTTGAGCGGCTCCGACGTCTGCGAGAATGTGCGCCGCAGCGGTAGCGCGCCGAGCGCCGCTGCGCCCGCGAGCAACGTGCGGCGCGAGATCGCAAGCTTACCGTTGTTCCGTGGCATCCTCGAGCTCCGTAAGATTTTCTGGATTTGCCGACCAGCAAACGCAATTGCGATGATGAGCCGGTTTACTCCTGCTGACAAGCACAAGCGGCCGCGCAGGCGATCGGCCACGAGGCCGGCAGGGATTCCTTGTAAGCCGCGTGGCGGGTCGCTCAGAGCTGTCAGTGCGCCATGAGCACTGGTAATTGTGCGTTGCTCAGAATGTAGCGGGTCGTGCCGCCAAAGATCATTTGCCGCAATCTACTCTGTGTGTAGGCACCCTTGATCAACAGGTCACAGCCCAATGCGTTCGCGTGGGCCAGAATCACCTCGCCCGTCAGCCGGCCCTCAAGACCGACGGTCAGCGGTTTTGCCGGCACCTCGTTCAACTGCAAATAACGGCACATTTGTTCGCCTGTTGGTCCCGGTACCGCAGCGCCGCCTGCGACCGTCAACACGACGACGCGGCTGGCGCGCTTGAGGATGGGCAGCGCAAAAGCGGTGGCGCGCGCTTGCTCGGTGCTGCAATTCCACGCAATCAATACATTGGTGCCCATCTGGGGCCGGGGCGCTGGCGGCGCGATCA
>DATFQX010000400.1:0-2866 GCA_035263865.1 Xanthobacteraceae bacterium
GGGGAACGGTTCGATAGCCGTCGGCGATGTACGCGAGGTGCCGGTCGGTAAGTACGCCAAGGCGGCGCTAGAGAAGCTTGGAGCGTGGCAAGCCGCCGCGCCAAAACTTGCGATGGCAATAAATACCCGCGTAGCGCTCACGATGGTGGCACGTGGAGAAGCGCCGCTTGGCATCGTCTACACTACTGATGCTAATGGCGCGAGATACTGTGGCGATCGCCGGCCGCGCTGCGTTGAGAATCTCGACGTCCTTCGCCCGGGGCAAAGTGCGGCAGCCGAGGTCAGCGCCAGCGTGAAGATAATTGGCACGTTCCCCGCGGATTCCCACCCCCCAATTGTTTATCCCGTAGCTGGCACCCTGACCGCGAAGCCAGAAGCTGTCGACTACCTCGCATATCTACGCTCAATGACCGCTAAGGCGATATTCGAGCAGTATGGCTTCACATTTCTGCTCCAGCCGGCTTCGTAGGTGTGTCCCCGGAAATCGCGGAACAGAAAAATCTGAGACGGCGGCGATGGTCGCTCGGAACCGGACAAACATGCATGTTGGGCGCAATGCCCCGCACATGCGAAGATCGCAAGCTGGGCGTGTCACGACTATCCATTTCATCGACGTCCCCTCTCGTGGACGGCAGCGCTTCCGAAAAGCATCAGTGCGGGTCGCGTAGTCAACCGCTGATGTATGTCGCAGCCCGATCGCCCGGCAATCCACTCGTGCTGAAATCAGCGTTACCGCGTCAACACAATGAATTCAGTGCCGCGTCCGGTTTCCCGGCCCAAGCCCTCGTCGGAGACCACCAGCGATGAACCCTGAACCAGGAGTTCGCCGATACGGTCGACTGCTTCCTCCGGCAGGTGGATGCGATCGAGCGCTTGCGCCGCGCTCGACGGCGGCTTCCCGTGAACGACCGGCTTCGTCGGTTCCTTGGATCGCCGACGGCTGCCCCGATGCTCGACCGAGACCGACGGATCGGTTGGAACCGTCATCAGGTTCCAGCGCATCCCGGTACCATCCCCGGTCACCGCCAAGGCGGTGAAGACATGGGTGCCGAGTGGTTGATCCGGATCGTCGATCGCGACAGGCAGCTCGAACAGCGGCACGAAGCCCTGACGAACGAAAATTTTCTTCTCCTTGCGGCTAACGAAAACCGCGACCTGGCCGGTGCGTTTGACCGGCTGGTCGGTTGCCTTGTAGCTCGGCAGCAGCGGCTTCGGCGGATCGACTGTCGGCGACGGCTTGACCGCGTCGCTGCTCACCGGAGTCGCTTTCGGATCGGGCGCCGTGCCGCTCAGGACGCGATCGGGATGCGCGATCGTCGCCGCAGCGAGGTTTGCCGTCGGTTGCCTCGCACCTTCGGTCGCCACATTCATCGTTGTTTGCGGCTCGGGCTTCGACCTCGGCACGAACAACTTGGCATGCGCAAACTCGGTGGGCGTCAATTCATCGCGCGCCACGATTACGCGCACGCCAAGCTTGGTGATGGGCCACAGCCTCATCGCGAAATCATGGGACATGCGAATGCAGCCGTGCGAAGCCGGATGTCCGGGCAACACGCCTTCGTGCAGTGCCACCCCCGACCAGGTGATGCGCTGCATGTAGGGCATTGGCGCGCCGCTGTAGATGTTGGAATTATGATAGCGGTCCTTTTCGATCACGCTGAATACGCCCATCGGCGTGGGATGGCCTGGCACGCCGGTCGAGACCGGTCCCTGCGCGACCCGCACGCCGTTACTGAACAGGGTCACTTTTTGCGTGTTGATCGACACCACGAGCTGCAGCGGGCCCTTCGGCATTTCGCCGAACCCCGTCTCTTTGTTCGGCTCGGATTTTTCCCGTTTGACCGTGGTGGCGCGGTGCTTGCGGACCGGGACGTTCATTCCACCCATGAACCAGCCACCGGTAGAATAAAACCGCATGCCGGCTGCGGCGTCCGCCGGCAGCGCGGAGCCCGCAAGCAGCGACAAGGCGCCGCCGGAAATCAGCGCCATGTGCAAGGCCGTGAGCCCTCGAGGAACAGATGCGGGCGGGATGCCCCCTACCAAGCTTGCCAAGACACACTCCCACTGGACCCGCCGTTGGAACGGCAGATCTGCCCCGCGGTACGCGCCGGCCCGCGTAACGAAGGACGCAGGCAAACGGTCAACGCGTTTCTCTATGTCGCCCGAATGGCGGCACAGGGTTCACTGATTCCGGCAAAGGAAATCTGAGCCGCAGACCGCCGGCAAGAAGGAGCTCATCGACTCGCACCCTTGAAATCGTCCTGTAACGGCTTTTGCCGAGCGTCGTCTTGCGGGGTCGGCGTCGACGCCAAACGCGCGCCCGATGGAACGCAGGTGTCGGCGCGCTCCAATTTTTGCGCTGTCTGCATCCAGTGATCCGCCATTTGGAGCATCATATTCTTGTGCTCCTCGCGCTTTGCACGGAATGCCCAACGCAAGCACTGTGCGGCAAAATGGCGGTATTCTTTGGGTGAAAGGAATGCCGAACGCATGATATTCCTTGCGCGACCATTTTCCCAACGTGTCTTTGAAAACGAAGACATTGCGCCTGGTGCACGTGCATCGAAATCGGCGATCGACCTGAAAGTCGATGGGGAATACCCCGACATCCATTCAGGGAAAACCCTAATGGACCTGAATGTCGTGCGAAGATATTCGTTGAGAGCTTAGGAGTTAGTTCGAAGGGAGGCGGCACATGTCCATCATCAGCTGGATTATACTCGGCCTGATCGCCGGGTTCATTGGAAGCAAAATCGTCAACGCAGAGGGCCAAGGTTTCTGGCTCAACATCGCGCTGGGAATTATCGGCGCTCTGGTAGGCGGCTTTCTGTTCAACTTCTTTGGCGCAACAGGCATCACCGGTCTG
>DATFQX010000401.1:0-2730 GCA_035263865.1 Xanthobacteraceae bacterium
CGAGATCACACGTTCGGTACCACCATACAGCTTGGGAGGCACAGCTTCGGTGAGCGGGGATATCTGCGCAATACGCATGCGATCTCCGTTAGGTCGGCAATCGCGCCGCGAAGGCTGCCGTCCATGGGCTCCAGGCTGCCGTGTTCGAGCCTACAAGCCCGATCGTCAGCACCTTGCGAGCTTCCTGTGCGCGCCCCGCCAGCGGCCACGCGACCGTTGCGCAGCCGAGCAGGCGAATGAATTCGCGTCGGCTGCTCATTCGATCACCTCGTCGGCGCGCGCGAGCAGCGTCGGCGGAATGCTGAGGCCAAGCGCCTTCGCCGTGATTAGGTTCACAATCAGATCGAATTTGGTCGGCTGCTGGACCGGAAGGTCGGCCGGTCTCGCCCCGCGCAGAATCTTGTCGACATAATCGGCAGAACGCCGAAACTGATCCGGGAAGTTTGCTCCGAAGGACATCAGCCCTCCCGCCTCCACATAGTCCCTGGACCCGTGCATGGTCGGCAGCCGCGCGCCGACCGCAAGGATGTTGATCGGGATCCGGTTGGTATTCGCCACTGCGTCGATAGAAAGGTAGAGCGCTTCGCTGCGCCCTTTGAGCGTCTCGAAGGCGGGCACGATGTCCTGCGCAGCGACGGATTTCGAGGGTGACCACTTCGAGACCGACCTTGCCAGCCGCTGCCTGAACCTCGCCCATCTCAAGCGCGGCGAAGGGATTGTCGACGTTGCCCATAATCGCCAAGCGCCTGAGACCGGGGACGACCTCGCGCAAGAGCTCGATCCGCTTGCCGGCAAGGTCGTTCGACTGGACCGACAGGCCGGTGACATTGCCGCCAGGCCGCGCCAGGCTGGCGACGAGATGGTTCGCGACCGGGTCCCCCGCTGTCGCGAACACGATCGGGATGACTGATGTCGCCCGCTTTGCAGCCATCACTGCCAGGGTTCCGGAGGTAACAATGACGTCGACCTTGAGACGGACGAACTCGGCCACGACCTCTGCGAAGCGTTCCTCGCGCCCCTCGCCCCAGCAATATTCGATAGCAATAGTGCGGCCTTCGCTCCAACCAAGTTCGCGCAGTCGCTGCACAAACGCGGCGACCCATTCGCTGCCCGCGGAACGTGTGCTTTGCCCAAGGAAACCGATGGTCGGCACCTTGCCGGCTTGCTGCGCGCGCGCTGCGAGTGGCCAAGCCACCGCCGTCCCACCAAACATCGCTATGAATTCGCGGCGCTTCACTCAATCGCCTCGTCGGCGCGCAGTAGGAAAGATTCGGGAATGCCCAACCCCATCGCCTTGGCGGTCTTGAGGTTGACGACCAACTCGAATTTGACCGGCTGCTCGATCGGCAGATCCGCCGGCTTGGTGCCTTGCAAAATCTTATGCACGTACACGGCGCCGCGCCGGAACAGGTCGGGCAGGCTCGCGCCGTAGGACAGAAGGCCGCCGGCTACCGCAACCTCTCTGGTTACGAACATTCCCGGTAGACGATTGTTGGCGAGAAAATCGATGATCCTCCCAATATTCAGCTGGTGGAAGGGATCGTTGGTCATCAAGAACGCATCGGGGCGCTCCCTCATCATGGCAGCGAAGGCATTGTCGAATTCATCGGGACTGCGCACCGAGACGGGGAGCAACTTTATCCCCAACGCCTCTACCGCCACTCGTAACTCGGCGAGCTGGGCGGGGTGGGAGGCATTATCTGGATTCCAAAGGAAGGCCACACGAGAGAGGGAGGGAATAACCTCCTGGAGGAGCTGCAACCGTTTTCCAGCGACCTCCGGGCCAAGGATGGTGTTCCCAGTGATATTGCCTCCAGGCCGGGCGAGGCTCGATACGAGCCCGGACCCCACTGGATCGCCAACTCCCATCATGACGATGGGAATCGTCGTTGTCGCCTGCTTGGCCGCGAGGGTCGGCGGCGTACCGAACGTCGCGATGAGGTCGACGGGGCGATGGACCAGCTCGACCACGACCCACGCCAGCCGATCGGGCAGCCCACCGGCGTAGCGATAGTCGAATGCGATGTTTTGGCCTTCCAGATAGCCTAGATCAAACAGCCCGTGCCGGAAGGCGTTCCAAATGGGCGAGTCATCGATGATGCCGATACGCGGGATCTTCGCCGACTGCTGCGCACGCGCCGCGTGCGGCCACACCGCCGTGCCGCCGAGCAGAGCGATGAACTCGCGGCGTTTCACCAGCAATTTCTCCCGTGCTTCGAAGCGGAAGATAGCACTGCGGGAGACCTACTGCACTGCGGGATTTCGAAGGAGCCCTCATCGGCTGTGGGTCAAAATGCGAAGTACTCGCGAAGAGCACATGTTTTCCGGTCTACCCCCAACATCGGACATTCGACGGCGCGGTCGGCACGATCGTTTCGTGCCGATTGTGTTGCAAAAGTCACCGAGCAGTTTGAATCAACGTTATGTGCTTGCGCTCGATTTTGAATCAATGTTTCGCGCTCGGATGCTCAAAATACTTTTGCAACACAATCTGCCAACAGCGGATTCATACACCGCAACAAAAATTGACGCATATTCGATCACGTCGTTGGCTAGAGCGTCAGCCGCACTGAAGACGTAATTTCTTGGATCACTCGTAGGTCAGCAACGGAGATTGAAATGGCACTCAAGAAAACAATCGTCGAGCCCTCTTGGGAAGCGAAATACTCCTTCTCGCCCGCGGTCATCACGGAGGGCGGGAAGACGATATGGCTGGCCGGCCATGTCGGG
>DATFQX010000402.1:0-2864 GCA_035263865.1 Xanthobacteraceae bacterium
CGCACCTGCGGGCGACCAGGAAATGGCCGAGCTCGTGGAAGAACACCACCAACGTCAAGACGAACAGGAAGGGAATCAGATAGCCGAGCAGGCCGCCCCCCAGTGTATTGATTCCAGATAGAAAATCGAAACTCATGAGGCCATGCCCTCGCCTGCTCCGAGTCAGCGCCCGAACCTCGACTTCCTAGGGTGCCTTTGCGGCAATTTCGGGCAAGAGACCGCGTGCTAACAATCTCGTATTATGGTCAACAGATAGTGCCTCGTCGACGCTTTCCGGCTCGGCGGTCCAATTTCGGGATAATGCCGCCTCGAGGGTCGCCTCGACCAGGGCCGCTATCCCGGCAAAATTCAGCCGCCGCGCGAGAAATTCCCCCACTGCCACCTCGTTGGCAGCGTTGAGCACGGTGGGCGCGGCCCCACCCGCCTCGAGTGCGCGCCGGGCAAGCCCCAATGCCGGAAAACGGCCGAGGTCGGGCTCCTCGAAGGTCAAGGTCGCAGCACGTGCGAGATCAAGACGCGGGGCCGGCCCCGCGATGCGTTCGGGCCAAGCGAGGCAATAGGCGATTGGAATGCGCATGTCCGGGCTCCCCAGTTGGGCGATGAGGGAGCCATCGCAAAATTCCACCAGGCTATGAACGATGGATTGCGGATGCACCAGGACGTCGATCTGCTCCGAGGCAAGGGCGAAGAGATGATGCGCTTCAATGAGTTCCAGGCCTTTGTTCATCAAGGTTGCCGAATCGATCGTGACCTTCGCCCCCATCGACCAATTGGGATGCTTGAGCGCCTGCTCCACGGTCGCAGCCTTCACGACTTCGGCTGGGGCGGTGCGGAAAGGGCCTCCGGAGGCAGTCAGGATCACCCGGCGCACGTCCTCGCGGCGACTCCCGCTCATGGCCTGAAACAGCGCGTTGTGTTCGGAATCGACCGGCAACACGGTCGCCCCAGAGGCCGCCGCGCGGCGCATGAACAGACCGCCGGCGCACACCAGCGTTTCCTTATTGGCGAGCGCGACGATCGCACCGCGCTCGGCTGCGGCGAGCGTCGGCTTGAGGCCGGCAGCGCCGGTAATGGCACCGATCACCCACTCGGCCGGTCGTTCGGCCGCTTCGACCAAACCGCTTTCGCCGGCGGCCGCCTCGATGCCGGTCCCCGCGAGCGCGGCCTTGAGTTCGCCATAAGCTGCGGGATCGCCGACGGCGGCAAAGCGCGCGCCCAACTCACGCGCCAGCGCCGCAAGCGCAGCCGCGCTCTTGTTGGCGCACACCGCCTCCACGCGAAAGCGTTTGCGCTCGCGCTTAAGCAGGTCGATGGTGCTCGCGCCGATCGAGCCAGTAGCGCCAAGCAGCGTCACAGTGCGTTCTACCGTCGACGATCGGTTCCACGCAGGAGGAAAGGGGTCGGCCTTCATCGACTCACCACACCAACAAACCACGGCCCGGCGCCTCGAAGCCGCCGCGCGCCAATCCGATGAGCACAGCCACGACGCTGGCCGTCACGAAACCGTCGAGGCGGTCCATCAGGCCGCCGTGCCCGGGGATGAGGCGGCTCGAATCTTTGGCGCCGAACCTGCGCTTGAGGACGGACTCGAACAGATCGCCACCCTGCGCGCTAATTGAGAGGACGATGGCAAGCATGGCGATGGCGAACAAGTTCGTCAGCGCAGCCGTCTTGGCCACAGCCACCCCCACAATGACCGCCGCTCCCATGCCTCCGAGCGCCCCCGCCCAGGTTTTGTTCGGGCTCACCTGCGGCACAAGCTTGGGGCCGCCGACCGCGCGGCCTACGAAATAAGCGCCAATATCGGTCGTCCACACGATCACAAACAGAAAAAACACGGCGAGAAAGCCATCCTCGCTGTCGGAGCGCAGTACGATCGGCGCTAGCGCCAGCGCTCCGGCATAGGGAACGCCGCCAGCGACCCATATGCGACGCTCGGCGTGCGCCAACGCCGCCGCGCCCATTGCCCCCATGGCCAGCACGATGACCGCCGCTAGAAGATGTTCGGTGACTGCAAGCGCGAGCGCGAGGGCAAGCGCTGCCGCGCCGGCCCCGAGCACAGAGCGCTGGTCGGTTCGTGCCACCAGCGAAGTCCATTCCCACAGCACCCCCATCGCCGCGACGCCCCAAAACACGGCAAACAGCCAGCCCCCAATGTAGGCCGCGCCGATTGCGAGCGGCACCAGCACCAACGCCGAGCCTATGCGCAGGGCAAGTTCGCTGCCGCGAGGCCATGAGGCGCGCAATGGATGATGGTCCGCGCCTGCCACGGATCACGATCCGGTGCGCACGGCGAGGCCGCCGAATCGACGTTCGCGCCGACGATACTCGGCGATCGCGCTTTCGAGCGTCGCGCGGTCGAAATCCGGCCAATACGTCGGTACGAACACGAGTTCGCTATAGGCCGCTTGCCACAGCAGGAAATTGGAGAGCCGTTGCTCGCCACTGGTGCGGATGATGAGATCGGGATCGGGCAAATCGGGCAAGTCGAGATAGCTCGCGAGGCTGTCGGCCGTCACTGCACTGACCGCCAGCTTCCCGGCCGCGACTGCGGCCGCGATGCGGCGAGCGGCGCGCGCGATTTCCTGGCGGGCCCCGTAATTGAAGGCGACGACGAGCACGAGCCTGTTGTTGTCCTTGGTTAACTCCTCGGCCTCGTCCAGTAGCCGTCCGATATCGGGGTCGAGACCCTCGCGCTCGCCGATGACGCGCACCCGCACGCCACGGCGGTGGAGATCGGCGAGATCGTGACGAACGAAGCGGCGCAACAGCCCCATCAGTTCGCGGATTTCGGCGGGCGGGCGCGACCAGTTCTCGGCGCTGAACGAAAAGATCGTGAGAAAGTCGATGCCGAGATCGCCGGC
>DATFQX010000403.1:0-2513 GCA_035263865.1 Xanthobacteraceae bacterium
TGACAATCAAGAAAGCCTATCCGATCCTTCACGTGGCGGTGTATGACGGAGTGGACGGCGTGACCAAGACTATCGAGCTAACGACGGGCGCGAACCGTTGAGAAACCTTGAATTTGAAGCGTAGTGCCGTAGCTCCGCCCCAAGCCGCCCAAACTCGCCGCGTTCCTCGATGAGGCCGGGACCGATGTGCTCGCCTGCGAAGTCGGGACACTGAGCAAGGAGATGCCTGTGGCTACTCAATCAAAGCAGCAAAGCCGCGAAGAACTCGACCGGCTCGTGAAAGAGGCGTTGGAGCATGGATCGGTCTTGGTGACCAAGGTCGATGGCCGACGCGAGGAAAAATGTGGGAAGTGCGGTGCGGCGAACCGCGTCAAAATCCCGGTGGGTCAGATTCGGGTGATCTACGAGTGCAAAGAATGTGGTCAGCAGCAGAAGACCATGTGAAATGATGGCGAGCTATGCGCAGAAGTTGGTGACGGGCTGACCGGAAGAAGGCGGCGTATCGTGGGGGTGTTTGCGCCTCCACTTCTCCAGCAAAGGAGTGATACGCCGTGTCCGATGCTAACGTGGTCAAGCTGGTTCAACCAGGGTCGTTCGCTGATCCGCTCACCGAGGTGCTGCGCAACGGGGCGCGCGCCCTGCTGGCGCAAGCGGTCGAGGCCGAGGTGGCCGACTTCCTTGCCAAGCATGTCGATGTGAAGACCGCCACTGGCTTGCGCCGGGTGGTTCGTCACGGGCACCTGCCTGAACGAGAGGTGATGACCGGCATCGGCCCGGTCGGCGTGCGCCAGCCTCGCGTGCGCGACCGTGGCGCTGCCGATGATGCCGGGCGGATCCGCTTCACGCCGGCGATCCTGCCGCCCTACGCGCGGCGCTCCCGCAGCCTGGAGGTGCTGATCCCAATCCTTTACCTAAAGGGCATCTCGACCGGCGATTTTGAGGAGACGCTTGCCGCCCTGCTGGGCAAGGATGCGCCGGGTCTGTCGGCTTCGACCATCGCCCGGCTGAAGGAGGTCTGGCTCGACGAGCACGAGCATTGGCAGAAGCGCGATCTGTCGGCCAAGCGCTACGTCTACGTGTGGGCCGACGGCATTTACCTGCAGGCCCGTCTTGAAGACGCCAAGCAATGCATCCTGGTCATCATCGGCGCGACGCCGGAGGGCAAAAAGGAGCTGCTCGGCTTTACCGACGGCGTGCGCGAAAGCGCCCAGGATTGGCGCGAGCTGCTGCTCGATTTACAGAACCGAGGCTTGGCGGTCGCGCCGGAACTCGCCATCGCCGACGGCGCGCTTGGCTTCTGGAAGGCGCTCGCCGAGCTGTGGCCGACCACACGAGAGCAACGCTGCTGGGTGCACAAGACCGCCAACGTCCTCAACAAACTGCCGAAGAGCCAGCAGCCGAAGGCCAAGCGGTCATTACAAGAGATCTGGATGGCCGAGACCAGCAAGGATGCTGAGGCCGCGTTCGACGCCTTCATCGCAGCCTACGAGCTGAAATACGAGAAGGCTGCCGAGTGTCTGGCAAAAGATCGCCAAGCCCTGCTCGCATTCTACGATTTCCCCGCCGAACACTGGAAACACCTGAGGACCTCGAACCCGATCGAAAGCACCTTTGCCACCGTGCGGCACCGCACGATCCGCGCCAAGGGCTGCCTGTCGAACAAGACGGCGCTCGCCATGGTGTTCAAGCTCGTCGATGCGGCGCAGAAAAGTTGGCGCAGGCTCGATGGCCACAACCAGTTGCCGAAGCTCATTCAAGGTGTCACATTCACCGATGGGATCGAAGTCGCGGTCAATCCGGCATCCTCTCGGTCCCAAACCGCCGCCGCCTGAACCCTGCGGCCGTCACCAAAATTCGGCGATAGCTCGTCGATGGCCCCAAATGGGGGCCCGCTCGCCACTTAGTGGTGTCCTTCTACATCGGTGTGCCGCGTTGGGGGCCAGCCCGTGAGCGGGTCGGCGCCCCGTGCCGACTAGCCTCGAACAGAAACCAGACGCGCCGTTCGGTCTGATCGATCCAATTCTCGATCAGGCTTGCGCTCGCGACATCGCCGTGCGTGTCACACACCTCATGCGCCTCGCGCATACGGGCGGCGAGCTGCAGATTGTCGTCGCGCAACTCGGACAGCATGTCCAGCGGCGTCACGTAGTCCGCGTCGTTGTCGAGCACGCGCTGCAGGCGCCCGATCTCGCCGATCGAGCGGAGCGTCGTGCCGCCGACCTTGCGCACGCGCTCCGCAATGTCGTCGGTCGCCGCGAAGATCTGTTCGGCCTGCTCGTCCAGCATCAGGTGGTAGTCACGGAAATGTGGGCCCGACACGTGCCAATGGAAATTTTTCGTCTTGAGATACAGCGCGAAGACGTCGGCCAGCAGAAGATTGAGCGCGGCCGAGATATCCCGCGTGGCGTCGCTGGCGAGGTTGGTCGGCGAAGCGAGCGGCGCCGCGCAGCGGGATTTGAGATCGGCATAGTTCATGGCAGGGTTCCTGTATGGTTACGTGGCGCCGCTCGTCG
>DATFQX010000404.1:0-3341 GCA_035263865.1 Xanthobacteraceae bacterium
CCGGACCGCAGACGAGAAGCTCCCGCGCGAAGGCGTTGCACTGCAGGTTGAGGAGTTCAACGCCGACGGCGCGATTTATCGGAAGAATGGAGTTACCGTGATCGCCTTCGAGGTCGATCATGGCGACGTTATCAAGCCAGCATATGGCTATCGCATCGAGTACGGCGGCCGCAGTGTGGTGATCTCGGGCGACACCCGCTTCAACGAGAACGTGATTAAATTTGGCACGGGCGCCGACCTACCCACCTGGTATTCCTCGCCAGTAAGGATGTACCGCCTGCGACGGTGGCCGACCTCATTGCGGAGACGCGAACATCCTATGATGGCCCGCTGGAAGTCGGAGAGGACCTGATGTGTTTTGAAATCGGCCACACCGTTTCGGTCAAGCGGGCGGCAATGTCGAACTCGCGATAGGGCACGCTATTGCCGGATTTCGGTTTTGGTACGACACGTTACAGCCAGATGCCTTCCGGCAATGTCCGCCTTCGGAGTGCTATGGACGTTTGGCCTCTTCGAGCTTTACCTTCAAGCGTGACTGTCGAGGACCTTGCGCAATTTCGCCGCGAGATGCTCCGGCCAATAGGGCTTAATCAATCGCTCGATTCCAGGCTCCGGCGAGAAATCCTCGTAGCCCGACGTGTATAGAATCTTCAGTTGTGGTCTCAGCCGCCGCGCCTCGGCCACCAGTTTCGGGCCATACATCCCGCCGGGCATGAATACATCAGTGAATAGGAGATCGATCGGCGTATCTTGACGCAGGATCTCCAGTGCGTCGGGGCCGTTACGGGCCGATAGCACCTGATAGCCGAGACTCTCGATCAAACTTTCGACGGATGGGCGCACCAGTTCGTCGTCCTCGACGACGAGGATCGTCTTGCCGCCACTTGAAGGAACTTCCATAAGCTTGACCTTACGATAGGACGCGCACCAAGACGAGTACTCAGACCCGAGTAGGAGGATGCCCTATCTCCGCGTCAGGTGCGTGGAATGGCACCGCGATGTCGAGGTCCACGTGCTTGTTGTCGGCGCTGGGGCAGCCGGCACAGCAGCCTCGTGGGCGCACGCTAGCCCAAACGCGAACCATTTCGACCTTCCTCCCGGTCCTTCATCTCATAGTACTCGGCCGAAAATTTGATCGACCAGCGTTCAAACAACCCGCGGACCTGCTGGCTCGGTGGCCTCGAGTATACGCTGCCATATCGTGCGAAGTAGCGGTCCATGATGGAACTGACTAGCGGCGCTCCGGAGAACGTTTCGAGCAGCCGCAACATGACGTCGGGCCAGGGCTTGCGGATCCATGTGAGCATGTCCGTAACAGGAACCCGCAGCGCTTTGAGCCAATCCGCCAGACCGATGCGGACAGCCGCGCGCCCTACGCCATTGGCTACCACGGCGGCGCCGCGTTCCGTCTGGTGGTATCGATATCGCGTCTTTTGCAGGATATCGAGCTTCATGCAATAACGGCAGAACTGGAAAAAACTCTGCACAACTGGATGCTCTTTCGCCCGCGGCCAAGCAGCCGGATACACCGGCAATACGAGCAGCTTGCTCTTAGCGATGAAGGTTGCGAAGGGGTGCAGCAGTTGCATCCACGCCGGTAACGAACTCGCCCTGGCGATGAGAACGGCATGCAGCGCCGTCGCCGTGCCAAAGGATATGGGCAGCCAGAGCACCGCACCGGCAAGCACCAGCAGCGCGCCACTGGGCGTCAACCTTCGGCATTTCCTGAACACCCACGTCATTCCGGCTTCAAAGGCGTGGTGGAGCGCATCCTCGAAAGCTTGGTAACTGATATGGCGCCGGAACCAGATCCACTGCTGGCGCAGTCGTGCGCGCCATGCGTCGCGCGTCGCACTGGACACGGGGAGGCACTTTAAAATCCCCTCCAAAAACAACTCCAGACCGTCACCGATCAACCGGGCGGCAAGTAGCGGGATCCGCATCAATTGCAGCAGAATAGGAAAAGCGAAATCCAGAACGTAAATCAGGATGGAAAGGACGGCCTTCAGCAGCTTGCTGATAGCGAACACGATCACAACGCACGGTACGATGAGCAGGTCGTCGACGCCTGCGCTGGGCCGGCGATCCGCTATGGACTTCTCGAGGCCGAGTTCATCGTGCAAAGTCGACTCCGGGCTTGGCGGCCGGCGAGCAGACTAATCGGATTTTATCGAGAAACAGAAGCGAGCCATAATCGAGGACCTGATCATAGGGCTTGCGCCGGCAATCTTCCATTGAGGCCGGCGAGGACAAAAACCGGCGGTAAACGAAAAAATGAGGGAGGTTCGCGCGATGCGCTCGCATGACCTGAGCATCAAGTCCGGTGACCTGCGATCGTGGCGAATGGCCCTGACCCTTTTCGTAGCGGCAGCGGTGGCTGTATTTGCTGCGTTGGACTGCGCTCGATCCGAGACAAACTTCCCCACCAAGCCGATTCAGATTTTCATTCCTTATGGCGCGGGCGGCGTCGCCGACCTGACCATGCGGCTGCTCGCGCAGAAACTAACGGAGAGAACGAGACAGCAAGTTGTGATCGAAAATCGTCCGGGAGCCGGCGGGCTGCTCGCGGCCAAGGAAGTGCTCAGGGCCCCGGCGGATGGTTATACGCTTGGGGTGATTGGAAACGGTCAGGCGATCTGCATGTCGCTGTTCAAGACGCGGCCGTACAACGTGCTGACCGACTTCAGCTTCGTGTCGATGACGGCCCGCTTCGAGATGCTACTTGCGACGAAGGCGGATTCGAGCCTCAAGACCCTGCAGGATGTCGTCACCGCGGCGCGCAAGGATCCGGGCAAGCTCAATTTCGGCGCCATCAATCCTGGAAGCACGCAAAATCTGTCGGCGCATCTGTTAAAACAGGTAACCGGTATTGACGTGACCATTGTTCCTTACAAGACAACGCCCGACCTTGTGACAGCGGTGCTGCGAGGGGATGTTGACGTCGGGTTCGATTTTTATGCCGGTTTGCAAGCGGTGATCTCGGACAATCAGGTCAGAATCATTGCGACGTCCGGTGAGCAGCGCAATCCGCTGCTGCGCGATGTTCCGACCGCGAAGGAGAGCGGTTTTCCCAAATACATCGTGACCAGCTGGAATGGTCTCGCCGCGAAGGCTGGCATGCCGGCCGAAAACGCTCAACGTCCTCAATAGCCACATCAATGCCGCGCTCTCCGATCCAGCCCTGCAGGCTACGGCATCTACGCTCGGCATGGACGCTCGCGGCAGCACACCGCAAGAAATGCGCGATGGCATGGCCGCGGACGTTCAGAAATGGGCGGGGGTGATTGAGAAGGCGGGAATCCCAAAACAATGACACGGCAGCCGCGACTGAAGATTGCGAT
>DATFQX010000405.1:0-2588 GCA_035263865.1 Xanthobacteraceae bacterium
GAGCTCGAACTCGGCCGGCTCTTGGCGATGCGACGCGCCATATTCGGCCTCGGTGCCGCCCAATTGGCGCTAACCGGGCTCGCCATCGGCGCGCTCGGCTATGTGGCAGGGCTAGTCGACTGGCGCGGAGCCGTCATCGCCGGGCTCGCGTTGGCGATGTCGGCGACCGCCATCGCACTGCAAATCCTGGAAGAGCGCGGCCAACTCCAGCAAGAGTACGGCCAGCGCGCCTTTGCGATTCTGTTGTTCCAGGACATGGCGGTCGTGCCCCTGTTGGCGCTGCTGCCGTTGCTCGCGCCCGGGGGTGAGAGCGCCCATACCGGCCTGGCGGATGGGGCGCGCGCAGTCGCTCTCATCGCTGGCGCGATTGCGCTGATCGTGGTGGCGGGCCGCTATTTGCTCAATCCGTTCTTCCGACTGCTCGCCCAAACCGGCTCGCGCGAGGTGATGACGGCGGCGGCGCTCCTCGTGGTGCTGGGCGCAGCGCTCACCATGCAGAAGGCTGGCATGTCGATGGCACTAGGGGCCTTCCTCGCCGGAGTGCTGCTCGCCGAATCGAACTACCGACACGAGCTCGAAGCCGACATCGAGCCATTCCGTGGTCTCCTGCTGGCCCTGTTCTTCATGGGCATCGGCATGAGCATCGACATGACCATTGTGCGCGCCAATCTTTGGCTGATCTTCCTTGCAGCAGTCACTATCACCGTACTCAAGGCGGCGATCGTCTGGCTGTTGTTCCGTGCGACTTGCGTGCATCGCGGCGATGCGCTGCGCGCCGGATCGGTTCTCACCGGCGCCGGCGAGTTCGCGTTCGTGCTCATTCCATTCGGCGGCATGCTTGGCGTGCTCGATGCGCGCCAAGCGAGCATTCTCACCGCCATTGCCGCCATCACCATGCTGCTCGGTCCGCTGGTGGCCACGCTCACCGATGGGCTGCTGCGCCGGCTTGCGGAGGCAGAACTTCGTGAGCCCGAGGACTTCTCCGATGCGAGTGGCTCGGTGCTGGTTATCGGTTTTGGCCGGTTCGGCCAGATCGTGTCCCAATGCATGCTTGCCGAAGGCATCGATGT
The DNA here is from genome assembly GCA_035263865.1 of Xanthobacteraceae bacterium. Taxonomy (GTDB): domain Bacteria; phylum Pseudomonadota; class Alphaproteobacteria; order Rhizobiales; family Xanthobacteraceae; genus VAZQ01. The sequence continues at coordinate 1,071 of DATFQX010000405.1, forward strand.
TACCACCATCGACAACGACCCAGAAATGATGGACAGCGCGGCAGGCTTCGGCTTCAGGGTCTATTACGGTGATGGCACCCGCCTCGACGTCTTACGCGCGGCAGGCGCGCGCGAGGCAAGGGTGATCGCGGTATGCATTGATGACCCCGAGGCCGCGAGCCGTATCGTCGATCTCGTTCAGGCGGAGTTTTCCGGCGCAAAGCTTTACGTGCGCTCTTTCGATCGTCGGCACACCCTGCAACTTCTCGCTAAGGGCGTCGATTTCGAGTTGCGCGAAACCTACGAATCGGCGCTCGTATTCGGACGTAAGACGCTGGAGGCGCTGGGGCTCGACTCCGAGCGGGCAGCCGCAGTCGAGGAATTTGTTCGCCGCCGCGATCTCGATCGCCTCGTCTTGCAGCAGGCCGAGGGGATATCGGCCGGTACCGACCTGTTGCGCACGCGCATGATACACGAGCCTTTCAGCAAACCGACGCGCCAGGTCAGGCCGCTCAATCCGGAGGCCGAAGAGATCATAAGCCACCCGCCGGCCGCAGAATGACACCAGCGGCTGCGGTTAGAACGTCAGGGCGGTGGAGGACAGAAGGTGACACAGCGAGGCCCAGCAACGGCGCATCGCCGCGGCGGGGCTCGGACACAAGCAAGCCATGGTTGCCGACTAATCGAAGGCCCTCATCCAGTCGGCGGACAAGTTATGGGCAGAGTAGAATCTTTCCAGCCGTGCGCGCGTGCTATTGTCGCCGAACTCTTCGCGTTCCCCTTTGCTGAGACCAAGGAAACGCGCTGCATTTCTGAACATGATCCCCTCAATCTGCGTGTTATTGTATCCCACGGCCTTCAGGAAAAAGATCATCACGTCCGGGAATGGTTTGGATGAGAGAAGTCTGGGAAAGCGATCCTCCTGCGCAATCATCGACCAGTCGGTGCCATAGAGGAGCCGCTTATCGCTGTCGGGAAAGTGCTCCTTGAAGGCTTTCATGCATCCGACGATCTTCCTGCTCGGGCCAGTCTTGAGGATCTCGCCAAGCGAGCTGATGTCTGCATAGACATATGCCTCGGTCGAACCGGCAATGATTTTTCCTATCGTCCACTCCCAACATTTATCGACGTAGCTTTCGGGGCGAGCATATTGCACCGCTTCGTTGAAGTGGCCGAAATGCGCCAGATTGATGCGCAGCCGTGGAAACGCATCTCGCTTGAGAACGCTGGCCCAGAATATCGGATCTGCCCGATCTTCGTAATCGCTGTTTGGCCCGAAGCTATGGCTGGTATGCGCCATGATTGGCACATTGTTCGCGCTGCACCACCTGTAAAGTCTTGAGAGAGCCGCGTCGAGCTTGCCGCCGATTTCTGACCCAAGTCCCGTGTCGGGGGACCGCAAGTACGCAGGCTCGTTAAATCTGTCGTCCGGCAGATGTTTGTTGTTTATCGCCCGAAATCCCATCGGCGGGTAGAGCTTAACCCCGACGAATCCTCCGGTCGTCTTGGTTGAGGTGGCGTCCAAGATGCGGTCAACCT
>DATFQX010000406.1:0-2117 GCA_035263865.1 Xanthobacteraceae bacterium
GCTGTTCCTGGCCCGGCGCGTGCTGGAACAGGAGCGCCGCCAGCGCGGTCGCAAGGTCTATTCCCTGCACGCGCCAGAGGTCGAGTGCATCGGCAAGGGCAAAGCGCACCGGCCTTACGAGTTCGGGGTCAAGGTGAGCGTCGCCACCACGGTGAAACATTCCGCCGGCGGGCAGTTCGTCACCCATGCCGCAGCACTGCCCGGCAATCCCTATGACGGGCACACGCTCGCCACGGTCATTCCGCAGATGCAAGCGCTCATCGGCAACATCCTCGATCGCTGCATCACCGATGCCGGCTATCGCGGCCACAACGCCCCACCCGATCACAAGTTCAAGGTCTACACGAGCGGCCAGAAGCGCCGCGTCACGCCGCAGATCAAGCGCGAATTCAAACGCCGGGCCGCCATCGAGCCCGTCATCGGCCACCTCAAGGAGCACCACCGCATGGGCCGAAATCACCTTGCCCATGCCAGCGGCGACGCCATCAACGCCGTGCTCGCCGCCGCCGGCTACAACTTCCGCCGCCTCCTCGCGTGGTTGAGGTTTTTGTTGCTGAGAATTCTGATCGCTCTCGGCCTAGCCGCCCAGCTCAAATTGGCCTGAAACCGAGTTCTTCACGGACGACTTGAGCAGCCAACCGGCCAACCGACAAAGGAAGGTCAGCGCTGCAATGCAGCTGTGAGCGTCCGGAGCCCGTTTTATCTCTTGGCAATCTTGAAGTGCTTCTCAACTTTGACGATCGCCTTCACGCAATCCTTCGATTCCTGCTCGCCGTACTTTTCATTGAGATAAAGGTTGAACGAGCGGTCGCGGATGCTGCGCGCATTGGGCGTGTCGAAATCGTCGGCGAGATAAGGCCGGATGTAGGGCCATTCGCAAACGACGTATTTGTAGTGGGTGTTGAGATCGATCCCTTCCGCCCGGACCGCCTCGGCGAATTCGATCTTGCTGCACCTGATGGCATCGACATCGACGATGACGGGGAAATAAAACGGCGAACTCGTCGGCATGAAACGGTACGCGCGGCAGACTTCGGACGCATCGTACAGGCGCGCCACGAAATCCGATACGAACGCCAGCCGGCTCACGATCGTGGCCGGCAGGCGCCGCAGCGAGGCCAGACCGATCGCACACGAGATCTCGTCGGTGTGGTGGTTGAGCGCCGGCGCGAGATACGTCGACGGGTTGCGGTCGTCGAAATCGTCGCGCCAGCGCGGCTTGCCGCGATCGGAGTGGACGAGCGCGCTGCGGAAAATATCGAGATTTGTCGAGTAGACGAGCCCGCCGGACGGGCCGGTCATATGCGCCTTGCGATACATAGTCGAGAATGCGGCGATATCGCCGAAGGTGCCCACCGGCTTCACCTTGTGCCGGGCGAAATGCGCCTGGCTGCAGTCTTCGATCACCTTGATACCGTGCTGACGGGCGATTTCGACGATCTTGTCGATTTCCGTGGCGTAGCCTGCGGCGTGGACGATAATGGCGGCGGAGACGTTCGGCGTGATGCGTTCGGCGAACTGCTCGGGCCCGACATTGTAGCTGTCGGGCCTGCTGTCGACGAGCCGCGGTTTCAATCCATTGAGCACGATGGCGGCAAGCGTGCCCGGGTCCGTGATCGGCGAGACCAGGACCTCGCTTCCCTTTGGCAGATCGAGCGCAGCCACGGAAATATAGAGAGCGGAAGTGCCGGTCGCGACGGCATCGGCGTAACCGCCGCCCATCATCTCGACGAAGGCATCGGTATAGATTTTTTCGAACGTGCCCTGATAGCCGGGGTCGACCTTGCGCTCGGCGTAGTGGTCGAGCACCTCGATCACCATCCGGCGCTCGTCTTCGCCGAGGGCGATCCTGGGCGGCATCGGCGTCTTGCGCACGGGATCGCCGCCGTGGACCGCGAGCGAAGCCGTGTTCGGCGCCCGGACCGTGGGCTTGACCGCTTCGTTCATGCCAGACCCACCCGGGCCGACATCGCCGGAAGATCGATGCCATGGGCGCTCAGCAGGTCGTCATGGCTGCCGTAATTGTGGATGAAAGCATCTTGCAGGGTGAAGGTGTCGAGCCGGCAGGTCGCCCGCGTATCCCACGCAATCTGCTTGGTGCGCGGGGCAAGGCCTCC
>DATFQX010000407.1:0-15983 GCA_035263865.1 Xanthobacteraceae bacterium
CCGCGGTCCCCGGCGAAAACGGTCCCGGAATTTATCGCCTACGTCAAGGCGAACTCCGGCAAGATCAATTTCGGCTCGAACGGCGTCGGCGCCACCGGCCATCTCGCCGGCGAGCTGTTCAAGATGATGACCGGCGTCAACATGCTGCACGTCCCCTATCGCGGCGAGGCGCCGGCGCTCACCGATCTCGTCGCCGGCCAGGTGCACGTGGTCTTCGCCAGCATGACCGGCTCGCTGGAGCTCGTCCGCGGTGGGCAGTTGCGCGCGCTGGCGGTGACGTCCACGACCCGCACACCGGCCGCGCCGGACGTCCCGCCACTCAACGAGTTCGTGCCCGGCTACGAGCTCCTCTCCTGGTCCGGCGTGGGCGCGCCCAGGAATACACCGGTGGAGATCGTCGAGCGGTTGAACACGGAGATCAACGCCTTCCTGGCGACGCCGGCGACGCAGGCCAAATACGCCGATCTCGGCTTAACCGTCCATGCGGTCTCGCCGGCCGAGCTCGGCCGGTTCATCGCCGATGACATCGAGAAGTGGGCGAAGATCGTTAGGCTTGCCGGCATCAAACCAATCTAACCGGACGACATCGCGATATTCCATAACGTTCCGTTCCGCGAATGCGTCCACAGCGAGTGCTCCCTTTCAAGATTGGTTTTGCGGCACGGGTAACGGCTTTCAGAATTTGGTATCATCCCTTCATTGCATGAATGACCCCCAACCGGAGGGTCACATGGGCATCGCACGACGAAAACTCTTGGCCACGCTCGGCGCCGCGGCCGCGTGGCCGCTCGCGGCGCGCGCGCAGCAAGGGGTCATCTGGGCAAGGCAGGTGATATGAGTGCCGCCAACTGCGCCGCCGACAGCCGCACGACACCGTCCGCGATGCGCGGCCAGCGGAATTTGCTGCCCTCCAGCCGCTTGGCGAACAGGCACAGACCCGTGCCGTCCCAAAAGATCAGCTTCACTCTAAGTCGGCGCGCTTGGCACGGAAGCAGAAGATCACGCCCGAGACCGGCCAAGGTCGTCTCGCTGCCGGGGCGCTGATCATGGTCGACGCGCAGCCAGAGCTTATCCGCAGCCGCGTCCCGCTCTTCTGTTTCGGGCGCCAGCCGGGGACGCAAGTATTGTCGCCGAGCACGGTCATCAACCAAAACGCGTTCCACGCGGCGCTCGCCCAGGTAGTGCCGCCGGAAGTCACGAACGCGCAGGCCAAGGGTGTGGCCGAGACCACCAGCACCGAGATCAAGGGGGTGCTGGAGGCCATGGCCAAGGCGATCAAGCACAGCGGCGATCCCAAAAGCGGGCAGCTCGGCTACAGCCGGGACGCGCTGATAACGATCCTCACGCGCGCCGCAAGGGCCATGCGGACGCTGGGGGATGAATTGAAGAAGAACAGGCAGGACCGAGCAGAGGCCAGCAAACGAGAAAAACAGCGCTGGCAAAAGATGGCCGACAATCTGGAGGTTGCCAACAAGAAAGTGGCGGCGGACCGTATCTCCGAGCGCACTGGCGCCAAGCCCAGCACGGTTTACCGAAGCATCCTCAAGAAGCGCCCGAAATAAATCTTCAGCGTCGACGCTGTGTCGACGACATTCGGCGTGGTCCTCTCGCGTCACGTTACGTCACGACAACGTGGGAGGTTTCATGACAGCTTTGGCGAGCCAGCGCGAGAAGAGAGCTCTTGACAAGCGAGCCGTCGGGCGACGCTACGGCAACGTGCACCCACGAACCGTCAAGCGCCGCCAGGACCGCGGCGAGATACCGCCGCCGGACTTCTACCAAGGGCGCTTCGGGTACTGGTGGGAAAGCACGCTCGACGCGCACGACGAAACGGTGGCGCGTGAAGAGCGCGCGAGCCGAGAGATTGAGGGCGCGCCGTGAACGGAAACCGCGCCGACCAAGGCGGCGCGGCTTCGGCAGGTAGGAAAAGTGTTGGCTGCATCTCCATACCCGCCCAAAGACGCGCAGTCAAAGCCATCCCGGTCGACGACGTCGAGCAGATCGCCCGCGGCTGCAAGGGCGACAGCAGCTGGAATAGCGACGCGCTGATCTTGTGCGAAGACGTTGCCTTCGCGCTGCGCCGCAAAGTGCCGGCGCTCTCGGGCATCCCGCTGCTCGAAAGTCGAAGGCATCGTCAAGGACTCCGTCCATCAACAAATCGAAGACGCGCTTCGCGACGTCATCAGTTGCGCGGTCGAAGCCATCATCGACGTACAGCAAGACATGATCGAAACGCCGCACGAGCCGCGGCGGCGCTGATCTCATGTGCGCGCGGCGACAACGAGTGAAATCATGAAAACGAAGAACGCATTACTTAGCGTGAGCGAACAGCAACAGGGTGAGCAGAAGAAACAAGCCCTCAGGCGCAATAGTATTCCATCGCCGGAAGAACAGAACCTCCGCCGCGCCCCAGCCTTGACGGTCGAAGCCCTGGTGTTTGGCCTCCGCGACGGCATTGAAGCGTTGCCAGCAAACCCCGACACGCTACGACGATTGTCAGAGTTGAGCGAAGAGCAGCTGCGGGCTGTCTGTGAGCGGTTGCTGAATTTCAAATCCCACATTGCGCCAGCGTGGTCAGCCGAAGAGGTACGAGCGCTCGTCGATATTTGGAGTGCATCTCGTGGCTAAATTGTCACCGGAAGAGATTCGGCAAATTGTGGCCGATGCGATAGCTAAGCGATTGGCGGGTCCAACACCAAAACAGTCTTCTAGAAAACAATGGAACGAAGGATTGATCACCGCAGAAACGCTTCAATCGAAACAGTTCAAGCCGGTCCGCATCATTCTACCCGACCTGATCCCCGAGGGCACCACGATCCTCGCGGGCAAGCCCAAAGTCGGCAAATCTTGGCTCGCCCTCGACGTGTGCATGGCGGTCGCGGACGAAACGCGCTTTGTGCTCGGCGACAAGAGGCCGATCCACGGCGACGTGCTTTATATCGCGCTCGAGGACAATCAACGGCGGCTCAAGAAACGGATCGATAAGATAGCGCAGGGTCAGGGGCGCTGGTCGAACCGGTTGGCGCTGCACACCGAATGGAAGCGGGTCGATCAGGGCGGTCTGGAGGACATCGAAGCGTGGTGCAAGTCGGTTAAGGAACCGCGCCTGATCTGGATCGACACGCTTGCCAGGATTCGCCCTATCGGCGGCCGGAACGACCATGCCTATGCCGCCGACTACCGTGCCGTCGAAGGGCTACAAAGGCTTTCCGGCGCTTCGGACGACGCATTCGATGAACTGAGCGGGACGCTCGGGCTTAATGGTGCGGCCGATACCATCATCGTCATGAAGCGGCATTCGGGGATGATGAAAATTCACGTCCAAGGCCGCGACATCGAGTCGGCCGAGTTTGCCGCAGAGTTCAATCGCCATACCTGCCGCTGGCGCATCGTGGGCGATGCCGACGAGGTTTTCCGGTCGGGAGAACGCCAAGCGATCATCGCGGCCCTGAAAGATGCCGCGCCCGAGAAGATGTCGATAGGCGATATCGTGGCCGTGGCGGGGCGGCGCGACCGAAATGCAACCAAGGTACTCCTGCACAAGATGAGGGCGGCGGGGGAACTGGTATCGGAAAAAGGCCGCTATTCGCTCCCCTCTCAGGACAACTCTCTAAATGCCAGTAACCGTGTTAACCGGAGCGGTTTTGACCACGCATCGGCATCTCAAGATATTGAGAATTCGAGGACATCGGATTCTGACGCGGTTACCAGCAACGGTTACCGGTCGGTTACCTGCGACGTGATCGGTAACCGGGCGGTAACCGCAGCGGATTCGCACAATCTATTGCCCGACGATACGGATTTTGAAAACGGTTACCGGGTTAATGCGGTTACCGGTGCTGCGGGTCGATCTTCTCCATCACGTCGCCGAGAAAAACCACCGACGATCCGTCCGACCCCGGCCCTATCCCAGAATGCCTCCGCCGGCACCGTTGCGATCACTGCGGTGGTCAGGTCGGAATCACGAACCCCTATGACTGGCCTGGTCGCCCGGACGGCATCTGGCTGCATCCGCGCTGCGAGGCTCCGTGGTTCGACAGCGAGGGAGCGGCGCACATTGAGCACCCCGCAGTCAAATGACGCGCTCTCTCTCCGAACTCCGCCCCGTCCCACGTCGTGGCCTCTCTCGAGACGAGTCGGCAATGTATATCGGGGTGTCAGCGGGAAAGTTCGACGAGATGGTGGCCGATGGCAGGATGCCGGGCCCGGTGCGGATCGATGGTCGAAGAGTATGGGACATCCGATCTTTGGACCTAGCCTTCGATGCGCTTCCGAAGGAAAATCACTCAGCCCAGAATAGCTGGGACGGCGTGTGAGGGCACGGCCATGACGCGGATCAGGCTGAAATACGTCAACGAATACCGAGATCGACATGGCAGAGTTCGTCGGTACTTCCGGCGGCGCCGCGGCCGTTCTATCCCCCTGCCCGGCTTGCCGGGCTCGATTGAGTTCATGGCGGCGTATCAAGCGGCGCTGGCCCTCGTATCGCCTCCTCCGCCCTCCCCTAAACACGTGATCGCCGGCTCGCTGGCATCCGTTACGGCTGGATACTTTCGTTCAGCCGATTTCGCGAACCTCTCACCTTCATCGCAGGCGTCATACCGCGTGGCCTTGAAACCCATTCTCGCCGCTCACGGCCACCGGCTCGTGCGCGAGCTTCCCAAAGAAGCCGCGCGACACATCATTGAGCAAATCGGTGTCACACGTCCCGGGATGGCCAACCTGACGCGCTCGGTCCTTTCAAAGGTGATGACCTATGCGCTCGAGACCGGCATACGAGCGGACAATCCGTTTGCCGGCTTGAGACCGTATCGGCTCGGCACCTACCACACTTGGACTGACGCCGAGATTGCTCAATTCGAGCGCCGTTGGCCTCTTGGCACGCGAGAGCGACTTGCATTCGCTTTGCTGCTCTATACGGGGCAGCGCGGCGGCGACGTTGCGAAAATGGTTCGCGCTGATATCGTCGACGGCCGGATACGTGTCGCTCAGGACAAAGCCCGCAAAGGTACGATCAACGAGCTCCTTATCCCGATACATCCTGCACTCGCGCGGGCGCTGAGTGCAGGTCCGGTGGTGGGTATGACGCACATCATCACTGACGCTCAAGGTCGCCCGCTTAGGTCACTCACCGACATGATTGCGTCGGCCGTCAAATCGGCCGGCCTTCCGGCGCGATGTGTCGCGCATGGATTACGCAAAGCGGCTCTCCGTCGGCTCGCCGAACATGGATCGACTACGAAGGAGATCGCCGCGGTGAGCGGGCATCGGTCATTGGCCGAGATCGAGCGCTATACGGCTCGAGCAGACCAAGCCGGCCTCGCGCAATCCGCAATTGCCAAATTGCCCGATGATGAAGACCCGTGATGATCTACAAACTTTCTGTAGGTTAGTGAATTTCTAGACACTAACTCATTGAGCCAGCATCAATTCCCGGGGCGTACCTTTTAACCTCAAATTAAAGGGTTGCGGAACACATATCGAACATATACCTTCTGTTCATGATTTGTTTCGAGTCGCTTCGGCAATGGGGGAACAAAGATGTTGACCCGGAAACAGTTCGAACTGCTGCGCTTCATTCACGAGCGGCTGAAGGAAAAAGGCGTGCCGCCGTCGTTTGACGAAATGAAGGACGCGCTGGATTTGCGCTCGAAATCCGGCATCCATCGTCTCATCACGGCGCTGGAGGAGCGCGGCTTCATCCGCCGGCTGCCGAATCGGGCCCGCGCCATCGAGGTGATCAAACTGCCCGAAACAATCGCTCAAGGCATCGGGACGGGCCGCGCGCGCGGATTCACGCCGAGCGTAATCGAGGGCAATCTAGGCCGGGTGCGCACCGCTTCTGAGGAGGAAGGCGGCCGCCCCGTGGCCGTACCGGTCATGGGACGCATCGCTGCAGGCACGCCGATCGAGGCCATTCAGACCAAAAGCCATGTGATCAACATGCCGCCCGACGTGCTCTCGAGCGGCGAGCACTTCGCGCTCGAGGTCAAGGGCGACAGCATGATCGAGGCCGGCATTCTGGACGGCGACATTGCGCTACTCAAGAAGACGGAGGGCGCGGATACCGGCGACATCGTGGTCGCGCTGATCGACGACGAAGAAGCCACCCTCAAGCGTTTCCGTCGCCGCGGCGCCTCGATTGCACTCGAGCCAGCAAACGCCTCCTACGAGGTCCGGATCCTTCCGCCCAACCGGGTGCGCATCCAGGGCAAGCTGGTCGGATTGTTCCGGCGATATTAAGTCTCGCGTTCCTCCCCCCAGAGAGGAAGCCCGGAAGCTCAATCTCCCGGTTCTAGATCGTCTGTGCGTGGGGTGGCGTCGCGGGGCTGTGGCGCCGCGCGGCTCGGCGGGAGCGCGTCGCCGTCCGGCGCAACCGCGCGTGCCCATGGACGGTCATAGCCCCTCGGCCACGCCGCTGTGATCTCAAATTGTTCGCCGCGGCGGCGCAATGCCATCGCTCCCGAGCGTCGCCAAACGTCGCCATCGATCACTAAGGCAGCACATGCGGGTGGCGCATCGCGGTTGCTCACCACCAACACGGCGCGACGGCAGTCCTCCTCGAACGCTTGGATGGTCTTCGCGATGGCGACGAGTGAGCCGTCGCGCAGCTTGCCGACACAACCCGTCGCATCGCATCTAATTCCCTCGCCCAGCGTATCGTCTTTCGGCGTGCGCGCATCGGCGTCGGCCGCAAGCCACTCCCGGAACGCAAAAACGTCGTTGCCGGATTTGATCATGGAGCAGGAGCACGCCGAAGGCCGCGGCCGTCAGCGTGCGAAACGTGAGCGTCGGGCGATCGATCATGACCCCGACGAGCACGATACTGATCATGATGAACGAGCGCTGGGTCGCGACCTCCGCCCCCACAGCACGAGGTAGAATGCCGCTGCGCCAAACGCGGCGAGCGCCGCCCATTTCTTGATTGCGTAACTGCCGTTTTGTTCTGTCCCAAGCCGTGTTAGCTAGTCGCAGGACTCGCTTGATTTTGTGCGCTTTGGCCTCACTGCTGTCCTCTTCTGTCACGTCCAGTGACGGACAGTTGGGTAGCAAAGCGGTAGCAGCCGGTTCTTGATTCGTTTTTCAAGCGAGCGCGGCAGCCGAAACCGTGAAGGCCAGCGCCCGACCCGCCAATGGCAAGGCGGGCCGGAACTTGACCCACGGACACCGAGCGCCCGCCAGCCGGAAAGCCGACGACGATGCGCACCGGTCGCGACGGATAGGCTTGCGCCCAAGCGATTTGCGACATCGCCGGCAGCGCGGCAGCACCGGCGGCCAGACGGAGAAAATTGCGGCGGGGAAGTTTCATTTTGAACCTCCCTCTCTGGCGCGTTTATGTGTTCGCGCCCCCCGGCAGCCGCACCGTAAACATCGAACCTTTGCCCGGCTCGCTCGTCACCGTCACGTCGCCACCCATCATGCGCGCGAGCTTGCGGGTGATGGCGAGGCCCAGTCCGGTTCCGCCGAAGTTCTGTGCGGTCGAGGCATCGGCCTGGCTGAATTCCTCGAACAGCTTTGCCTGCTGCTCAGGCGTCATGCCGATACCGGTGTCTGAGACGGCGAACTCGACGAAGCTGCTGCCATTGCTCACCCTGCGTGCTGCAAGCTTCACTTCACCCGCTTTGGTGAACTTGCAGGCATTGCTGAGGAGATTGAGTAGTATCTGCCGCAGCCGCATCGGGTCCACGGTCAATCCGCCGAGGTTGTCTTGGGCGTCAACGACGAGGCGGTTCTCGTTCTGCTCGGCAAGCTGTCCGGCGGTGCCGATGACCTCGTTGATCAGCGACGTTAGCTGAACGGTTTGTGGGTTGAGCTCGAGCTTTCCGGCCTCGATCTTCGAGAGGTCGAGCACCTGGTTGATGAGGCCAAGGAGGTGAGTACCAGCGCGGTTCACGCGCTGCAGCGGCTCCTGCGCCTTTTCTGTGCCAAAGCGTGCCGCGTTTTTGACCATCATTTCGGTCAATCCGATGATGGCATTGAGCGGGGTGCGCAGCTCGTGGCTCATGCTGGAGACGAACTGCGACTTGTTCTCGCTTGCCATTTGGAGTTGGCGGTTCTTGTCTTGGATCTCATCGAACAGGCGCACATTCTCGATCGCGAGTGCCGCCTGGTCGGCGAAAGTCGATACCAGCTCGATCTGCTTCTCGGTGAACGGCCACACCCTGGAACGCGTCAATGTCAGAACGCCGCTCGGGATGCCCTCACGCAACATCGGCACGGCGAGTACGGTGCGGTAGCCACCTAACTTCTGAGCTTCTGCCCTGGTGTAGTCCAGGTCGGCCAAGACATCGGCGATATGGATCACCCGACCTTCAAGCAAGGCCCGTCCAGTCGCCGTCCCGCGTCCCCGCTCGACGGACATCGCCTTGACATATTCGATGAACTCGGACGAGTAAGCGTAAGCCTCCGCGAAGAAGAGCGCCCCGTCCTTCCGTCGAGTTATCGTGGCGTAGTCGGCGCCGCAAAGGCGGCCAGCCGATTCAACGAGCGTTTGCAGCACCGACTTGAGATCGAAGGTTGAGCGGCTGATAACCTTGAGCACGTCGGCGGTAGCGGTCTGCTGCTCCAGCGCCTCGGACAATTCACGCGTGCGCGCCTGCGCCTCGTCGAACAGCCGCACGTTCTCGATCGCGATCACCGCCTGATCGGCGGAGGTAGTCACTAGCTCGATCTGCTTTTCGGTGAATGGCTGCACCGTGCGCCGCGTCAACACGATGACGCCGACCGGACTTCCTTCGCGCAGCAGAGGAAACGCCGAGCATGGTACGAGCACCAACTTTTTTTATGACATCGCCCAAGGCGTAGTCCGGATCGTTCAGAACATTGGGGATTTGGACTACTTTGCCTTCGATAAGCGCTCGCCCCAGAACCGTCCCGCGCCCAGGCACGAACCGACGCTCCCGCATATGTTCATCGAACTCCTGCGAAAATCCGTAGCTCGCAACATAGGGGTAGCCATTTCCTATTGGACGATGGATGGCAGCAGTATCGGCATCGCATAACCGCGCGGCCGACTCGACCAGAGTGTCGAGCACTGCCTGCAGATCGAAGGTCGAGCGGCTGATGACCTTGAGAACATCGGCGGTGGCGGTCTGTTGCTGGAGCGACTCGCTGAGCTCCTGCGTGCGCTGCTGCACGTCGTTGAACAGCCTTACGTTCTCAATCGCGATCACCGCCTGGCGCGCGAAACTTGTCAACAGTGCAATCTGCTTTTCCGTGAATGGCCTTACCTCGGAGCGACGGATCAAAAGAGTGCCAATGGCTTCGTCCTCCCTCTCGCCAGGACATCGAGGGCATTAAACCCGCCGGCAGCAATGGATTGAAAGGCACCAGCGAGGTCGTCGGCGCGGTTCACACCAAAACCTTCGATATCGATCCCGAGTACGCGCGCCGCCGCCTCGGTCTCGCGCATAGAGTCGCGACTCGCAGGTGCCTGCGGCTCCCACAGCACAGCGACGCGCTGTAGTTGAGGCAAGACCTTCTTGAGCACCTCCAAGCGTTTTGCGCTGAGGTCGACAGCCTGAGAAGTAACGCCGGTAATATTGCCGCCTGGCCGGGCCAGGCTTGCCACAAGTCCGACGGCGACTGGATCCGCCGCGGCGCGCATGACGATTGGCACGGTCTTCGTCGTCTGTTGCGCGGCGAGCGCTATATTGGTGGCGCCTGCGACGATCACGTCGCCGCCTTTTGCGATCATGTCCTTGCACAGCATGATCAGGCTCTCCCTGGAACCGCTGCCAAGCCGACGATCGATGACAATATTGTCGCCTTCCGCGTAGCCCAATTCCTTGAGGCCGTTGCGGAACGCCTCGTACCGTTTGGTAGAGCCAGCTGAACCTGCTTCATCTTGTGGAAATGCGATCCGCCAGGGTCCCCGGCTTTGCTGCGCGCGAGCGGCGAGCGGCCGCGCCGCTGCTCCGCCGAGTAGTGTGATGAACGCGCGACGCTTCACTCGATCACCTCGTCGGCGATAGCAAGCGACGATAGCGGCACCAATTCCGCTGACTAATGGGCCAGGCTAGAGTCTCATCAGGTTCAACTCGGTAATAGAGACTTCTAATTGACGGATATTTTCGCGTATCGTCTCTATTTGCCACTTTAGCACGTCGCCGATCGATACCAAGTCGGCGATGCGGTCCTTGTTGAGTACCGGCATATGCCGGAATTTGCCTTTCGCCATGCGGTCCATAACGCTGCTGATCGAATCGTTCACGTCGCAGGTGGAGACGTTACGTGTCATCACCTGCGCAACCGGCAACTGCAGAACCGAAATTCCGACATCGGCCATTGTGCGCACGATGTCGCGCTCCGACAGAATGCCGACGAGGCCCCCGCCGGCGTCGAGGACGACCAGCACGCCGATGCGATGCGTGGAGAGCAGCTTCGCCGCCGCTGCCAGATCGGCTGTCGGTTCGATGCAGATGATGTTGCCGCCCTTGGCGGCGAGAATCGTCTTCAAGCTCATGCCAGGCTCCCCGACGACTTCCTAGCAATTTTATGATCGGGAGCGAGGTGTGTCTATCGAGGCAGAAAAGGTCATTCGGCGATGTCCGGTCTGCCAACGATGGGTTACTTCTCGGTCGACGGCCTTGTCTCCGGCATCAAGAGCCACATGATCGAGGCGCCAAGCAAGGCTACCGCCGCCATACTCAGAAATGCTGCCGTGCGGTCAAAATTCGCGGCGATCAAGCCAAAGAGTGCTGTGCTGAGAGCAGCACCGATTCCGGACGCAGTTCCAATGATGCCTTGAGCCAGATTGAACCGACCGCTGCCGTGCGTAATGTCGGCAGTGACCAATGCTGTGAGCACGCCGAGTATCGCTCCGCTGATCCCATCAAGCAGTTGAAAGCCGACAAGAAACAGTGGATCTGCGATCAAGGCAAACAACAGCGCACGGATCGGCAGAGCCCCGAACGCGATGAGGAGTAGCGGCCGGCGACCCCAGCTTCGCGCCTGCCATCCAACCCAAGGAGCCAAGAGGGCAACGACGATCTGCGGTAGGATGATCAATGCAGCCATGATGAGCGAGGAGCAGCGTTCTCCGTCATATACGAGAGCGGCTCCGACAACCGGTAGGATGGCAGCGTTGGCGAGTTGGAAAAGGAACAGGGAAGCGGCAAAGGTTAGCACCCCCGAACTCTTCCAAAGACTTCGATGCGCGGTCCTCGCGGGCTGAGTGGACGCATCATCGGGACGGGGGGCGCCGCAGGCGCGCGCGAAGTCGATATCGGCTGGAGGGATCGCAGCTAGTGCAACGAGCAGTGGGAGAACAAGTGCGGCGGCAATCAGGAACATCGCCTGGTACGACAGCAAATACCCGATCAGGCCCATCAGTCCGGTCGCGATCAGCGATCCGGCGGAAGCGAAACGCTGATTGCGCCCGAGCTGCTCGGCCAAAGCCAAGTGACCGACTACGCCGAGGCTGATGGCAGCGATCGCCGGCCCAAGGAACGCGCCAGTGGTTCCGTGGAGCACCAGGGCGGTGAAAACGAGTGGAAGGTTCGGCCAAATTCCAATAACGAGTGCTGTGGCAGCGACCATGCTGGCGCCCAGCGCTACTAGAGCCCGTTTCGAGCGGACCGCATCCAGCAGTTCGCCGCCGGGCATCAGGGCAAGCAAGCCAGCGAGACCACTCGCGGTCAGAACGAAACCGATGTTTTCCTGCGTCCATTTCTGCTCGGCTAGATAAACCGCTACATAGGGACCGAAACCAGCCAACATAGCAGCATTGAAAAAATTGACTCCGTCAAGGCCGTTCAGGCTCGCACGAGATGGCGAGGATTCAGCAGAATCAGGCACTCCGACAATCAGTGCCACTTGAACGTCCTCATCGACCCCGAAGCGGGTGGCGACGATCCTTACAGGGGAATGTGACCACCATATCACTGCCGAACATTGCTTACGTGGTATGGCAGTACTGCCGCGTGAGCGGCGCCAACGGTTTCATGTTGGCCAGCAAGCGCTATCGGCGCGCCCGGCCACCAACGCGGATCGGGTCGCCGTTCAGGACGTCGACCTGAGCGGGATCAAGAGGCGAAACATTCGCCATCGAGGCGGCACAGACGAGAGCGAAAACGAAACAGCCGGCGCTCCTCGCCGAGCCGAGCAGGCTACCGGCATCACCCGCCGTATCGATCTGCTGGTGATCGAACTCTCCGCCAACCGGCTTGAGCCCTGCTTTTACCGACCGGCTTGAAAGAAGAAGGCCCCGCACGGGGCGGGGCCAAGTAGTTGGGGTCAACAATCCCTATGTGTCGCGCGAGCCGCCCGCGAGGTTCAATCCTCCTCGCGCGGGATTGCCGCAAACATCGCTGGTTAAGACCCCGAGGGCGTAGCCGCCAAAGGGGGCCGCGCCGCCAAGCAGCGTGATGAACTCGCGCCGCTTCATTCAATCACCTCGTCGGCGCTGGCGAGCAGCGTCGCCGGTACGTCAAGCCCGAGAACCTTTGCGGTTTGCAGATTGACGACGAACTCGAACTTCGCCGCGCGTATCACCGGCAGGTCGGCTGGCTTCTCCCCCTTGAGGATGCGCCCTGTATAGATACCGACTTGCCGATCCCGCTCAGCCGCGCTCGATCCGTAGCTCATCAGGCCGCCGATTTCCACATTCTCGCGGAATGGATAAATCGTAGGCAAACGATAGTGCGTCACCAGCGTGACGAGCTGCACACGTCGGTTATCCAGCAATTGATCGGGAGTGATTACGAGCGCGTCGGCAGGTCTTTGTGACAGGGCTAGGAAAGCTGCATCAATCTCGCGAGTGCTCTTGGCGGTCAATACGTCTACTTGCTTACCGATCGCCGAAGCCGTCGCTTGCAAATCTCTGGTCAAGGCGTCAATATTGCGATTATTTGGATTGAGCAGCACGGCAAAGCGTACGGCCCTGGGAAGCAGCTCATGTAAGAGCCCCAGCCGCTTGGGCCCAAGCTCAGCATTCATGGAGGTGATACCCGTCGCATTGCCGCCGGGACGATTGAGGCCAGCAACCAGACCGATTTCGACCGGGTCCGCCCCGACGCTAAAGACGACCGGAACTGTCGTGGTGGCAGCTTTGGCCGCGAGTGCAGCCGGTGTGCTGGCGGGCGTGGTGATCACGGCCACTCCACGCTGCACCAGATCGCCCACCAATTCCGGCAGCCGAGCGTTATCATTGTAGGCGAAGCGGAATTCGACCGTCACATTGCGGCCTTCGACGAAGCCTGTTTCGTTCAAGCCTTTGCGGAACGCGGCCACAACACCTGCACTCAGCTCAGGCGCACCGGGATATACAAATCCAATCACAGGCAGCGCCGGCTGCTGCGCGCGCGCTGCGAGCGGCCATGCTGCTGCCGCGCCGCCAAGCAGCGTGATGAACTCGCGCCGCTTCATTCAATCACCTCGTCGACAAAAGAGATAAGCCGCGCTGGAATTTCGATGGCGAGCGCCTTGGCGGTCTTGAGATTGATCACGAACTCGAACTTGGTCAGTTGCTGGACTGGCAGATCGGCGGGCCTATCGCCTTTGAGAATGCGGCCGGTGTAGACGCCGACTAGGCGATATGCTTCGGCGAGACGGATCCCATAGCTCATCAAGCCGCCGGCAGCGGCGTACTCGCGCAGTTCATAAATGGCCGGGATGGCGTAGCGGGATGCCAGTCCTAGCAAACGTTCGCGCCGGGTGAACAGGAACGGGTCGGCACCGACGAGCAGTGCGCCCGTCCGCAGCTCCGCCGCCGTCGCGAAGGCAGCATCGATCTCGCCGTCGTTGCTTGCACGCAGAATGTGCAAGCGCTGCCCCACGGAGAAGGCGGCTGCCTGAACGTCGTTCACCTGGTCGTCGAAGGTTGGCATTGCTGGGTTGAGCAGCACAGCGATCAGCGCGGCATTCGGCACCATTTCGCGCAAGAGCCCGAGGCGCTTGCCTTCCAGTGCTGAGAGCAGCACGTTCACGCCAGTCGCATTGCCGCCTGGCCGGTTGAAGCTTGCGACAAGGCCCTCCCGCACCGGGTCGGCGCCGCTGTTGAAGACGATCGGAATTGTTGCTGTTGCTGCCTTTGCAGCCTGTCCCGGGCCAGGGCCGCCTGTCGCCACGATCACCGCCACCCGACGGCGAACCAAATCGGCGGCAAGCGCCGGTAGCCGGTCGTACTGGCCCTCCGCCCAACGAAATTCAATCGCGACGTTCTGACCCTCGATAAAGCCGGTCTCACCCAGGCCGCGCCGGAACGATTCTACAAATGGTACGTAAGGAGCGGCCGACGTGCTGTTGAGGAATCCAATCACTGGCATCGACGGCCGCTGTGCGCGCGCCGCGAGCGGCCACGCGGCCGCCGCGCCGCCGAGCGCCAAAATGAACTCGCGGCGCCTCACTCGATCACCTCGTCGGCGGTCATTTGCATGATCGGCGGCACTTCGAGTCCCAGCGCCCTCGCGGCTTTAAGGTTGATGACCAGTTCGAACTTGGTAGGGCGTTCGATGGGCAGATCGGCGGGGCGGGCACCTTGAAGAATCTTGGAAACGAACGTACCGGTTCGGCGATAGAGTTGGATCAGGTCCGGGCCATAGGACATCAGACCGCCGCCGTCGGGCAAGGTTCGAAATTGCGATATTCCGGGGATACGACCAGCTGACAAGATTTCCGCGATACGGGCACCTGCCTGACGGGTTAGCGGAGATCCAAGCTGAATGACGGCTTGCGGTCCTTGGGCGAGGCCAGACTGGAGCGCCGTCTCCAGTCCGGCGTTGTCGCGAAACTGCACGATCACAAGATCGATCGACCTCCCCTTCGCCGCCGCCCTCATCGCATCCAGCTGATACGTGCCGGTCGTGGCATCCCACAGAGCCGCGACTCTCGTCACATTCGGAACGATGTCCCCTATTTGCTGCAACCACTTACCGCACAATGACGGCGCATCCAAAAACATACCCGTGAGGTTACCTCCCGGATGCGCGAGACTCTCAACATAGCGGCTGGCGACGGGATCGCTTTCCAGATCGTTTGCGAGAATCGGAATCGTAGTCGTCGCCGCTCTCGCTGCTTCTATCGAAGGACGAGCTGTTGCGACAATAATAGCGGGGCGTAGTTGAATGAGCTCTTGCGTCAACTGCGGAAGGAGCTCCGGTCTGCCGCGCGCCCAACGCGCTTCGAGCTTCATACTGTCGCCTTCAACATACCCACCCTCACGCAAGCCCTCGCGCAGGGCATCAAAAGCAGGCGATCCGGAATCGAAAATCCTGGATGCAGAAATCCGATTACCGAAACCCGTGCTTGTTGCTGCGCGCGGGCTACGAGCGGCGACGCGGCCGCCACGCCGCCGAGCAGCGTGATGAACTGGCGCCGTTTCATTCGATCACCTCGTCGGCGCGGGAGTCCATGAAGCATGAAGGGGGTTTGCACGATCAATAGACTTACTTAATCTATCAATATTCCATGCCCTTGCCACTTCAAGTTGCTTTTGTCGCCGGTTCGTCCGGGATATGGCGCATTGAGCGGATCACTGCCGTTGCGGGTGAGAGCCTTCCACCTGCCGAAGGGCTTGCTGTGATTGAAGGGCCAGAGGCGCAACGACCGCCCAAAAGCGGACTCATGCCCTGCAGCAAATCATGTCATCGTGGTCAGGACTCATAATTCACTTTGGACTTGAATAGCGGCCGCATTCAGGGCCGCACCCGCAGCCACCGGAACGCAGGCCACATCAACAATGGATCGTATGTTCATGATGGCGTTCCCCTTTTCCCCAATAAGACGCGATGTGCGGGGCCGGTTGGCGGCCCCGGCCCCGCCAAACGAACCACGGAACTGCGGGTGATCGGTCTGGGTTATGTGAAGTGGTCAGCCGAACAGCCTGAGATGCCTGAGCCGGACACGTGGGGGCAATCCTTAGCAGCGGAGGGCCAACAGATGCTATTCAAGAACATCAACATCGACGGTCTCAATATTTTCTATCGTGAAGCCGGTAAAGAAACCGCCCCGAAGCTTGTTCTCCTGCACGGTTTTCCGGCTTC
>DATFQX010000408.1:0-3055 GCA_035263865.1 Xanthobacteraceae bacterium
GCTCTACAACCGGTTTACCGCGGCTACCGAGTTGGGGGACAGCAATTCCCTAGCGCTGCATCCAGAACAACGTTCTGGTCAATCCCGATTACACGCGAGCGATCGCCCGGATCAGATCCGGGAAGTCCAGCCACGCTGGCGGAGTCCAGATCGCGCAGCGCCGCAATTACCGCCTCCCGCGCCTCCGGATACGGGGCCACGGCGCTGACGTGCGGATGCCGCCTGATCGCACACCCATTCCGCCAACGTGCGGGTCTTGCCAAAGTGGCGGAGCGCAGCGCATCCACAACACTGCCGAACTCGACTAGCCCACCTTATTCATCAGGCGGCAAAGGACGAATGGCGCTGTTCAAGGGTAACAATCGGAAGCGCGGTTGTGCGCCGCGTCTGTTTCATCGCTGGGATCTTATGCTTGAGGCGGGCGCTGGAGGTTTCGGGACGGGGTAGGCGGGGGCGATAGCGGCCCCGTGGCTTACGGTGAGGAGGGCATCAGCCCGGCGGCGATGTGGCGGATGAGGCGAGCCTCTGGGCAAGCAGCAGCGAAGGCTAACCGTATTCGGGAAGCGGTTTCGATGACCCGGGTGCCGAGCTTCAAAAGGCGCAGTCGAATGGTTGCAAACTCGGCAGTGGCGAGCAGGTGCGCTTTGGGAATTGCGTCGCGGACGGTGAGGATCAGCCAATACGCGGCGGTGTGAAGGATCAGACGCATTTGGTTGGCGAGCGGACTGCGGCAGCTGGTGCGATCGGAGGCGAGCTGAGTCTTGTGCAGCTTGATCAGGTTCTCGGCCTGGCCGCGAGCGCAATAGATCGTCTCGTAGATATGCTCGGCCGATCCGGTCTTGAGACTGGTGACGATGAAGCGGATATCGAGCCCCTGCGTTGTGGCCTCGATCCGGGCGCAGGCGCGACGTTGCTGGTTCCAGGACTGGGCCTGATAACGGGTCTCAGCGAAACCGCGTAGGCAGGGTTTATGATCGAGTGCACGGCGGGTGCGGATGTCGTCGGCGGCCTCCTCGACGGCATCGGCGAGCACTGCATTGCCGGGCAGACCAAAGACGAAATCGATGCCGTTTTCTTCGCACCACGCCATCACCTGCGGACGGCCGTAATGCCCGTCGCCGCGGATCGTGATGTGGGTCGCAGGCCAATGCCGGCGGATGCGGCGGACGAGCCGGCGCAGATGGCCGCGCACCTCCTTACCAGAAGGCGTCTTGCCGGGACGCAGCAGTACCGCTACCGGCCGCGCCACCGCTGTGTCATAGACATGGATCGGCAGAAAACAGCGCTCGTCGTAGTGGGCATTGAACAACGAGAGCTGCTGGTGGCCGTGAACGACATCAACAGTGTCATCGATGTCGAGCGTCACCGCCGCGGGCGGGGTCGCATAGCTGGCGCAATAGAGATCGACCATGACACCCATCAGCCGGATCAGGTCGCGCAGCGCGGGCGCGTTCTCCCACCGCGAGATGGTCGGCTGCGAGCACAGATCGGTCCCGCTGTCGGGCAGCCGCCCGCAGGCCAGCTTGAAAGCCGGGTCGCAGCGCAGCCGGTCGAGGTCGTCAGCATCCTCATAGCCGCAGGCAATGGCGAAGATGCGAGCGCGCAGGATGTCGGGCAGGAGGTGGGTGACACGGTCCTGATCGCGCCGGTCCGGAATTACCTGGGCGAGCCGCTCGGCGACGCCGAGCCGACGCTCCGCCTGGGCAAGCAGCATGACGCCGCCATCCGACGTGATCCGTCCGCCATCAAAGGCGGCAGTGATCTTCTTGCGTTGAACGGTTGGAAAGGAGAACGGCAGCAGATTATCGTCGGACATGGTGGGCGTGGCGTGCTCTGATCCCGGCCAAAGGTTGGCTTCAGTAACCAAATCCTACGCCAGAACAAAAGCTTACGCTACCTCTGCCACCCCAATTCCACTCTGTCATGAATAAGACGGGCTAGAAGCCATGTTGCACGCGGCAGGCCTCTCCGTGCTCGCCTGGGCGCCTCTGAGTGAGCGCTACCACGTGCATACCCGGTCGGATGAGGAGTGCGACCGCCTCTTGCATGCATATCACCTCGACAGTGTCCACCAGGGGTATATCGGAGGGGTGCTCTTGGAAAAGTTTTATAATCGAGGGTGGGTCGACTACGTCCAGCTCGTGCTGACACCGCACCGTGCTACCAGTCGCTGAGGCATCGCAAAGAGGCAGTGGAGGCTCTCTGTGGTCAGACGTCTGGAGCGTGCGGACGTCGGCGAGGTTTTTGGAGCCTGACAGCGCCCGGTTACCGAGCTCGTGCAGTATGTCGATTCCGGGCGTCACGACAGGTCCCATCCTCGACGGATTTTAATTTAACGAGTGCTGCATTCAACGCCTCCCCGCAACATCTTTTCTGCCGAACGGCCGACCGTGCGTCAGCCATTGCGAATGTGCACCAGTGCGAGATCGAAAGCGTCGTCAGACGTCTCTGGTGGCGGTGAGAATGAGGCCCCCGCGACATGCGCCCAGCCGGCAGATGCCCCCGCGGTCCAGAACCTCCAGTATTACGCAGGTCCAACGGGCATGTCGCCTTTTGGAATGAAGGTCCAAAAATCCCAACCAATCAGCCGGAGGCCCGCGAATTGCCAAAGGCTGATGGCCTCCCAGCGATCAAGGGGCCGAACTTTTTCTCATGTCGGGAGATACCATCCCTTCCTGAACAGCCAACTGCGGCAGCTACTCCGCCGCCAGTTTCAGCCCTGTGGTTTTCTTCAGCACAAAGCACAGAGTAGAATCTTGCTTTACGAAGGTTGCCACGATTTCCCATCCTGATTCGCCTGATTGATTAAGGACTTTCTCAATCTGATCGGGAGGTTGGCCGGCGCTGAAGAGTTTCATCTGGTATTTGAATTTCATCATAGGGCTCCTAACGACCCAGCATCCAAACACCCTACCACATCCTGGAACGGAACGTGATCGAGAGCTGGAAACCTAGAGAAAACCTCAGTTTCGGTGGGTGGAGATGAATCCGGGCGGCGCAATCGCGCCCGCCGTCCATCTCGGCTGCCTCCGATTACCGCTCCGGGGTACGGCAA
>DATFQX010000409.1:0-2680 GCA_035263865.1 Xanthobacteraceae bacterium
TCAGCCGCTCGAGTTTCGATCTGCAGGCGGTGCTCGACACGCTCACCGAGTCGGCGGCACGCCTTTGCCGCGCGGATCGGGCTGCCATCCGGCTCGCCAAGGACGGCGCCTTCCATCATGTCGCGAGCTACGGCTTTACCCTGGAGCAGAAGGAGTACATGAAAGGGCATGCGCTCAGGCCGGATCGTGGTTCGGTCACCGGCCGGGTCGTACTCCAAGGCAAGGCCGTTCATGTCGTGGACACCAAAGCAGATGCGGAGATAAGGCTGACTGTAGGATCCGGGTTCGCCAACGTGCGCACAGTCCTCGGCGTGCCGCTGCTGCGCGAGGGCAATCCGACCGGCGTGCTGATCTTGACGCGCAGCACCGTTGAGCCGTTCACCGACAAGCAAATCGAGCTAGTCAGTACCTTCGCTGATCAGGCGGCGATCGCGATCGAGAACGTGCGGCTGTTCGAGGAAATCCAGGACAAGAGTCGCCAGCTCGCAGGGGCGAACGAGCACAAGTCGCAGTTCGTCGCCAGCATAAGCCACGAGCTGCGCACGCCGCTCAATGCCATTATCGGGCTGACCGAAATGATGGTCACGAACGCCACACGGTTCGGCACGGAAAAGGCGCAGGAGCCGCTGCAGCGCGTGAACCGCGCTGGGACTCATCTCCTCAGCCTCATCAACCAGGTGCTCGACCTGTCGAAGATCGGGGCCGGAAAGCTCGAGTTCAACCCACAAACCGTACAGCTAGCACCGCTGATCAACGAGGTCATCGGGACCGCCGGACAGCTTGCCGAGAAGAACAAGAACCGTCTCGCTGTCGACGCCCAAGAGAACCTGGGTGTCCTCACCGTGGACCCCATGCGGCTGCGGCAAATCCTTCTCAATCTCCTCAGCAATGCGTGCAAGTTCACCAAAGCGGGCGAGGTCAAGCTTGCGGCACGCAAGGTGAGCAATGGCAGTAGCTTTGTCGAGTTCGCCGTCTCCGACACCGGCATCGGCATGACGTCTGAGCAGCAGGCCAAGCTGTTCGAGGAGTTCAGCCAGGCCGATGCCTCGACCGCGCAGAATTTCGGTGGCACAGGCCTCGGCCAGGCCAAGCTGTTCGAGGAATTCAGCCAGGCCGATGCCACGACTGCTCAGAACTTCGGCGGCACGGGCCTCGGCCTTGCAATCACTCGCAAGCTTGCGCGCATGATGGGGGGCGATGTGACGGTGACGAGCGAGCCGGGCAAGGGTTCGGTGTTTACCGTGCGGCTGTCGGGCGGTGCTACCCGATAATCGACATTTTAACCGGCACGCGCTCGCCGACGGCGCGATCACCCCTGCGGCAGGGCGCGAGGGTCGTGCATGAAAGCGGGTGGCGATCTTTGCGCGAGCGCCGTAACTACGCAGGAGCGATCCGGCGTGTGTGTGAGCAGGTTGCGCAGCGGGTTGGACGACGGTGGCCGGATGGCCTGATCTGGGAGCTGACCAGCGGATTGTATGTCCGTCCGCCTCATAGTGACATGACCCTGACATGGGGCATGTTCGGCGAGAATCTAACCACCGCAGGTCTGCAAGAGGACACCCTTCAGATTGGCGACAGGTTTCGCATTGGCTCGGCCGAGGTTGTGGTGACCCAGCCGCGACTGCCATGCTTCAAGCTGGGGCTGAAATTTGGTCATGAGGATATCGTCAAGCGATTTCTCGCCAGCGGGCGTATGGGCTTCTATCTCAAGGTGGTCGCCGAGGGCGAGGTTGCGGCGGGAGACCCAGTACTCCTAATCGAACGAGCCAGCGTTTCCGTAGCGCTCTCGGAGATCACGCGGCTCTATGCCCGCGACAGGGACGATCTCGAGGGGTTGCGGCGCATCGTGGGTGTCGCGGCATTGCCCGACGACTGGCGAGACTACTTCAAGGAACAACTCAACCGGGTTCGCGCAGATGTCCAGCGGCGGTCCGCCCACCCAAGTCCGGCATGGCCAGGCTTTCGCCCTTTCAGCCTGCGAGAGAAAGTGCGCGAGAGCGAAAATGTCGCCTCGTTCCACCTGATACCGGAGGACGGACGACCGTTGCCGCCTTATCTGCCGGGCCAGTACCTGACCGTTCGGCTGGCGATTCCGGGTGTCGAGCGCCCTGTCGTGCGATCTTACTCGCTGTCGGACGCTGCACGGCCCGACCGATATCGCCTCACAATTAAGCGGATCGGGCCTCGTCCGGGAGAGACGCGCGCCAAGGCCGGACTTGTATCGAGCCACTTCCATAACCGGCTCGCGGTCGGGGACCGGATTGAGGCGAAGGCGCCGGCCGGTGCGTTCACCATCGACCTGAAACAGCACGACCGGCCGCTGGTGCTGATCGGCGGGGGCATCGGCATCACCCCGCTACTAAGCATGCTCAACGCCATCGTGGCCGCGGGGTCACCCCGAGAGGTATGGCTCCTCTTTGGTGTGCGCGACGATCGAGAGCACATCATGCGCACTCACCTGGAGACCATTGCCCGAGCCCACACCAACGTCCACCTCCATGTCTTCTATTCTCGTCCGACCGGCGCGATGGACGATCCCAGCATTCATACCGGACACATAGATGTAGCTGCTATGCAGCGATTAATTCCCTCAACGGCCTTTGATTTCTATGTCTGTGGGCCGTCAGCGATGATGGACTCCCTTACGCGAGACTTCGAAGCCTGGGGTGTGCCGGCCGAC
>DATFQX010000410.1:0-3367 GCA_035263865.1 Xanthobacteraceae bacterium
GGATTTAGCGCCGTGGATGTCGGCATTGGGATCGAGCGAGAGCGCGGAAAGATTGTTGACGATTGCCCCAACGGTTTCGCCGGCATAGCCCCAGTGGATCGGCATGCCGACGGTATGGGCAGGCCGGCCGTCGACGATAACAGGTGTTAGTCGAGGCGTCACCAGGGCCCTTGATTCGATTTCCCCGCGCGGCGTGCTGACGACCACCCAATCGCCGTTGGCGACTCCCCGCTCGCCAGCGAGCTCGGGACTGATCTCCACGAACATCTCCGGTTGGAGTTCGCCCAACCAGCTATCGAACCGGCTCATCGCTCCACTGAGATAATGCTCGGTCAGGCGGTAGGTGGTCGCGATCAGCGGATAAGCGGGATCACCGGGCGGGATAATCCGATTCATCGGGTCCGCCGGTACGACCGTCAAAGGATCGGACTGTTGACCAACCAACGTGTTCAGGAAGGGCGATTCGAGCGGCTCATAGAAGATAGGCAACGGACCATCTTTGAGACCGTAAGGCACGTATAGCCAGCCGCGACCGTCCGGGTGCATTCGGAACGGGGCATCACCGCCGATCGCGGCCATCCCTTGGGCTTCATCTGACGGACGATAGCTCGGAGGTTTATCGATTTCGAAGTCCGGCACATCATGGCCGGTCCATCGCCGCGCCACTTCATCCCACCAGACAAGCTTCTTTCGTTCCGACCACGGTCGCCCTTCCGGATCGGCCGACGCGCGGTTATACATGATGCGCTTGTTCTCGGGCCACGCCCACGCCCACTCGCTATAGACGGTTGTTCCATGCAGTTGATTGCCCTTCGCGCGGGCAAGGTTCGTCGTATCCTCTGGGAAGATTCCGCAGTAGAGCCAACATCCGCAGGCGGTCGAACCGTCGCTGGCCAGCTCGGCCGGCCCGCGCAGTTGCCGCCGCTCGCGGAGATGATAACCGTTGATCTCCTGGAGCACCTTCTCGGTATTGGGCTCGCCCTCGATCCCGAGATCGCCACCGTCATAGCCCCAGGTGAGGTTTCGCAGAGGCGCGTCACGCCCGAGGGGTGAATCTTTGTAGAGCGCTTTGAGCCGCTTACCCAGGTCGTAGGCGAACCAGGCATCGGAGCGGCAATCGCCTGGCGGCAGTATGGCTCGCTCGTGCCACTGAATCATGCGCTCGGTATTCGTGAACGAGCCGTCCTTCTCGATCACCGATGCTGCTGGCAGAAAGAAGATCTCGGTTGGGACCGTTTTGGGGTCGACTCCTTCGGGATCCGCATACCAGAAGCTGGCACTCTCCGTCTCGAAGAAGTCCCGGAACACCAGCCAGTCGAGCCGCCGCAGGGCATTGCGATGCAGCCGAGCATTGGGACCGCCCGCCGCTGGGTTCTGCCCCATCAGGAACGTTCCGCGGATGTGGCCCTTGTGCATTTTGAAGAAATAACTCATCTCGGACAGATCTTCGTCGATCTTCGGAAGCCAGTTATATCGGTAGTCGTTCTCTCCCGTCGCAGCTTCGCCATACCACGCCTTGAGCAGGCTGACAGTGAACTTGGGCATGTCGTGCCACACGCCCCGGACGACATCCTCTTTCCAGAGTCCGTTGGGAACGTCGCCGCGGCGACTCAAATAGCTCTTGCCGTTGGCCAGGTATTGCGCCAAGGTGGCATGGCCGGCGACCGCCCGCGGTTGCGGCAGATAGCCGGGCAGCGTGTCGAATAGGACCGGAATGTCCGTCGCTCCCTGAATGCACGAATGCCCCCGCAGCGCCAGAACACCGCCGCCCGGACGCCCGGCATTGCCGAGCAAAAGCTGAATGATCGCAGCAGCGCGGATCATCTGCGCGCCCGTGGAATGCTGGGTCCACCCGAGCGCATAGGCGATTGCGCTCGTGCGCTCGCGGCCCGAGTTCCGGCAGAGCAGCTCTGCCACCTTGACCACATCCTCGGGACGGCAGCCGCATGTTCGCGATACCGCGTGAGGAGTGTAGCGCGCGTAATGCCGCTTCATGATTTGCAGCACGCACATCGGATGCTGGAGTGTCGGATCGGTTCGCGGCAAGCATCGAGCCCCGTCGGCACGCATGTCGCATGCGTATTCCCAGGCGCCCGGCGTGAGGTCATACGCGCCGGTAGCCGGATTGAAACCCGCGAACAACCCACTGTCGTCCTTCTCGCAGTACTCATCGGCAATAAGCGTCGCTGCATTCGTGTAGTGGGCGACGTACTCCTTGAAATAACGTTCGTGCTCCAGAATGTAGCGGATGATCCCGCCGAGAAATGCGATGTCGGTTCCTGCACGGATCTTCACGAAGACGTCGGCGACCGCCGAGGTGCGTGTAAATCGAGGATCGACATGGATCAGCACGGCCCCGCGGTGCTGAGCTAGCACCGGCCAGTGAAAGCCGACCGGGTGTGACTCGGCCATATTCGAACCCATGACGAGAATGCAATCGCTGTTCGCCAAGTCGCGCGGATGGTTCGAGGCGGCGCCGAAACCAAATGAGGTGCCCAGACCGGGCACGGACGAGCTGTGTCAGAGGCGGGCCTGGTTCTCGATAGGGAGGATGCCCAAGCCCCCGGTGAAGAGCTTCTTGATCAGGTAGTTCTCCTCGTTGTCGAGCGTCGCGCCGCCCAGCGACGCCACACTCTTGAGATGGTTGACTGTCACGCCCGCAGCATTCTGTTCGACAAAGTCGCGATCGCGGGCCTCCTTGACGAGTCGCGCAATGCGATCCATCGCCCAGTCCAGCGGCTTCTCCTCCCACCGGTCGCTGTATGGCGCCCGATACTTCACCGTGGTCACGCGGTGTGCATTGGCAACGAACTGGAGCGTGTTGGCACCCTTGGGACAGAGGCGGCCCTCGTTCACCGGGCTTTCCGGATTGCCTTCGATGTCAATCACCTTCCCCGCCTTCGTGAAGACAAGGAGGCCGCAGCCGATCGCGCAATAAGGGCACACACTCTGGGTCACCTTTGCTCCGCGCAGACGAGACTGCGTCGCCGCCGTGCGGGAACTAAACGGCTCCTGCTTGGTCATGGTTTCGGCTCTCTTTATGATAGCAATCGTGTCACCCTGCTGTGATCTTGGGCGGG
Organism: Xanthobacteraceae bacterium; assembly: GCA_035263865.1. Classification (GTDB taxonomy): domain Bacteria; phylum Pseudomonadota; class Alphaproteobacteria; order Rhizobiales; family Xanthobacteraceae; genus VAZQ01. The sequence continues at coordinate 3,081 of DATFQX010000410.1, forward strand.
ATGCGCCTGGATCGTCTAACCGCTAATCCACCTTGCCGGCGAAATGCCTATAGGCAAATATCGAGTACGCGGTGGCGAGAGCCATGCCGGGGATAAACCAGAATAGGCCGACCCTTAACCCGTGGTCGGCAGCAGCCGCGTTGTAGATAGTGAGACTAAAATCCGGCGTGGCATTGGACGGGAGCACATTAGGAAAAACTCCGAAGGCAACACTGGCAAGCATTCCGGTCAGATAGAGACTCGAAGACAGAAACGCCGCCTTATCCTGGCGCCGGGCACTCAGCGTT
>DATFQX010000411.1:0-2925 GCA_035263865.1 Xanthobacteraceae bacterium
TTACACGAAAGCCGCGTCCACGGCCCTCCGAATTTTCGATCACCAGTGCAAAACGACTTTTGCAACACAATCGGCACATAGCGGAACTAGCGCACAGTCATTGCGATGTCCGCTTACGGGGGCAAAGCGGACGCGCCGCGAGCGGCCGCTGAGGTCCGAGTGTGACCCATAGCTGCCGTCGTCGCTGAAAATTTGCTGTGACGCACAACGCCGGTGATCGGCGCGATTTCGCCCAGGATCCCTGCGTCGCAGCGCGTAGCATTCAGCTGCGAAAACCGCGATTAACGCCCGAAAAAATATCTGTATCCATTGAACCGATTTTCCTGCTCCGTCGACTTATTGTCGACGCCCTTCGAAGCGCCAGGAGCAGACATTCCTTTCCGCTCTTTGCGGCACATGCCAAGGTTGAACATTTCATCGGATACATGGTCAGCGCGACCTCTGTTAGGGCTTGGCAGGCAAAGGGCCGCTTTGACCCCCGCTCCGCTTGCGCAGCCGCGGCGCAGCAGCGACGTATGCGCGGCAACGACTACGGAGCATATCAGCAAATGCCTGCGCGGCTGGCGTCAGCGCGGCATCGCGGATGCGCACCAATGAGAACAAGCGGCGCACGCGCCAGCTGCCGAACGGAATCGCCACCAGCACTCCCGACGCAAGCTCCTCTTCCACCGCTTGCCGGCTGAATGCGGCGATGCCCTCGCCCGCGCGCACAGCGATCTTGATCGATTCCCAGGCTGGCAGCACGAGCCGGCGCCGCGGGACGATACCTAGATCAGCGAGTGCATTATCGGCGATCGCACGTGTCGCGGAACCCTCCTCGCGCGAAATCCATGTCAGCTCCTCGAGATTGTCGCGAGTGAGCTGCCGTGGTGAAATGTTCGGCGACCCGGCCACCACGATCTCATCCTCGAACAGCGGCTCGGCTTCCAGCTCCGGTGCAGCAATGAAGCCGCCGGTGACCCCGAGCTCGGCTCGATGGGAGCGCACAGCGTCGACAACACCGGACGAGGTAGCCAGCTCAAACTGAAACCGCACACCGGGGTGGGCATTCTGGAAGGCGGCGACGATGCGCGGCAACACATAAGTGCCCGGATTGCCCGACGCGATGATCGACACGGCACCTGATAACGGGTCGCGCAGCGACGCGAGTCCGCTGGCCACCTGTTTTAGCAGGGCTTCGGCGCGCAAAACGTGACCGGCGAGATACTCGCCTGCTTCGGTGAGCGCGCGCGTGCGGCGCTCAATGAGCTTGACGCCAGCCTCCCGCTCCAGATCGGCGATGTGCTTCGACACAGCGGGCTGGCTGATGTGCAACTCGGCCGCCGCGGCCGAAAAAGACTTGCGCCGGACAAAGGCGGCGTAGGCGCGCAGGCGGGAATCCAGCTTCATAGCTAAAAGTTATACCATTCCCCTCTATTATGTATTTTAAATTTTGCGTGGCCGGGTGTAGGCCAAGCCGCAAATCGCGGAGGCGAACAATGGCTCTTCTCCCGTCCCGCTGGCTCGCTGTTGGGATCGCCCTCGCGGCGCTCATATGCAACCCGCCGACCTCGCCGGCCCAGACCGGCGTCATCAAGGTGGTGGTCCCCGTGCCACCGGGCAGTGCGGGCGACCTCATCGCGCGGTTGCTTACGGATCAGGTCGGCCGCCTCAACAACCGTTCGTTCGTCATTGAGCCACGGCCGGGCGCTGGCACCATGATCGGCACCGAAGCGGTGGCGCGCGCTCCCGCGAACGGCCAAACGCTGCTGATCAACGCACCATTTCTTTTGATCGGGCCGCATCTGCGCAAGTTGAGCTTTGATCCACTCGCCAGCCTTGATCCAGTCTGTTATCTCGTCAGCTCGCCGGGCGTGCTTGCCGTGAACGCGGCATCGCCCTACCGCACCTTCGCGGATCTGATGGAGGCCGTGCGCACACGCCCGGGCCAGCTGACATTCGCCAGTGCGGGTCCGGGCTCAACGCACCAGGTCGGATTCGAAAAGCTCAAGCACGACGCCGGACTCGATTTTACCTACGTGCCCTTTTCCGGCGGAGGGCCCGCAATCAACGCTCTGCTCGGAAATCATGTTACTGCCGTGCTTGCCGAGTATGCGCCGCTATCGGAACACCTGAAAGCCGGAACCTTGCGGCCTCTCGCCGTGACATCGACGGCGCGGGTCGCCGGGCTGCCCGGTGTGCCGACAATCGCCGAGACCTACCCAGGCTTCGAGGTTGATTTTTGGTGGGGCTTGTTTGCGCCAGCGCACACACCGGATGCGCTCCTTTCCCAACTTGCGGAATGGTTCACCGCGGCGATGCAGAAGCCCGAAGTCAAAGCCAAGCTCAACGAGTTAGGTTTCTTCCCGGCGGGCATTTGCGGGCAAGACTTCGCGGCACTCCTGCGCAAGCAGTACGAGGACTACGGGCGAGTAATCCGCAGCGCCAATATGAGAACGGATTGAGGGTGACCGCCCGGGACGGCCAACAGCGGACTCTCAAGGAATAAAATGCTCAGTGCACTGGCACTGGCACTGGCACTGGCACTGGCTCTGGCGGATTGCGCGTTGCCGAGCCTCCCGCGAGCTGCGCGATGGCGCCGGGGCGCGGAAAAGCATTGCCCTAGAGGCGCGAGGCACCCCACCCGCCCCCCCAAAAAAGACCGTTACCTCGCCGGCCATGACACCGGGGTGCGTCTCCGCATCGGCGTGGCTCTATTGCTATTTGCAAAATAGAAACGGTCTACGTCCGCTTTTGGCAGATTTTGTTGCAAAAGTCTGTTGCTGGCTTGTGGCTATAGTGATTCCGTCGCTCTGACAGGATTCGCTGCGGAGGCTGGCGATGATGGGGCGGCTGGAGCACGAGCAGGAACAGCTCTTCTACGAGTTCCGGCTCGACGAGGTGGTACCGGACGATCACCTGGTGCGCGCATACTCCTCGAGCGTC